>JAQBZB010000194.1 GCA_027622275.1 Planctomycetota bacterium | reverse complement strand
GCCTTTCGCCGTACGGCTCGGCAGGAGCCTCGCCCTCCCGAAACTCAAATCCAAAGTTGTCGATAATCATTTTCTAACGCAAGCAGACAGCTCGGAAAGCGACGGATTGAGTCTGAACTTCGGCGATGTATAATCTTGCTCGTTGGCGAAGTGGCGATGCTGAGTACACGAACTGTCCGATCTCTTCGAAATTCTTCTTTCCTTCCCCCGCGAAACTTAATGAAGCTTCGAGTTGGAGTTGTTGGCGTCAGTAACGCGTGGGAAACGCGATATCGTTTAGCGTTGCTTTCCCTTTCGGATCGGTTCGAGGTCCGTGCGATCTGTTGTGATGTGGCACAACGGGCTGAGCAAATTTCTCGCGAATTCAAAGCGGTTGTCGTGGATGGCTACCGTTCGCTGTCCGTGCGGGAAGACATCGACGCCGTCTTGATGCTGGCCCCTGGTTGGTATGGCGCGCTGCCTATTCTTGCGGCGTGTGATGCCGGCAAGGCGATTTATTGTGCCGCTGCCCTGGACCTGGATGTCGAACGCTTGCACGAAGTCAAGAACCGGATTGAAGAATCGGGAGTTGCGTTCATGGCGGAACTTCCACGCCGCCACGCTCCGGCGACCTTGCGTTTGAAAGAGCTGATCGCGACGCAGCTGGGCAAGCCGAAGCTGCTGTTTTGTCATCGCCGCCAACCCGTTATCAAACGCGGTCGGGCCGACGAGCAACTGCAAGACGGATCGCGGGATTTCATCGAGTTGGTGGATTGGTGCCGCTATGTCGTCGGCAGTGATCCAACGAGCGTGTTCGGCGTCACGCATCGTGATGCTGTTTCTCCGGAAAGCGACTACCAGATGATGAGTCTGGACTTCGCGGATGTGACTTCGCCGGGTGTTGGGCCGCTCGCTCACATTAGTTGTGGCGAGTACATGCCAGCAACCTGGCACGAAGCGATCGGCTTTCGTCCCCCCGCTGCGTTGCAAGTCGCTTGCGAAAGAGGGATCGCGTTCATCGACCTGCCGTCGACGTTGATCTGGTTTGACGAAGCCGGTCGCCACATGGAATCGCTCGAAAGCGAACGCCCCGTCGGCGAGCAGATGCTGACGCAATTTCATCGCGCCGTCACCAGCTTAGTTCGAAACTCCAGCGATCTCGAAGACGCCTATCGGGCGGTTCAAATCGTACTTAGCGCGAAACGAAGCGCGGATTCGGGCGTCCGCGTACTGATTGACGATTGAGGAGAAGTACCGATGATGCCTTTGATCACGCGACAAACGTTCCTGGTGTTCTTGACGCTTAGCTTTCTTGGCACGGCCTGGGGTGCCGAGCAACCAAACATCATCGTCTTTCTCGTCGATGACATGGGCGTCATGGATACCTCGGTCCCGTTTCTCACCGACGAGTCGGGCAAACCGAAACGCTATCCGCTCAACGACTACTACCGCACACCGAACATGGAGCGGCTGGCGACGCGTGGCATCCGTTTCAACAATTTTTACGCGATGAGCGTTTGCTCGCCGACGCGCGTTGCCATCATGACTGGCCAGAACGCCGCCCGGCATCACACGACGAACTGGATCAATCCCGATAAGAACAACGCCGGTCCCTGGGGGCCGCCGCAGTGGAACTGGGAAGGCTTGACCAAGGGCGACGTGACGTTGCCGCGGCTGCTGCAAGGAGCGGGCTATCGAACAATTCACGTCGGCAAGGGCCACTTCGGGGCGCGGGCCTTTGCAGGTGCCGAGCCCAAGAATCTCGGCTTCGACATCAACGTCGGCGGGGCTTCGTTTGGATCGCCTGGCAGCTACTACGGCGCGCAGAATTTCGGGCTTGGTACGAACCGATCATCGAGCGGCGTGCCTCACTTGGAAAAGTACCACGGCACCGAGACATTTCTTACCGAGGCCTTGACGCTCGAAGCCAACTCGCACGTCGCCGCCGCCGTGGAAGCAGACGAGCCTTTCTATCTTTACATGTCGCACTACGCGGTGCATGCACCGTTCCAGTCCGATCCGCGTTTCGCCGCCCATTACAAAGACTCCGGCAAACCCGCCCCAGCTCAGGCGTTTGCCACGCTGATTGAAGGCATGGACAAGTCGTTAGGCGACATCCTCGATCAACTCGACGCGCTGGGTGTTTCGGAAAACACGCTCATTTTTTTCCTCGGTGACAACGGCTCCGATGCTCCGCTGGGACACGAACATGCAGTCGCCTGTGCCGCTCCGCTGCGCGGCAAGAAAGGCGCACACTACGAAGGCGGCATGCGAGTGCCGTTCATCGCGGCCTGGGCGAAGGCCGCCGACAACGCACATCAACAGCGGCTACCGATTGTTGCCGGCAAGATTCAAAGTCAAACCGCCGCTGTTGACGACCTGTTCCCGACAATTCTCGCCCTGACCAACATTCATGCGCCGGAGGAGCATCGCATCGATGGTGCCCGTCTCGACACGCTGCTCACCGGCGTGCCCGACGCGACGCGCGAGCAGACGTTCCTCATGCACTATCCGCACGCGCCGCATCGCAGCGATTATTTCACGGTCTATCGAGACGGAGATTGGAAGGTCATCTACCACTACTATCCGTCCGAAGCGTCCGAGGGGTCGCATTACCAGCTTTACAATCTCGCCGACGATCCGTTCGAGCAAAACAACCTCGCCGCGTCAAAACCGGACCGCCTGTATGTGATGATGCAAAGTTTGATCGCCAGCATGGAGCAGCACGACGCGCTCTACCCGGTGGACAAAGCCGATGGCACAACGCCGCTGAAACCTCAACTCCCCTGACGCCTGGCTTTTCCGATGAGAGTCATCTACCCACTTCTGACGTGGTGCTGCATTTCAGCAGCAGCCGTGTTAGCCGTGGAGCCGCCGCGGCCCGCACATCATTCTGATGATGGCAGATGACCTTGGCTGGCCGGATATCGCAACAAGATCTGGACCACGAGCAAGGGAACGGTTCGCGGCGGCCAATGGTTCAACAAGACCAACACCCCGCCGCCGCCCGCAATCCCCCAAGTAGTCGAGCGCCCCGTGATGCTCCCCAGGCCCACGCACTTAGGTCAGGCGACGTGCGAAGAATTGACTCGACACCAGCTCACGGCTTACGCTATCTTGGGTGGCGATCGCAGTGTTCCAGATGAACTAATCCCGGCACGAAGTTGGACATTTTGCGCGTTGCGCCGACATCCTGCGTAAATCGAACGAAGGTAGGTATTTCGATGAACACTTTTGAACTGAACCGGCGGCAAGCCCTCGTAGCAGCGGGCTTGGGCACGCTTTCGCTGGGAATGCCGGGGATGGTGATCGGTAGCGACGAACTGGACGCGAGCGGCAATGCCGTTGCTGCCGAGAAGTCGTGCATCTTTGTGTTGCTCTGCGGCGGACCGAGTCATGTCGATACTTGGGATATGAAACCCGACGCGCCCGATACGATCCGAGGACCGTACCAGCCCATCTCCACCAAAGTGCCGGGCATGCGCATCAATGAGATGCACACGCAGTTGGCGAAGTTAACCGACCAGTTCACGCTCATCAACTCGATGACACATCCGGGCGGCATCAGCAATCACTTCGATGCGATGCACAACTTGCTCAGCGGCCAGTCCGCGAAACGCGTGGAACAGGGCGTGACTGATGACCAGCCTTATCTGGGTTCGTTCGTCGCCAAGCACAAGCCGAGCAAGCGCAACATCGTCTCCAATGCATGGCTCATCAAGTGCGTCGGGCCTCCGGTCTTTTGCGCGCCGAACATCGGCATCGGCGGTTACCTCGGCTCAGCCTACGCGCCGGTGTTCATCGGCTCGGCGGATAATCATCCGGCGATGGACAATTTTGCGCCGCCGCCGATTTACGACCTCGGCGACCCTGATCGCCTCGCCCAGCGCCGCGAGTTGCTCGGCAGCATAGAGAGCAGCGCGCTGGCCAAGGACGCGCGCGGCGTGGACTGGGCGGACCTGCGCGAGAAGGGGTACGAAGCCATGACGCGCCCCGAGGGTCGGGAAGCGTTTAACCTGGACCGTGAACCGGCGAAAGTGCGTGACCGTTACGGCCGCCATCCGCTTGGGCAAAATCTACTTCTTGCCCGGCGCATGGTCGAGGCCGGCGTGCGGTTCGTCACGGTCAATGGCTGGACCGGCCAGGCACCGCACGATACGGCGGGCCCACCCAGCAGCAGTTGGGACATGCACGGTGGAAACATGGGCATGGGGAACGCCTTCGGTGACGGCTCGTACGGTATGGGATTTTGCCTGCCGCGGTTGGACCAGGCGCTTGCCGGGTTGTTCTCCGACCTCAAAGAGCGCGGCATGATGGACAACACGCTCGTTGTTGTGACAGGAGAGTTTGGTCGCACACCAACAGTTCTTACTCAGCAACCTCCCGGGCGCCAACACTGGCCGCGATGTTTCTCCGCCATCATGGCCGGTGCGGGCATCGCCGGTGGCCAAGTGTATGGCAAATCCAACAAGTACGCCGAGTATCCCACCAGCAACCCCATCCGCCCCGAAGAGTTGGCCGCGACCATCTACCATGCGCTCGACATTCCGCTCAACGAGCCGCAGAACAATAGCGGCATTTCGCGCCCCCTAACCACGGGCAGACCGGTGATGGAATTGTTCGGATAGAAGCCCTTCCTTCATATCGTTTCCGCGTATCGGCGACGACGACAGGATGTTCTGCCGAAAGGTTTTGGCGTGCGGTCAAAATGTTCGGTCGACGCAAAGTGCTGTCTATACCAGCGATCGAGCGAGGCCCCGTGAATGAACCTCAGCCGAATTCGACCGCAGTAAACCTTATCCAGGCAGAACAATCTGGCGGTGCCGTCGCAACGCGAACTACTCGGACGAAAACGGCAGGAAGAAGTCGGCATGCTGTTCACGCCAGACACCATCGTTCGTTGGCATCGAAAGCTCGTCGCCGCCAAACACGATTACAGCGGTCGGTCGAGTATTTCGACCCGACGAACTCAACTCACCCAGCCAACTTTGCCGCTGTAGAAAAAAAGGACAGGAACGATCGAGCGACCGAACCTGCCCTACACGGGGGTGAGAAGCCTTTAGATCAATGCTGTTTTGTCTTCCCGTTACAACTGAAGTCTACGCGGATTCCCGCTCAAGCACCTTAGAAAAAGCTTGCCCAAGTGCTAAGAAACGCAGAGATGCCGTCGAGCTTGACGGTTGTACCAGTCTTGCGGGCGAGAGTTGAGCCGCCGGCTCAATCGATGGCGGGAAGTATCACGTCGTTCAGCCAGAATCGCTTAAGCTGCTTCACGACTTGGAGAAACTTCTCGACATTGACTGGCTTCGAGATGAACGCATCGACGTGCAGCAGCTGACACTTCACACGATCCGCTTCGTCATCCGAGGCGGTCATCACCACGACGGGAATGTCTTTCAGCGAATAGTCCGCCCGGAGTTCGTCGAGGACTTCCGTGCCACATTTCTTTGGCAACATGAGATCCAACAGGATCAAGTCTGGACGCGGGGCGCGGGCGAACCGTCCCTCCTGCCGCAGGAACTCCAGCGCTTCTTCCCCGTCACGGATCAGCGTCAGGCGATGTTGCGCCAAACCTTGTTTCAGCGAGGCGATTGCCATGCGCGCGTCCAACAACCCGTCTTCGACGAGCAGGATTTCCATCGGACGACCGACGACTTGGTCTTGCGTGTTCATGTTGAAATCACCATGGGGCGCGAATTACGTTGCTAGTTGCTCCGCGAACAGATGCACTTTCGCGGAGCGAAAGGCCACGTAACGGACGCACAACATTCTTTCTCCATTCTAGACAATCACATCACCGAAGATCAGTCGCCAACACCAATGTCGTCACCGTATTCCTGCATGATCAGCTCGTTCTCAAGCGACTCGTGCCGATGGAGACGTTGGTCGAAAGCTTGAAACTGCCCGACGGCGGTCAGCACGGTCCCGATCGCTCGACCTGGCTGGGTCAATAATTCTGACGTGTCACTGAGATCGACGACCATCAAATACAACTCGTGATGTTCGGCTCGCAGCTGGTTGGCTTGTCGGCACAGCCGAGGTGCCACGTCGATCGGGTCCTCGAAGTACCCGTAGGCTTCCTCGAGTGCGAAATGCAACGCCAAGTCATCGCGAAGCTTTTCCACCAAGCCAAAGAAACGCCGTGGTGCCGAATCGATCGTCGCTGGCGAATCGCACATCCGGCGCACGTCCGACAACAACCGCCAGAGATCTTGATTGACCTCTTTGATCTCCTGAAGAAAGGCCGCGTTTACAGTGACCGTTCTGGTCGTGATTGCGGTTGCCATACCGTTCTCCTTTTCCCCGTCGTCGGCAAGTCGGCTCGACGAACGGAACTCGACAGTAAATCATCTTCCCGACGATGACCGCCGTCAGCGGAACATCGACAGGTTCCTGACGCGTGATTGGCGAGTCTCCTGAGAGAGCAGAACGCGCTTGGATGTGGAGTCAACGAGACCGCCAATCAAGAAATTAGGCTATGTCATGGCACACGCCCCGTCAAGCTTTTTTTTGAAGCGAGTTGTGTCTTTCTAGTGTGCTGCTAGTCCGGGCACCTGATTCGAGTGCCACGACGCTGGTTGGTTATGTACGACGGAGGTATCATCTGCAATTCGGGCGTACCATCCCAGCCACTCCATCGAAAAGCGATTTTGTGCGACAGTTGTTCCATGCGATATATTGATCGACCGGCCATTACTCGACCGCCGTTCTTTGATTCCCCCGAGTGTGTGAGGGCGAAGGGCGATCAAGAGGAGTTCTATCGTCGTGACATCAAGTCGCGACGGCAGAAGCGATCACCGTTTGAGAGCCAAAAAACCGGCTCCATCGCGATCGAGTCGGAATTGCGAGAGCTATTCGCGGACAAGTGTGCGTATTGCGAACGACAGGCCTCGGTGAAACGCAAAGTCAAGCTCGCCAAGGCGTTGTTCCGTCCCTGCTCGGACGCGATGAATCTCGATGGAACGACCGATCCCGATCACTATTGGTGGCTGGCCTATGAGTGGAGCAATCAGTATTTGGTCTGCTCCAGTTGTGACAAGTACAAGATCAATCGCTTTCCCGTTTCGGGAACTCGATCCAAACCGCGGGAAGTAGAGCCCGATAGAGCGTTGCTGTTGGACCCTTGCGAGGATCATCCCGAGCTGTACTTACGGTTCCATGAGGACGGTCGTGTTACCGGAGTGCGTCAAACTCACGACGCGAGCCAGGAATTTGATCGGGGCGAGATGACGATCGAATTGCTGTCGTTGAATCGAAACGAGCTGTTAAAGTCGCGGCAGTTGGCGATCCGCGGAATGAGGGCGGCGTGGGAGAAGTTCAGCAAAGCGACTTACAACGATGCACCGCTTCGCGCGTTGCTCGGGCCGCAACAGGCGCATTTGGGAATGGTCCGTCAACTCATGGCGAAACGCGTCCTCGACGCCGAGATCGCACCAAACGCGACCATGACATTTATCCAAAAGTGCCATGAATTGAAGAAGCTGCTGCTCGATGAATTGAGAACACTCGCTGCCGAGCAGCATGACCTCGAATCGATCTCACCCGAAACTCAACCAACTCACAAATCTTCCGCACGCGAAGCCTCGAAGCAGACGCGCGTCGTCTACGTCGACAGCGTCGAAATCAATAACTTCAAGGGGATTCAGAAGCTTCGATTGAACTTCTTCGAAGGCGACTCAGATCCAGCACCGAGTCTCGAGTCTTCCGAAGGAGCATCTTCGCCGGCGCGTTGGAAGATGCTGCTAGGTGAAAATGGCACGGGCAAGAGTACGGTTCTTCAAGCGGTCGCGTTGGTGCTCGCTTGGCCATCGCTGAAGCAGAAATCCGATGCCGAGCGAAAAGCTCTCGGATTGACCGGTGACAAGTTGCTTCGCGACGGAGCCAAGAGCGGATCGATTAAGCTGACGCTCTCCGATGCCACGACCCTCAGACTTTCCTTGAATGCAAAGCACATCAAGCAGGCGAGTGATCCGGACCTGCTCCCTTTCTTGCGAGGCTACGGTGCCACGCGATTGACCCACGAGAACGTCGGGCCTACCGATCTGGGATCGCCGCCACGCGTCGTTGCCGACAACCTCTTCAGTCCGCTGGCGAGACTCGTCGACGTCGAGACGTGGCTGCTGCAACTGGATGGCACGCATTTCGACATTGCGGCGAAGGCGATCAAAGAACTCGTCCAGAGTCCCCAAGAAGAAGACCTGACGCGAGACACAACGCACGTCAGGGTGGGGACACATCGACTCGACAGACTGAGCGATGGGTATCGTTCATTGGTGGCCGTGGCATGTGACCTGATGGCGGGAGTGCCGCACCCGTTGTCGGACCTGCGAAACGCGGCGGGAATCGCGCTCATCGATGAACTCGACTCGCACTTGCATCCACGTTGGAAAATGCGGGTTGTCGGACGATTGTGTAAGACTTTTCCCAGTATGCAGTTCATCACCTCAACTCACGATCCGCTGTGTTTAAGAGGGCTCGTGGGCGGACAAGTCGCAGTGTTCCAGCGGAATGGGGATCTCGTCCAGATGCGGGACACTGACCTGCCTTCGCCGGCGGGGTTGCGCATCGACCAATTGCTGACGTCGCCGCACTTCGGGATGGACAGCACGATCGATCCTGGGCTCGACGACCTGTTTGCTGAATACTATCAGCTGCTCGCGAAACGCCCGCGCACGACGGCTGAGGAACTGCGCTGCGGAGTTCTCAAACAGCGACTGGATGAACATCGGCACATGCTCGGATACACCAGGCGCGACCAATTGGTCTACGAAATCATCGACGAATGTCTGGCCACGGAACAGACCCTTCAGAGTCCCGATAAGCGAAGGGAGCTGCGCGACGACACCAAGCAGCGAATTCGCAGCATCTGGGACTACGGAGTGAATTCCGACGGAGGCCGAACATGAGATCCGTCCGGCGAGATTCCGTTCCCGCGCCGCGAGTTCTGACTGATTCAAAACTGTCCGGTCACCGCGAGCGCCAACGCGCCGAAGTGAAGTACGACCACTTAATCGCCAGCGGCCAGCCGGCCTCTGGTTTTGCATTCGAATTCAAAGCCTACAAGCTGGCGGAAGTGAAGGAAGCACTTTATCAGCTCTTCCACGGCAAATGTGCCTATTGCGAAAGCCGTTACGCGGGCACGCAGCCAATGGACGTGGAGCACTGGCGTCCGAAAGGCTTGGTCCACGAAAAGGGCCAGCCGGTGATGAAGCCCGGCTACTACTGGCTGGCCGCCGATTGGGACAATCTGTACCCGGCCTGCATCGACTGCAATCGGGCTCGCGAACAACGAATCCCTGGACAACCCCAACCGGTGTTGCTTGGCAAGGCCAACCGGTTCCCGCTCGAGGATGAAACCAAGCGGTGGAAAGACCGTCTTTCGCAAAACAATGAATCGTCGCTGCTGATCGATCCGTGCCACGACGATCCGCAGGAACACCTCGAGTTCACCACCGACGGCGTCGTTCTGCCGAAGAAACAATCCGCCGTTGAAGCCAGCCACAAAGGAGCGGAATCGATTGAAGTTTATGCCCTGAACCGCAGCGAGTTGGTGTGGGACCGCTGTGAAGTGGCCCGTCAGATTCAGCAGCGTATGACGGCTATTCGAAAGTTGGCCACGTTGCTCGATCGATCCTGCGCCGAAATCATGGACTCGACTCGCTTAACGCTGGAAGATCTCTTGAGCCACGAGATGGCCGCGTTGCGCCGGTTCCAAGAGCCGAGTCAGCCGTTCAGCATGATGGCCGCGCAGTTGATCGACGAGTTCATTCGAGACCTCACGACGTGAATCCTTGCCGATCCCGCCCCAGCACCGCAACCGACAAGTCCTTCCGTCATGAACAGTCCCGCGATGAAGCCCGCAATTCCGCCGAACGATGGAATCGCATTGTGCCTTTCGGGAGGCGGTTATCGAGCCGCCATCTTTCATTTGGGGGCGGTACGGTGGCTGAACGAATGCGGCTTGCTTCCACGATTGAAGCTCGTGAGTTGCGTCTCTGGTGGGAGCATTCTGGGGGCTCATCTTGCGTTCCGGCTGAACCCCTGGCCGACCGGGCCGCTCAGTGATGACGAATGGCGGGACCGAGTCGTCGAGCCGTTCCGGAAGTTCATCCATCGCGACATCCGGACATCGGCGGTTCTCGTGCGCTGCTGGCCGTGGAACTGGCTTCGTGCGCACGTGACGGCCGAATCGCTGCGGCGAAAGTACGCGCGGTATCTGTTTGAGGGCCGCGACCCGCGACTGGCCGACATTCTCGCCGTGCCAAAGTTTGTGTTCTGTGCGACCGACATGTCGTTCGGCGTGAATTGGGAGTCCACGCGGTCGCGCGTCGGCGACTATCAAGCGGGCTATGTGTCACCGCCTCCCGACCACTGGACGCTGTCCCGCGCGGTGGCTGCGTCTTCGTGTTTCCCTCCCGTCTTTCCACCGATCAAGACCGGTCTGGCCGCGGATGAGTATAAGCGGGGCGCTTATCGCGGTGCTGATCGGGATCATCTGCGACGGCAAATCCGTCTGACCGACGGCGGCGTCTACGACAACCTCGGATTGCAACCGGCTCGTAATCATTCGCAACTGCTCGTGTCCGACGGCGGCGGTGCCATGCAGTTCGCCAATTGGAACCGACTGGGGAGTCGCGTGCTGCGGTACGCGAATCTGTTGCAGAATGGCATCGGCAAACTGAGGCGTAGCTGGCTGATGATGGACTACGGGAGAAAGCCGGGTGATACCGGTCAGAAAACCGGCGCACTCTGGAGCATTCACGATAGCTCGGGACATGCCGAGTATTCGGGCTACGGACACGAGACCGCAAAACTGATCGCCTCGATTCGAACGGACTTGAACACCTTCACCGCCGCCGAATTCGAGATCCTGCAAAACCACGGCTATCTGGTTGCCGCCCAGAAGACGATCGACAAGTGCCCCCAGCTCTTGCCGAATCCTTGCCCAGCCGAGCGGATTCCCTATCCCGATTGGAATCACCCGGACGCGATCGCCAAGGCCCTTCGTTTGAGCCCATCTCGCTTCGTCCCTTTCCGTAAGTTGCGTACGCGGGCCTAGCGCGGTATCACAGTTTCACTCGATGTTGGAAACCGGACTACGGTCACTGAACAATAAACCCGTATTGGTCAATGCGAAATGCCGCGGAACTCCGCGGAAAGGAAATCTGCGTCATCATGGATGCGGTAACTACGGTATCAGTTCAACACGGAACAGCCAGTCAACTTCGGCAGCGATTGGCGGAAGACCCTCAGTGCCAGGCCTTGTTTGACGAGGCGATGAGGCTGTGGACTTCGCTCTATGAAACGGATGTGGACAAGTTCCACTTGCCAAAGCTGTTTGCCGGCCATGGCCACGAACACTTCCTACAGGTCGAACGGTTTCTGGACAAGCTGATCTTTGTCGAGTGGGCCGACCACAAGAATTTCGTGCCCACGCCGGAGGAAGCACTGCTGTTGCTCAGCGCCGTCTGGCTGCACGACATCGGTCTGCTGCACGGCATCTTTCCAAGCGATCCGTTGCCCGACAAAGTAGACTTGCAAAAGTTGGTCGCTACCTATCACGACCGGACGGCCAAGTATCTGAGGGAATGCTGGAAGGAATTCTGCAGTTGGTCATCGTTTCAGAAGAATGTGCTTGGTGAGATCTGTCTTTACCATCGCCCAGGCCGTCCGGTGGATGATCTGCAGATTCTGACGCACGATGTTCATGTGAGGAAGTTGGCGGCGTTGCTGCGAGTCGCGGACGTTTGTCATCTGTCCGCTAACCGCATGCCCGTGGATCTGGCTCAATGGGTCGATCCCACGTTCCAAAACGGCGAGGGCGCGGAGTTGGAGATCCTTGCCAATCCTCAGGGTTGGGTCCATTCGGTGGAGTTGGATCGGGCCACGCAGAGCTTCGTTATTTTCGCTCAGTTGCCGAAGCCGACGGATATTCCGGCACCTCAGGAAATCGATTTGCCCGCGAACGATTACCTGCCCGCCGTGACGTTGAACTTTCGACCGTTCGCCGACTACCTGTGTGATGGGGTGCAGTCGGTGTTGAATGAAGTCTCGCGGGTTCTGGGCGAATGTCCGAACTGCGCATTTAAGCACGTGCGATTGCAATTCGAAATGTACGGCTCGTTGGGGACCGCCGAGGAACATGTGGCCGACATGTGGCCGAGCTTGCTGGCGGGAACGCGCTGCGGTGGGGAGGCGGCCAGCATGACGGCCGTGATCCTGCGATCGCTAATCCTTCAGGAGAAGGAAGGCATCCCGAAGAGTGGCCTGCTACGTGTGCTGAATTGGGCGATGCGGCTGCATCCTTGGAACGCCTTGGTGCAGCGATTCAACGACGGCATGCAGACGAGATTGGCGAGTCTGACGAACGATCCAGCGGTTGGCACTGCGACCGAACGCGACATTGTTTTGAAATACCTCGGCCAGTTCTTGAACGACCGGGTGCATGCCTGTCGAACCGTTGCTGCGAAGGCGCGCCCGGTACTCAACGACGTGGACGTCGTGTTGATCTACGGGTACAGCAAGACCGTGATGACGTTGCTGGCGCGAACTCAGCCAAAATTTGAAGGCAAGGTTCTGGCGGTTCGTGTTGACGCAGCCACGAACAATCGTTGGGTGAAGTATGATGACGAGCGGGTGCAAGAAGAACTGGAGCGGGCGGGGGTCCGGTTTGAATTCGTGGAGGGCTTGACGCTGGAAACACGCCTCCAGTGGTTGAAACGAGCGAGAGAGCGGGTCAAAGTCCTGCTCGGCACGAAGGCCATTCTGGCTAACGGGGACGCCGTCGCACTGGCCGGCAATCGAACCGTGGCCGTCCTGGCGAAAGAAGCGGATTTTCCCGTGATCGTGCTGGCCGAGGACGACAAGTCGCACTTAAACTCTGGAAGAGATGCCGCCATTCGTCGTGCTGTCGAAGCGAGCCAAGACCCCGGTATTGTCACTGAGCATGTAGAACTACTCAATAAGGATCGGCACTATGACGAACTTATCGGAACCGAAACCGATCTGACGACTGCGTCTCCGGATGATCAGGAAGGCTAGAAGGAGATAGCGGATTGAATGGCCGGCAAGCCGAAGCAGCAGTAATTAGTTGCTGCCAGACACGGTGCCGGAATTGGGCATTGCGTGGACCGTGGTAGAGACGAAACTGCTCACTATCCGGCGGGTCTTGATCCAATAAGAACAAGTGTTCCAATTGTCGGCACATGATCTGAACCAAGGCTGGTGCCACGTGGAATTCTTCGCTGAGTTCCCAAACGTCAAAGATCTCGTCTGGATGGCACTGGAAAAAGCGGAGCAGAGCCGACGAGAGTTCGCTCGTCGGGGTGCCGTCTTCGTCGACAGGCCTGCAATGAAACCATGCTTCCAGCGTGGCGAAGTCCACGAAGCCTTCAGTGTTCAAACCGGAGTCCTTTCCGGAGAGGTGTTCTTGAATTGGTGCCGCGAACTGGGCGGCGCGGGCGGAGTTTAGATCGCCGGCCCCAATGCCTCAAGAGCACTTCTGGCCGAGTTGACGAACGGATAGATGCGAGTTCTGCGCGCTGACCTTACCAGTTGCTTCCACCGCACGCGCCCCTCGGTTCGGTGGCGTCTGCGACCGAGACCCGTTAATCTGTTGAAAGTGCCGCGAACGTTGCGTTAAAGGATCTTGAAGCCGTTATCGTTTGGTAGTCGCAGGTCAACGCGACGGATCGATTGGAGTGAATCGACGATGTTTTTTCGACACAGCTTCAGTATTGCGTTGCTCGGGATGGCAAGTCTTGCCGTGGCCGCCGAGCCGCCCGCCCGCATCGCTTGGTATGGGCAACTCAAGGATGGCCTCGCCGAAGCTCAGCGTACGGGACGTCCGATTCTGCTGGTCTCCGGCGCGCCGCAGTGTCATGGTGTGCCTGGCGTCTGGTGACCGGGAAAGCGAGGAATGGATGGGAGTTTCCTGTCCCATGAAAGTGTGGTGGCCGCGTCGCGGAACTTCGTCTGCATTCGTTTGGCAACGTACGAGGATCAACAAGAGGCCGAATTCATGAGCCGTGTTTTCACGCCTCGCTCCGGCGTGTTGGAGAATACGACGTTCGGCATTCTATCTCCCGATGGAAAACGAAACCTGATCACACCGGGTCGAGCCCCCAAGCACGCGTTTCGCGATGCCACCAGCATGGCGAACAAGATGAATCTGATAGCACTTCAACATCCTGGCGCGCGGCAAGCCGCTTGGACCGACCAGCGGCTGCCAGGTATGAACTCGGTCGATGTCGCGTTGAATGTTGCGGCGTGTGATAACTTGCCGGTCCTCGTGACATTTGCTGAAAACGAGCAGCGACTGGCTGAAATCAACAAATCTTTGCTAAAGATCGCCTGGAGCGAACCGCTGGCAGGCCAGTTTGTTTACGGCTCGACGTCAAACCAACAGAAACTTAAACCGATTCCCGGTGTTAACGTGAAGGAAGGAATCTTGGTCGTCGAGCCCGGACCATACGGATTGACGGGCAAGATCCTTCGCGAGTTGCCCGGTATTCCGACGTCAGAGCAATCGAAGGCTGAACTGTTGCAGGCCGTGGCATCGTTTTCCCGCGTTGCTCCCGAGTACACGTCGCACATTCAACTTGGCATTCAATTAGGGATCGACTGGGAGAGTGCCATTCCCGAAACCGACCAGCAGTCAATTCGTGCCAAGGAAAGAGCCCGAGCAGGGCGTTAAAAGAATGACAGCAAAGATGTAGAGGTCTTCATTTTTCACCACACATCTTTCTGCTAATCTCCCATTCGTCACCATAAGTCACCTACCTCTATAAGGATTACACAACGATGAAACGCATGACCTTCGCAATTACGATTCTCTTCGTCGCTGGATTCGCCTTTTATAGCGTGGTCGCTCAACCACCAGGCGGTGGTCGTGGGCCCGGAGGCCCCGGTGGTCCTGACGGCATCCGCCCGCCGCCGCATCCGTTGGAAGAAGCCTTGGACACCGACGGCGATCATCAGCTGTCCGCCAAGGAAATCGAGAACGCTGTCGCAGCACTCAAGACGCTCGACAAGAATGAGAATGGAAAGATTGACGAAGACGAGTTGCGTCCTCGATTTGGCGGTCGTCCCGGCGGCCCCGGCGGTCCTGGTCGCGGTGGCCCCGATGGTCCTGGCGGGCGAGATGCCGGACCTGACGGTCCTCCCCGTGATCGCGAAGCCGGCAGACCGAGCAACAACGACGATATGTTGGCTCGTGTTTTGAGCTTTGACAAGAACGAAGACGGCAAGCTGACGAAGGACGAGATTCCCGAACGGATGCGGGGGCTGCTTACTCGTGGCGATACGAATGGTGACGGCGCTCTCGACAAGGAAGAGTTGGCGAAAATCGCCGCGAGCTTCCAAGGACAAGGCGCGGGACGTCGGCCGGAAGGTGCTGGCCCCGACGGTCGTGGGCCCGGCGGTCCCGATGGTCCTCCCCGCCCCGAGACGATCGTCGAAAACGCCCTGCGCTTCGACGCCGACGGCGATGGAAAACTGAGCCGAGACGAGTTATTGGAGTATGCGAAACAGATGATCCAACGCCGTGGCGGCCAAGGGAGACCGGAAGGACGCGGCCCCGAGGGCGGTGATCGCCCAGGTGGACGGCCAGGTGGACGGCCACAACGCCCGGACGCTGAATAGCAAACGGATTTTAAGTAAAACGCGAGGCAAGCCGTGGGCCGTCGAAGCTCGCTGCTTGCCTCGCGACGTTTGATCTCGTATCGTGATGTCAACGTAGACCCGTCGCTGAACGTAATCATCACACACTGGAGCCAAAAACATGTCGAAGAACACAAACCAACAAAGCTGTTCCGATTGCCAAGACCTCGATCGTCGCCGGTTCATGAAAACTGTCGGTAGCGCCGCGATTGTCGGTGCCGCGGCTCCGATGTTTTTCGACAGCCGCTTTGCTCACGCCGCCCCGACGGCACAAAGCTCGGCGGAAACCGCCGTCAAGCAGTTCTACCAATCGTTAAGCGAAAAGCAGATGCTCGGCATTTGCTTCCCCTTCGATCACGAACTCCGCAAAAAAGTGAATGCCAATTGGCATGTGACCAAGCCCTCGATTGGCGATGACTTCTACACCAAGGATCAGCGAGCTTTGATCGACACGATCGTGCGAAACATCACGAGCGAAGACGGTTACGAGCGGATGATCAAACAGATGGAAGACGACGCCGGAGGCATGAGCGAGTTCAGCGTCGCGGTGTTCGGCGAGCCGGGCAAAGGCAAGTTCGAATGGGAGTTGACGGGGCGGCATCTGACGCTGCGTGCCGACGGTGACAGTGTCGACAAAACGGCGTTCGGCGGGCCGATTGTTTACGGTCACGGCGAGGAGAACCCTGCCGACAACATGTATCATTTCCAGACGAAGCAAGTCAACGAAGTCTTCAAGGCACTCGATGCGAAACAGGCGGAGCAAGCCCTGGTGAAGAAGGCTCCGAAAGAGGATGCAGTTCAGGTACAAGGCGCGGAAGGAACGTTCAGCGGCCTGTCCGTCAGCGACCTATCCGGCGACCAGAAAGAATTGGTCGAAGCAACGGTCAAGGTGCTGCTTGCTCCTTATCGAGAAGAAGACCAGACGGAAGTGATGGAAATCGTGAAAGCTGCCGGCGGAGTCGATAAGCTGCACATGGCTTTCTACGAGCAGGGCGATCTCGACGGCGACAAGGTCTGGGACATCTGGCGGCTTGAAGGCCCGTCCTTCGTCTGGCACTTCCGCGGTGCCCCGCACGTGCATGCGTACATCAATATCGCACAGCGCGCCTAAACGCCACCGCGCGCGCAGCTGGGAGCGAGGTTTTGGACTGCGGCGACTTGTCGCCGCTTTCCCTTTCGTGGCGCAGCCACTTTCGAAGTGTTGCCAGCTCACCAGGAGTTGTTGATGATCGTCCACGGTCGCTACCACAAGGCGCTGCTGTCCGTTGCCGCGTGCTTGATGACGCTCACCGCACAGAGCGCCTTCGGACAAGTGCCGCCGGTGCTGAATACCGTCTTCCCTGCCGGTGGGCAGGCGGGGCAGTCGGTGGAGGTGACGGTCAGCGGTAGCAACTTGCAAGGACTTCAAACCCTGCATTGCAATTCTCCCGGCGTCCGTTGCGAGTCCTTGGAGCCGACTCGCTTTCGGCTGACGATTCCGGCAGACATGCCGCCGGGACTGTATGACTTGTGGGCCGTCGGCGACAACGGAGTTAGCGCGCCGCGGACGTTTGCGATTGGCAATCGAGCGGAGCAATTGGAACTCGAGCCCAACGAAACCATGTCGGAGTCGATGCCGGTCCCGTTGGACGTTGTCATCAACGGCCAACTCGACAAAGCCGCCGACTCGGACCATTTCCGCTTTGAGGCGAAGCGGGGACAACGGGTGGTCATCGAGTGTTGGGCCGAGCGAGTTGATTCGCGGCTGCGCGCCGTGCTGGAGGTTTTCGATGCGACGGGGCGTCGGTTGGCCGTCAATCGCGGTTACTTCGGCATCGACCCGTTGATCGACTTCCGCGTTCCGGCCGACGGCTCGTATGTCGTGAAGGTTCAGGATCTGACTTCTTCGGGAAGCGCCGAGCATTACTACCGGCTTGATATCGACACCGGCCCACGCGTGGCGTTTTCCGTGCCGAGTGTCGTCCAACGCGGCAAGGCGTCGCGCGTCACGTTGTATGGTTGGAACCTCGCTCAGCAAAGTCGTGGGCAGACTCAGAGGCTGTCCGACAAGGGGGAG
>JAQBZB010000193.1 GCA_027622275.1 Planctomycetota bacterium | reverse complement strand
TTGGAATACCGATTATCTTGCCCGAGTCCTTGGACTACAAAAGACTTAGTGTGCGTTTGCCGTGGGTCTTCAACCCTTCGCGCAATCCCTCTTCAAATGGCAAGTCTTCGAATGCGTGCAGCGTGTTGTGATGCACGAATACCGTGATTGGCCCTTGCGAAGGCAATAAGTGGGCGGCGTGGTCGATGGTGTGCTGCAAGTGTTCGAAGCGAGGCGGATGCCCGCCGTGACTCTCGGTTTCGGGATCGTCCGATTCTTGCACTAAGGGTGTGGCGTGACTCATGGCGGGATGCTCTGCAGGTTAGCGTTCGTTGCCTTCGATCCGTCCCAACAATCGCAAAATGCCGTCGAGAATCGTCAAGGGGTGAGGGGGGCAACCGGGGATGTACATGTCGACGGGAACAATGCTGTCACAGCCGTTGTTTTGCTCGTCGTGATCGATGAAGGGCCCACCGCTGATCGCGCAGGCGCCAACCGCAATTACAAACTTGGGGGCCGGCGTCGCCGCATAGGTCTTTTCTAAAGCCAGCTTCATGTTCTGTGTCACCGGACCGGTCACAATCAGCCCGTCGGCGTGCCGCGGTGAAGCGACAATGTGGATTCCGAAGCGGCCCAGATCAAAGACGACCGTGCCCAGGACGTTGATATCCGCTTCACAACCATTGCAGCCGCCGGCGCTGACCTGCCGCAGTTGCAACGAGCGACCGAAGATCCTGCGGCTCTTTTCGTCGATCGACTGAGCCAGCTCAAACGCTTTGCCGTCGATGATCAAACCTTCGCGTGTGCTTGTGGCCAGTCGAAAGTCTGGCGTGTACTCAATCGCCCCTTCAGGACAGGCGTCCATGCAATCGGTGCAGAAGAGGCAGCGCCCGAGGTCAATCTTCATGTCACCGTCAATGGTGATCGCGTCCGTCGGGCAGGCTTCCACACACTTCGCGCACCCGTCCGGACATTTCGACGAATCGATCACCGGCAAGCCGCGATATCGCTCCGGTAACTGCGGCATCTCGCCGGCCGGAAAGGGGATCGTGCGGTAGCCTTGCTTGATGCGTTCTGTGATGACTTTGAGCATGAGTTGTCCGTTTCACTCTTCGTTTAACGGCAAGCCGAAGGCGACTGTGTTTGTCAATTCGCCGACGCCTACGGCTTGCCGTTAAACGATTTCTCTACTTACAAATCGTGTCCGCAGTAACTCAGGTTAAAACTTTTGTTGCATAACGGGAAGTCGGAAATTTGTTGATCGCGCAGCGACATCGCCAAACCGATCCAATTATGAAAACTGGGATCGATCACTTTGTAGTGAGCAAACTTGCCTTCGCTGTCGGTCAGGGCGACGTGGCAGATTTCCCCCCGCCAACCTTCAACTAGCGACACAGCAATTGCATCTGCCTGGATTGGTCCGACGTCACGCCGTAGCTTGCCGCCAGGAACTTCCGGCAAGTGTTCCAGCAAGTAGTGGCATGAACGCTGTATTTCGAGGTGCCGGACGTAGGCTCGTGCAAAGGCATCTCCGGTGTGCCAAGTGGAAACGGGAATTTGCGCGAACCGATAATAACCCGACGGAACATCCCGCCGCACGTCACGGTCGTTGCCCGACGCGCGTCCCGCCATCCCGATAATGCCGAGCGCCTTGGTCGTCTCGAGGGATACCTGGCCAGTGTTTTCAAAGCGAGCCATAACCGACCCCGACGACCACAGCAGGTTTGCCGCGCCTGTCACATCGCGATGCGCCGCCGTGAGACGTTTCTGCAAATCGGCAGTCATGGCGTCGTCCAGGTCGAACGCCACGCCGCCGGGCCGTATGAGTCCGCGCCCAAAGCGATTGCCGCAGATCAGGCCGGTCGCGTTCAAAAAATCACCGCGAATGCGTCCGCAGAATGAAAGCGTCGGCAGATATCCGACATCGCCCGCCAGCGCACCGAGGTCACCGGTGTGATTGGCCAATCGTTCCAATTCCAGAGCGGCCACGCGTATTGCTTGTGCGCGGAGTGGTGCTTCGCTGCCCGACAAGCCCTCGATCAATTGCGAGTACGCCGTGGCGTGGCCAATCGACGTGTCGCCCGCCAGCGTTTCCATGTAGTGCAACGTTCGCTTGTCCGGCCCGCCAATCAACCGCCGTTCGATACCGCGATGCTGATAGCCGAGTTCAATCTCCAGCGTAAAGACATGCTCGCCGTGGCATTGAAACCGAAAGTGACCCGGCTCGATGACGCCCGCATGAACGGGCCCCACGGCGACCTCGTGGATTTCGTCGCCGCGAACTTTGAAGTAGTCTGTTCCGACCGGCTGGACGCAAGGCAGAATTCTGTCGCCGACCACACGCCCCCAGGCATCCTGACCATGGCGATACGAGCGGTGAAAACGAATCGGCTTGAGCCACGGATGACCTTCGGGCACGACTCCCCATTGCTCGGCCAACTCCCGCTCGAACCAATGCGCCTGCGTGATGTACGGCGTCAAGGCGGGATAGCGTTGGCCGACATCGGTCGCACAGATCGTGATCTCGCTGGACGCTCCGTCGCTGACGACGGCGTAAACTCGCACGCCTTCCGAATCGACAGGCACACCGAACAGAGCTGACAGTTCACTGCTGGTGCGTGCCAGTTGTTCTTTCAGCGTCTCTCGGAAGACTTCCATCGGCACGACCGGCACGTCGGCCAATGCCACGGGCTTGCCATTGAGCGTTCGAACGTACTCAGCCAAGACGGTCATGCTTGTTGCATCTCCGTTTCTTCGGCGAAGGCGGCCTCCGCGGCGCGCACCGCGGAGATGAGCCGGGTCTGATCGGGACGCGCTGTCAACAAGTTGCGGAAGTCGGCCGACTGCAATACGCAGGCGAGCCTCGCGAGTAGCTGCAAGTGCTCATGCACCGTTGGACAGATCATCAGGAACAGCGTGTCCACGGGCTTGCTATCGGCGGCGTGATAGTCCAAGGGATGCTCCAGATAACAAGCTCGCACCAACGAGCCGGTTCCTGGCAGAACGACTGGATACCGCGGATGTGGAATCGCAATACCGTAACCGATGGCCGTGCCCCCTGATTTCTCGCGGGCCATCAGCAAATCCAACAACACTTCGCGATCGAACGAATCGGGAAGCGGGAGATCATCGATCGCTTCACGAAAGACCTCGTAGCGGTCATTGCCACTCACCCGCAACGACACGCCGCCGCGTTGCAACGAATCGGCCAGGCTGAACTCGGCAACGTGGTCGCCGTTGATCTCCTCGAATATTCCGGGCGAGAATCTCTTGTCATGCGTGGCGGCCCATTCAAGCAACTCGGCGCGGTCAAAGCGATACTGCGAGTTGATTTCGTGCGCGGGCAAGTTTCCTTGCCGCACCCACAGCGTGACCGTGTTCTCCGACACGGAGAAGAGACTCGCGACCTGAGAAAGCGTCAGTTGCATTCTTTCCTCCTGGTTCGAGTGCCGCGGTGCCCGCGCTGAAGTTTCATGGTCCTTAAGGTGCTCTACAAATATCGTATCCTCGAACGATCGTGAAGCCGGTCTTCGATTACAAATCCGTAAGGTTCAGCGCCTGCTTCACATTGGATTACAATTCCGTAAGGAATGGTGGAACTACTCTCGATAAATGCGCAGCTTTCCGAGATAACAGAGCCCGACCTATCGTAAACTCCAGGAACCTCTTGCCGCTGAAAGCGCACAACGCACGCCGACGCCTACGAATCTTCTACTAGTGGAAGACGACGCCCTGCTCGGGAAATCCGTCCAGCGCGGATTGTCCGACGCGGGACACGAATGCGAATGGGTGACCGACGGCGAGGAAGCGGTTCGGCACGCCCGATTCGCGTCTTACGACGTGATCGTACTCGACTTGATGCTGCCGGATATTTCCGGATTCGAGGTGCTGCGTCAATTGCGCGGCGACAAAAATGAAACGCCGGTGCTGGTGCTGACCGCGCTGGGATCGGTCGATGAACGTGTTAACGGTCTGAATGCCGGTGCCGACGACTACTTGGTCAAACCGTTCGCCTTTACCGAACTCGCGGCCAGACTGGAAGCGCTAGCGCGTCGCGCCGGCAAAGCGATCAAGACCGAACTGCACGACGGACCGTTGATGCTGGACCTGCGAACGCGACGCGCGACGCGCGACAACACGAACATCGAACTGACGCCGACGGAATTCGGCCTGCTCGAGTTTCTCATGCAAAACGCCAATCACACCGTCACGCGGCGAATGCTGTGCGAGCATCTTTGGGATGCCAACTGGGAAGGCGTTACGAATGTGATCGAAGTCCACATCAACCGATTGCGCGCGAAAATAGACCGCGGCTTCGACGAACGATTGATTCACACAGTGCGGGGAATTGGCTATGCCTTCCGCACAGAGTAAGAAAGCCGTGACGCGGTCACTGCGTTTCCGACTGATGATTTGGAATGCGGCAGTCGTGGTCGTGACCGCGTGCGTGACGCTAGTCGCGATCCGAGAAGGAGTGCGGATCACGCTGATTCGCGAGTTGGACCAACTACTGCATGAAGACCTTCGGGAAATCGAAATCGCCCTGAATGAACACGAAGACGCAACCACGTTGCACGAACAACTCGATCGCAAAGACGCTGGACACGCCCAACACAAATGGTTCGCGGGTTTGCTTGGCGGCGACGGCCAGGTACGTTACCAGTCAAAGCATGCTCCGCCCGCGAGCGTCTGGGCCACCGCCGGCGAAGCATCCGCGCGGACCGTGGGTGAGTGGCGTTTGACAGCTCATGCCGTTCCGGGTGAAGGCGTGGTGATTCGCGTCGGCGCGTCGTTGGACTCGGTCCACGCCGACGTCGCGCGGCTGGACCGGTTGGTGGCGCTGGCCGTTTGCGGCGTGTTGCTGATCGCGCCGCTGTGCGGATATTGGTTGGCTGGACGCGCGACGCGACCACTGGCGCGGATCATCGAGACCACGGCCGGCTTGCGGCCATCGCAGCTCCATGAGCGATTGGAGATTCGCGGCACGGGCGACGAATTGGATCAATTGTCCGAGACGTTTAATCGGCTGCTTGATAGGATCGGCAATTATCTGCAAGAGCGAAGGGATTTTCTCGCCAATTCGGCGCATGAACTGCGCACGCCGTTGGCCGCCATTCGCAGCAGCATCGAAGTCGCGTTAACCGGTGGGCGGACTAACGAAGAATACGAGGAGTTGCTGGCCGACATCATCGAAGAGTCGGCCAGCCTGGAGTTGCTTGTCAATCAACTGCTGCTGCTGTCCGAGACGGAGACGGAGCGATTGAAAGTCGACAAGCAGCAGGTGCAATTCAACGACCTCGTCGAGAAGGCGATGGATATGTTCGGCGGCGTTGCCGAGTTTCGCGAGATTCAACTAGTGTGCCAGGCGTTGCCGTCCGTCGTGGTCTACGGCAACCAACAGCACTTACGGCAGGTCATCTACAATCTGCTCGACAATGCGCTGAAGTTCACGCCCGCCGGTGGCCAGGTCAAGGTTCAGCTGAAAGCGGACAATCAAGAAGAGGCCGTCGTGTTCGCCGTGCGCGATTCTGGGCCGGGCATTCCGGAAGCTGAATTGCCGCATGTGTTCGACCGCTTCTTCCAGGGACACCGACCACGAACCGGGACCGCGGAGAAGCGCGGTACGGGACTGGGTCTGAGCATTTGCCAGGCGATCATCCGCGCGCACGACGGCACCATCGAAGTAAATAGCACGATCGGCAAGGGAACTTGTTTCACGGTGCGGTTGCCACGCGGTCGGGATGGCGACAATCCGCCGCCGCCCTCGAAGGAACATGACACAAAGTTACAGTTAACGTAGCAAGAAATAATCGTTGTTCGCTCCGACGTTGTGAGTGAGAACATCAGTTCGGTTCTCCCGGGGAACCGTGGGCTAGCGCCCGGCGGCTGATGTCAATCGCCGCTCCGCGAACATAACGTTCTGTTCGCGGAGCGAACAACGACCATGCGAAGACGGAGGAGATTAACAACTTGACAAGCCACGAACTTATCCTGATCAGCGGTCTGACTGCGTTGGCCAGTGGATTTCCCGCGGCATTGCTCGGCAAGAAAGCTAACGCCGCGCAAGCGCTGTCGACGCTGATCCTGGTCGCTGCTAACGGCGTCGGCGCGTACGCGATCTATCGCTGGTGGATCGATGGCCCGATCGCTCCGCTGACGTTGCCTTCACCGATTGCAGGCGTTTCGGTCAGTATCGCCATCGACGGGATCTCGGCTTTCTTCCTGGTCCCGATTCTGCTGGTCACGGCGCTGGCATCGATTTATGGCTTGCAGTATTGGAAGCAATCGGAACACGAAGACAACGGCCGCGGTGTTTCGTTTTTCCTGAACCTGATGACCGGCGCGATGACGCTGCTGGTCGTCGCGCACGACGGGCTGATGTTTCTGGCGGCCTGGGAGACCATGGCCGTTTCCGCCTTGTTCCTGGTCGCGACGGAAGACCACATCGCCGAGACGCGCAAAGCGGCCTGGTTGTACATCGCGGCCAGCCATTTCGCGACACTGTGCGCGTTCGGCGTGTTCGCATTGCTGTTCGCAATCAACGGCTCGTGGGACTTCGCCACGTTGAAGGAAACCGGCACCCCGATGGCCGTGGCGTTGGCCGCGCTGGCCTTCTTCGGGTTCGGCACCAAGGCCGGCATCATGCCGATGCACATCTGGCTGCCGACCGCTCACGCTCAAGCGCCCAGTCACGTGTCAGCAGTGATGTCCGGCGTGATGATCAAGATGGGCGTGTACGGCATCGTCCGCGTCTGCACGTTTTTCCCGGAAGTGCCATTGTCGTGGGGACTGTTTGTGCTGGCGATGGGAACGATTTCGGCAATCCTCGGCGTGGCGTTCGCCGTCGGCCAGCATGACATCAAGCGGCTGTTGGCTTATCACAGCATCGAGAACATCGGCATCATCATCATGGGCCTGGGGCTGGCGCTCGTGGGCCGCGCCGAACACGAACCGGTATGGGTGTTACTCGGCATTTGCGGCGGGATGCTGCATGTGTGGAACCACGCCTTGTTTAAGTCGCTACTGTTCTTCGGCGCGGGATCGGTGATTCACGGCGTCGGCACGCGCGAGATTGACCTACTGGGAGGGTTGTCCAAACGCATGCCGGCGACGGCCAACTGCTTCTTGCTCGGCGCGGTGGCAATTTGCGGGCTGCCGCCTCTGAACGGCTTCGTTTCCGAGATCATGATCTACCTGGGCTTGTTCCGCGTGGCCACCACTCCCGCAGCGACCGCCGCCAGCGCCGCGGTGTTTGCGGCTCCCGGCTTGGCGCTCGTCGGCGCGTTGGCCGCGGCGTGCTTTGTGAAAGTCTACGGGATGGTGTTTCTAGGTGCTCCACGCAGCGAACAAGCCGCACATGGGCACGAAGCGGGCAAAGCAATGATCGGACCGATGTTGGTCTTGGCCGGCTGCTGCACACTGATCGGCGTTGCGCCGATCGTTGTCGCGCCGTTGTTGGATCGCATGGCGGCGGCCTGGGGCGGTCAAGCGATTGGCGAGTTGACGATCGCCACGGCGGCACCATTGGCAGCGATCAGTATCGTGGCGGGGATCGTCTTGGCGCTCCTGTTGGCAGGGACCGGTTTCTTGTTGCTGCGAGGCATTCGCCGAGCGCCGTCCGGATTGACCTGGGACTGTGGCTACGCCGCGCCGAGTGCGCGGATACAATACAGTTCCTCGTCGTTCGCCGAGACGCTCGTGAAACTCTTCGGCTGGGCGCTGCAACCGAAAGTCCACCTTCCCAAAATTGAAGGGCTCTTCCCCAAGGATGCTGACTTTGAAAGCCACGTCGAAGACACCGTGTTGGAAAAGGCTGTCTGGCCGACGACGCACGCCGTCACGTGGCTGTTCTCTTGGGGACGGTATTTGCAGAGCGGCAGCCTGCAAGCGTATTTGATGTACATCCTGGTCGTCGTCGTGTTCTTGTTGTTGTGGAGATAATATGTTCGAACACCTATCCATCCACACCCTCGTCCACATCGTCGTGGCGTTGATCTTCCCGCCGTTTCTGCTGGGTGTGATCAACCGAGTGAAGGCGACCTTTGGTGGTCGGCGCGGGCAGCCACTGTTGCAGGCTTATTTCGACCTGCGCAAGTTGTGCAGCAAGGAGAGCGTCTTCAGCGAAACGACGACTTGGGTCTTCCGCTTCGGGCCGGTGGTGGGCCTGACGACGGCGCTCGTCGCGGCGATGATTGTGCCGCTGGGACACGCGAGCGCGCCGTTGTCGTTCACTGGCGACTTGATCCTGCTGGCGTACGTGCTGGGTCTGGGCCGCTTCTTCACGATGGCGGCGGCACTCGATACGGGATCGGCGTTTTGCGGCATGGGTTCGGCCCGCGAAGCGACGTATGCCTGCCTGGGCGAACCGGTGATGTTCCTGGGCCTGCTGGTGCTGGCCCGCGTGACGGGAACGCTGTCGATGAGCGGCTTGCTGGGGACGGAACTGCTGGCGGGTTGGGGCGGAGCCGCAGCGGCCTTGATCTTGATTCTGGTCAGTTGGTTCGTTGTGCTGTTGGTCGAAAACAGCCGCATTCCGTTCGACGATCCGAACACGCACTTGGAACTGACGATGATTCACGAAGTGATGGTGTTGGATCACAGCGGACCGGCCTTCGGGCTGATCCTGTACGGTGCCGCGATCAAGCTGTTCGTATTCGCGGCGTTAATCGTGCGTCTGGCCTTGCCGGTGCAAACCGGTTACGCCGCGGCCGATTGGATCATCTTTCTGGCGGGGACGGTGTTGGTGGCGATATTAATTAGTGTCGTCGAGTCCGTGATGGCGCGGCTGCGGCTGCCGTCGATTCCGAGCTTGCTGGTGGGCGCTGGCATGTTGTCGTTACTCAGCATGATTCTGGTATTGGTGAAACTATGATCTCAAATATTGTCGATCCGTGCATGGTGCTCGCCCTACTGTTGAATTTCTACCTATTGGGAGTCTCTCGACTGCGAATGTTGATCTTCGTCGTGGCCCTGCAAGGCGTGTTGCTGGGGCTGATGTACCCGATCGTGCATCAGGGCTTTTTGCCGGAATCGGGCGGGCTGACAACGATGAGTCCGCTCAGCTTGTTACGGCTGGCGCTGTTAACCGCGGCAATCATGGGTATCAAAGGGCTGTTGATTCCCAAACTGCTGTTTAAGGCCATCTTGCTGGCCGACATTCGTACGACGATCAGTTCCGTAATCGGCTTCGTGCCTACGTTGTTGTTGGGTGGAATCGGAACCGGTGCCGCTTTGATCTTCGCGCAATCACTGCCTCTGCCGGAAGGGCATCAACACCATTTGCTGATACCCGCCGCATTCGCGACCGTGCTCGCTGGATTCCTGATGCTGGTCACGCGGCGCGAGGCGCTCGGGCAAGTTCTGGGCTACATCGTGATGGAGAACGGGATTTTCATTTTTGGCTTGCTGCTGATCGAAGCCGTGCCGCTGCTGGTCGAGTTTGGCGTCGTATTGGATTTATTTGTCGGCGTCTTCGTGATGGGGATCATGGTCAATCACGTCAGTCGCGCGTTTCCCGAGGCCAGTACTGAACACTTAACGACGTTGAGGGAATAGATGCTCGCGTCGCTGCTCATTCTCGTTCCAGGCGTTGCCGCGGCGGCCGTTTTCGCGGTGCCGTCAAACCGCTGGCGGCCGTGGGTCGTGACGTGCGGAGCGGCTTGCCACACGACGTTGACATGCTACGCAGTCAGCACCCCGTTCGCGCCGCCAACACTGGCCTGGTTTCACTTGGACGGACTGAGCCGCTACTTTCTGGTCTTCATTACGGTCTTCTTCTTGATCCTGACGACGTATCTACCTAGCTATCTCGCGAACAACGAACACCGTTCGAACCGCGTGTTGTGTGCTTGTTTGCTGGCGTCGCTGGCGGCCATGACAGCCGTCATCGTAGCCCGTCATCTGGCCGTGTTATGGATTGCGGTGGAAGCCACGACGCTGGCGACCGCGCCGTGTATTTACTTCGAACACAATCCACGCGCGCTGGAAGCCACCTGGAAGTACCTCGTGCTTTGTTCGGTCGGCATTGCCTTGGCATTGTTGGGCACGTTTTTCCTGGCGTATTCGTCGCTGCATCACGGCCAGCCCACGCTCCTGTTTGACGAGTTGATTGCGCAGGCGGGCGAATTGTCGCCGGAGTGGCTGCGGTTGTCGTTCATCTTCGTGCTGGTCGGGTACGGCACCAAGATGGGCTTGGCCCCCATGCACACCTGGCTGCCGGACGCGCACAGCGAATCTCCCGCGGTTGTGTCGGCGCTGCTTTCGGGAGCGCTCTTGAATTGTGCCTTTCTGGGGATCGTCCGCGTTTACCTGGTAGTCGTCGCGGCGGGGCAAGGCGCGATGATCCAGCCGCTGTTGGTGTTCATCGGCTTGTTTTCAATGGCGTTCGCGGCGGTGGCGATTTGCCGCCAGCGAGACATCAAGCGGCTGGTGGCGTACTCCAGCGTCGAGCACATGGGGATGATGGCCTTCGGTTTGGGAATTGGCGGTGCCGGCGTTCCCGCGGCGCTGTTGCACGTCATGCACAACGGCTTGACCAAGGGCGTACTGTTCCTCGCGGCGGGCAACATCTATCACGCCTACGGCACTCGCTCGATGGACCAGATGCAGGGCGTGTTGCGACGCGTGCCGTGGTCGGGCTGGTTTTTCGTCGTCGCGTTCTTTGTGATCACCGGTGCTCCTGGCGGCGGGCCTTTTGTCAGCGAAATCATGTTACTGAGTGCCGCCTTTGAGCACGGCCACCTCGCTGCCGGCTGCCTGTTTATCGGGCTGCTGTTTCTGGTCTTTATCGGCATGGGTTCGACGGTGTTGGGTTGCGCTTTGGGGCCGCGGCCGTTAGCGACCAGCGCCGAACGTGAACCATGGGGCGAGACGCTGCCTATTTTGGCGGCGCTGCTGTTGGTGATCTCGTTGGGGTTTTACACACCGCCGTTCGTAACGGATTGGATTCATCACACCGTGGCAGCGCCGACAACCGGCCTGCTCGTGCCATCGGCCGATGCCGCTTGGGGAACAACGGTTCACTCTTTCACGACAACTCCGAGGATTGGATAGTCCAACATGCTGCTACTGCTGATCTTGATTCCGCTTGTCGCCGCCGCGATATCGTTTGCGATTCCTGACAACAAAGCGCGCCCGTGGTTGTTGCCTTTGACCGCAGCCATTCACTTGGGATTGGCCGCGTGGTTGCTGCCCCAAGGCGACCAATGGCTGTTCGGCCGCTGGCTCGCGATCGATCCGCTCAGCCGGTTGTTCATCGCCGTCGTCAGCCTCGTCTTCTTTTTGTGTTCTCTGTACGCCCCGGCCTACTTGCGTGCCCGTGACGAGCGTCCCAATCGCGTGATGTGCGTGTGCTTGTTGTCGTTTCTGGGGATGATGAGCCTGGTCACAATGTCGCACCATCTCGGCTTGATGTGGGTGGCGATGGAAGCGACGACGCTGGTCACCGCTCCGTGCATCTACTTCAACCACAACCAACGATCGCTGGAAGCCACTTGGAAGTATCTGCTGATCGGCTCGGTCGGGATCGCCATGGCGCTGTTGGGCTCGTTCTTCCTGGCGTATTCGATGATCGAAGCTGGTTCGGAATCGACGCTGTTGTTTGACGAACTGGTCGAGCATTCCCACAAGCTGTCGTTGCCTTGGCTGCACGCATCGTTTGTGCTGTTGGTCGTCGGCTACGGCACGAAGATGGGCCTGGCACCGATGCACACTTGGAAGCCCGATGCTTATGGCGAAGCACCTGGGATGATCGGAGCGCTGTTGGCGGGCGGCCTGACAACCTGTGCCTTCCTGTGCGTGCTGCGTATTTTTCACGTCGCGCACATCGCCCACGACGACGCCTATGCCCAGCGGACTTTGCTGTTCTTCGGGTTGCTGTCGATGGGCACCGCGGCGGTGTTCATGGCTCGTCAGAAGGACATCAAGCGTTGCTTGGCCTATTCGAGCGTCGAGCACATGGGCATGTTGGCCTTTGGAATCGGCATCGGTGGGTCGGCCGTCGGTGGCGCGCTCCTGCACGTGCTTCACAATGGCATTTGCAAAGCGGGCCTGTTCATGGCGGCAGGCAACATTCACCGCGTCTACGGCAGCAAGTCAACGGATGAAGTGCGGGGCGTTTTGCGCCGCCTGCCGGTCACCGGCACGCTGTTGCTGGTTGGTTTCTTCGCGATCACTGGGTCGCCCTTGTTCGGTCCCTTTGTCAGCGAATACCAGATGCTCAGCGGCGCGTTTGCGGCGGGACGATTTGTCCCCGGGCTGTTGTTTCTGCTGCTGTTGCTGCTCGTTTTCTTCGGCATGGGGAACACGTTGGTCAACTGTTCGCTGGGCCCCGCACCGGAAGGAGCCGCGACCACCCGTTTTCGCGACAATCTCCCGATGGTGTTTCCCATCATCCTCAGCATGTTGCTGACGCTCCTGCTCGGCCTCTATACTCCACCGCTGCTCAGCGAGTGGATCGGCGACGCGGTGGCCTTTCTTCAGAAGGCACCGGTGTGAGAACCAAGCGCGAGCTGTTGGCAAGCGTGCGGTTGCCGATGTTAGCCGACGGGGTTCGGCGTTTTACGATCTTGAAGACGCGAGTCGAACTGAATTCAGTTGTCGCCCTGATCTTCAATCCCGTACTGTTTGAGTTTGCGGTACAACGTCTTGCGGTCGAACCCGAGAACCCGCGCGGTGACCGTCTTGTTGCCGCCCGTGGCTTGCAACACGTGCAGCACATAGCGACGCTCGACGTTTTCCATCGAAACCAGTTCCGTCGGATCATCGCCGCCGATGAAGATTTGCGAACTGCGGTAGTCGCGGATCTTTTCAGGCAGGTCTTCGACCGCGATTTGTTCGTACCGAGTCAACGCCACGGCACGTTCGATCACATTCCGCAGCTCGCGCACGTTGCCGGGCCAGGAGTATGCCAACAGTCTTTCAGCTGCTTGCTCAGAGACTCCCAAGACCAATCTGTCGGCGCGACGCCGTCACGTATAGCCGCGCAGCCGCAAGTCGGTCTCAATCAACTCGCACATGCTGCGTTCGTCATCGACAATCAAAATGTTTCCATTCATGGTGATTCTTCTGCTTTCTGTGACGCGGCGGACTCCACCGGTATTCGCACCGTAAAGCGGCTGCCGACATTTCTTTCGCTTTGGACCTCAATCCAGCCACCATGCTCCTGGACGATCCCGTGTGCGATCGACAAGCCAAGGCCTGTTCCTTGCCCCACGTCTTTGGTGGTGAAGAACGGTTCGAAGACGTGTGGAACATCCTCTTCGTCAATGCCATGCCCCCGGTCGGCGATCGACAGCGAATAAACCGCGATCGGTGAAGCGGCGGTGACATCCGGTGGTGTCCCTTGCTCACGGGCAAGCTGGATCGTCAGTGGCCAGCTGGCCTAACTCGTCACGCGAATGCAAGTCTAAGGGCATGGTCAGGTCTCCTGCGCCAATCCGCTGCGTCTTGTCGATCAATTGCTGCAGCGGGCGACCAATGATCCGCATACCGGCCAGCCCGATGACCAACACGCTTAACAAGCCCATGGCGCCGAGAAGGTAGAACGTGCGAAAGATCGTGTCGCGATTACGCTGCTCCAGCGGAGCAAGCGGCCTTGAGAAGTGGAGGACACCTTGGTCCGGTGGCGCCGAATCGATTGCGTAGTAAGTATTCAGCATGCTCTCACTACCCTGACGCGTCTCGAACGACACCAGTTCGCCTCGGCGGATATTCTGTAACTGGATTTCGCCGACCGTTCCGTCGCGAACCGAAGCCGTCGCGTCAAAGCGAACCCAGCGGACTTGAGTCGCGAGTCGATTCGACTGCTTTTGCTTAAGAATCTCCGCAATCTTTTCGTGTTGTTGTTCGTGCAAGGCGTCGAGGACCAGGTCCTCGATGTCGCTGGTGAAGCTCCGAGCCTGTTCTTCTTGTTCCAGACGAAACAATTCGCGTTCATGATGCACGGCGACGACGCCTTGAATGACGGTCAGCACCATGACCGCCAACAAGAACACGACGACGACTTTGGTCGCAAGCTTCACGGGTGGTTTTCCTTCAACTCGGCCTCTCGGCTCGGTATCACTGCACAGGCTACGGCTGGGGAAAAATGGCGCGCGGGGCAAAACGCTACACGAATTGGCCTCCTGGTGGCTCGCTCCGGGACCCTACACCGACAGCATATCGTATGCCGTCCCCAATGCCATGCAGCTGTCTCCCGCAACAATGGTACGCGCCTTGCGTAATGAGTTCACGGGCTGTGGCTCTCGTCCACTGACAAGCTGATCATGGATCTTGAACTCGCAACTACCGAAGACATGTTGACGGAACTAAAACGCCGGCAGACGCACTTCGTCTTCATCGGCTGCCAGAACCCCAACGTTCCGGAGAGCGAGGTTGTCTATGCCTATCAGGGAACATCACGCCGCGAGCTTTGTCGAATGCTGCGCTTCGTTCTTAAGCGGCTCCTCCAGCAAGATCCCGATGACCGCACGTAGGATGAGGCTCATGGAGGCCGACCGCGATGCGTCGCGTCGGCATCGCCTTGCAAGCGCCGGTGATGATGATGAGCCAGAACCGCCGGGAGTCGAAGGACCGCATGCGCGCGGAACACGACTATCGTGTCAACCTCAAAGCCGAACTAGAAATACGCCACCTTAACGCAAAAATCGACCTGTTACTGACTCATCAGTGGCAGCAACTGCTCGAGATCCAGCGTGTCCAGGCGGATCTGATCCAAGACACCATGAAAAGACGCCATGATTGAACGCAGCCAGTACATGCCCTTGAAGATCAGCGGTCGATCCACCAGTGCGAGGAAGTGACCGCCACACAGCAGGCGGATCGTCTCAGGACGGCGATGATTAGTGGTTCGCGTTTCTCGACCGCCAACTTGCGGTGGCGATGAACGTCGCTTCAAGCTTCGTCTTCACCAACGTTGCCACGCTAATTTCCGGTGGATTCGTCGAGTTGGTTAAGAAATAGCCGGTGGCTGATAAACGGTTACGCGCATGGGGCACTATGCCGCAGCGCGGCAAGGTGCCTCGCGCCGCCTGCAGGCACAGCCTGCAAACAGTTGCCGGTTGCAGGCGAACGATTTAGTTGACAGCAGCCGATTTTTTGGCGATATCAAGCCGCCTTCTGTGTAGCCTGCCGAGCATTGGCACTGTGTTTGCTTAGCTACTTCCCGCAGACAAATACGATGGCGGACACATTCCGCGTCGCAGCAAATTCAACAACTGAAAGTTCAATCAAAGGAGATCATGAGATGAACCAGCATACTTGGAAACGGAAAGGTACCGCGCCTTCGCGACTGTTGGCAATTCCCCTGGGCGAGCGGCAGGTGAAATCTTACCAACCGAAAGTCTTGGGAGGGCGAAGCTCCCGCTGAGCCGGTTCGGCGGGAGCCTCACCCTCCCAGTAATTCTTCACCTGCCGCTCGCCCTGGCATTGGCCGCGATCGTCGTCTTGGGCTTGGGCGTTCACGCGGCGACCAACAACCAGCAACCGACCCCATCTCCCGCAATTGCGAGCCTGCAGCAGACCAGCAAGGCGTTTACGGAGATCGGGAAAGCCGTATCGCCCGCCGTGGTCTCGATTCGAGTCGAGCAAACGGTCGGCGGCCAGAACATGGCTCAACGGCAGCCGTTCGACGATCCGTCTGATCTGTTTGGCGACGACTTGCGTCGTTTCTTTGGCGACCGCGCGCCTGAACTGCGGCAATTCCAGCAGGCTCCTCAGCAGCCGCAGCAACGCGTCATGGGCCAAGGCTCGGGATTCGTGATCTCGACCGATGGTTACATCCTGACCAATAACCATGTCGTGGGCAACGCGGACAAGGTGACCGTCAAGATGCACGACAATCGTGAATTCGACGCCAAGGTGATCGGTGCCGATGCACGCAGCGACGTAGCGCTGATCAAGATCGACGCCACCAACTTACCGGTTCTCCCTGTGGGGAATTCGGAAAGTTTGAAAGTTGGCGAGTGGGTCTTGGCCTTCGGCAGCCCCTTTGGCTTGAACGACACGATGACTGCCGGGATTGTGAGCGCGAAGGGCCGCACAAGTGTTGGCATCACGGATTACGAGAACTTCATCCAGACCGACGCGGCGATCAACCCTGGTAACTCGGGTGGTCCGCTAGTCAATCTGTATGGTGAAGTGATCGGCATCAATACGGCAATTGCTTCCCGCAGCGGCGGCTATCAAGGAATCGGGTTTACCATTCCGATTAATCTGGCCAACTACGTTCGTGAGCAGTTGCAATCAGGTGGCACCGTTCATCGCGGCTACCTCGGCATCTTGATCCAAGAGTTGACGCCCGATCTGGCAAAGTCCTTCGGACTGCAAGACACCACCGGTGCCCTGGTTGGCGACGTGACGAATGATTCGCCGGCCGCGAAAGCCGGGATCAAGAGTGGGGACGTGGTCGTTGAACTCAATGGCCAGCCGGTCACGGAAGTTGGATCGTTCCGCAATACGGTTTCGATGATCGCTCCGGGAAAGGAAACCCAGTTGACGATCTGGCGTGATGGCAAGCGGATGACGTTGAGCGTCCAACTCGGCGAACTTCCCAGCCAGGAGCAGTTGGCTCGGTCGCCCAGTCAAGTACCGTTGCAGAGCTATGACAAGCTGGGCCTTTCCGTCCAGGCACTGACCAAGGAGATGGCTGAGCAACTCGGCTATAGCGGCAACGACACCGGGGTCGTCGTGACGGAAGTGCAGCCCGGTTCGGTGGCTGCTAATGCCGGGATTCATTCCGGCACGTTGCTCCGTCAAGTGAATCGGCAGCCGGTTCAAAGTACCGAGGAGTTCAAGCAAGCCTTGGAAAAGGCCAGCCAGGATGGTTCTGTATTGTTGTTGATCAAGGACGAGAACTTCAGCCGTTACGTCACGCTGAAGTGGAACAACTAGTTTCGGCTTACTGTTTCGAGCAGGCACGGGCCTTGCAATCCGCACTCGCGTGGTGCGGCGGAGAGCTTGCCGCCTGCTCGATTCGCGTTACTTCCGACGCACCTCGGCGGCGGCCTTCATTCGAACGCCGCCGCAGGTGCATTGATGGCTGTTGAGAAGTCGCTATGATGGCCCGTCGGCGTTTCCACCTGATTGGAAGAGAGCCCCGGCATCGAGAAAGCCAATTTTGAGTAAGAAGCATCATCGCCGCCAACACGCCCATCGCCATCGCCGACACATCCGTCCAGGTTCACCGCCGGGCGTGGTCGTCGTACACGAGTCCGCTCGGCCGTCTTGCATCTCGCTGGTCTCCTACGGTCCCGATGAGATCGAAGTTGTCGAGCAGGCAACTGTTGCTCAGGCGAAAGCGCTGCGAGGAAAACGCGGAGTTCTGTGGGTACACGTCGAAGGGTTAGGCAATGGCCAACTGATCAGCGAACTCGGAGACGCGTTCTCGCTGCACTCACTGGCGCTGGAGGACTGCGCCACGCTTCATCAACAGGTGAAGGTGGAAGACTATGGCAACCATTTGTTCATTGTGTCCCGGATGATCGGCGACACGATGGGACACGACACGAGACAGCTCAGCATGTTTCTGAGCGAACAGGTTGTCATCACACTTCACGACGAGCCAACGAAGTTGCTGTCGGCGTTGCGCCCGCGCCTAACTGATTCGCGCAGCCAACTCCGCCACCAAGGGAGTGACTTTCTCGCAGATGCGGTTCTGGACTTGGTCCGCGACCAGTACTTCCCCACGGCCAACGCGCACTTTAGGCAACTTGGGGTAGCGCGGTAACTAGATATTGATTAAACAATT
>JAQBZB010000192.1 GCA_027622275.1 Planctomycetota bacterium | reverse complement strand
TCCGGTCGTCGTCGCAGTGTCTGGCGGGGCCGATAGTGTCGCGTTGTTGCGGGGCCTGGCTTCGCTCGGCGGTTCCACGGGGTCGACCCTGGTAGCCGCCCATTTCAACCATCGGCTCCGCCCTGAATCGGAAGCCGACGCCGAGTTCGTGCGCGATTTGTGCAAACAGCTGCCCGTTCCATGCGAGTTGGGAGTCGCGACCGAAGACTTGGCTGCGGTGTCGACAGGAAGCATCGAGGCGGCTGCGCGAGACGCTCGATATGAGTTTCTTACCGAGGTCGCACGTCGAGTCGGTGCACGCTACGTCGCCACGGCCCATACCGCGGACGACCAGGCCGAGACGATCCTGCACAGAATCGTCCGAGGAACCGGCATTCGCGGCTTGGCCGGAATTCCAGCCAGTCGCGAGCTGGTACCCGGCATTACGCTCGTCCGGCCGCTGCTGGAATTCCGCCGCACTGAAATTGTCGAGTATCTCGACGAACTCGGTCAGCCATTCCGCAGCGACGCGACGAATTCCGACGAGCGGTTCACTCGCAATCGGATTCGCAACGCTCTGCTACCCGTGCTGCGAGACGAATACAATCCGCTCGTGGACGATTCGCTGCGGCGGCTCGGGGTGCTTGCCGGAGAGATGAACACTTATGTCGAGTCAGCCGCCTGCCAGCAGTTGGCGCGGTGCGTTCAGTACTCGACGGACGCGGTCTCGATCGATTTGAACCAACTCGCCGACGCCCCGCCGCTGCTAGTGCGTACGATGCTGCGACAGATCTGGCGCACGCAAGGTTGGCCGGAACGCGAGATGACATTCGAACGATGGCACGAGTTGGAACAACTGGCACGACAAGCTGTAGCGACGGGAACACGCACGGTCCTCACGCTGCCGGCCAACATCCGTGTTGAACGTGAGGGTTCGCGACTGGCCATCGTAGGCGGGGTGGCGAGCCAGACTGCGGATTGAGAAGGCTTAAGCGTCGGCGGGGCCTTCCAACCCGCCAGTGAACTTTTCGTCCTCGGCGGCGTGACCTGCCAGCACTTCCGCCGAATAGCCGCCACGGGCTTTGAAGTAGAAGATCAGGCAGATATAGCCGACCAGCATAATTGCGGGAAAGATCACCATGCTCCCCAACGCGCCTTGATTGCTGCTATCGCGAATGGCCTTGATTTCCGCCGCAACTTGTGAACTCCTCTCATCTCCCAGCGCTGCCACGGTTGCATCCAATTGCGGATCGTCAATGGCCTTGTACTTGATGATCTCATAAATCGTCTTGTCCGTGACGGTTACCAGTTCGCCTCCCACTACGAGGCCCGGAACCTCTTGAGCGACCGCGCTGCTTTGGATCGCCTCGATCTGTTTGTTGGCCTGCAGCGTGCCAATGTAGGGAAAGCCGAGCGTGCCGACAGCGAGCATCCCGATGCCGCTGATCGCATTCAGCGTCAATGCTCCGCCCTTGGGGGTTTGTTCGGCGACCACACCCAACATCGTCGGCCAAAAGAAAGTCTTGCCGAAACCGTAGAGGGTTGCGGCGACAAAGATCATCGCCCCCGTCGTGAACGACAGAGTTAGCAAACCAACAATGGCGAGTGCGGCGCTTAAAGCGAGCAGACCTAAAGGCGACAGGGTGTGTACGATTGGCCCGGCAAAGAATCGGAGCACCATCATGATGACCGACGTATAGACCAGAACCCAACCGGGGTTGAACTTGCCGGCCGCAATACCTTCCATGATTCCCGTGATCCAACCATCCGTACCAATTTCCGTGGTGGCTAACGGTATCATGATCAAGACCAAGACGAACATGAGCGGTCGGCCGATTGCGCGAGTATAGACTCCAAAGCCAACGACGATGCCCACTCCGATGAGGACGAACAACATTTTCAAGCCGCCACTCAGCACGGCACCAGCCGAGAAAAAGTCGATGAGCTGCAAAGTTACTAAAAACCCCACCAGCGAAGCTCCTAAAATGCCGAACTCCGAGAGCATCTCGCGATAGCTGACCCCCGACTCGACGCGTTCCTGGACTGGGAACTTCCGAGGGAGCAACATTAAGAAGAAGACAACCGCGGGCACGGCAATCATCGCTACCTTAAACCCCCAGGGAACCGTATCTCCCATGAAGATCACGATGATGCCGGCAATCACCAAACCGCCCGGCCAACCCGCATGCAGGATATTCAGCCACTTCGTCTTCTCCTTGCTAAACATCGTCGCGACGACCGGGTTGATGAAGGCCTCCACGGTGCCGTTGCCCAACGCCAGGATCAAGCTTCCCCAGTATAAGAGTTGATACGCCAGATCTTTGTTTCCACCTAGAGATACGTAGTAAGCGCTGAGCCCCATGACAGCCCAGATCACAGAAGCAAGGAACGCGAACACCATCGCAACTTTGTAGCCGATCCGATCAATGATCAAGCTGAAGCCGATAATGCTGACGGCAAAGGGCCAAATTCCGATCCCCGCCAGTCGACCTGCCTGAGCGGGATCCAGTCCGAACTCCGTCGCCCAAGTCCCGATTAGGAACATGCGGCTGATGAAGCCAAAAGCGGTCGTGATCAACGCGATGAAACATCCCCAAAAGACGAGCTTGTCGTTCCTGATATCACTGACCATCAATGCTCCCTTGCTTAACAATTCGTTTAAGGCGACGAGTTCCGGGACCGGGCTAGCTTTGCTGCCAAAAGGGCAAGCCCACGAGTATACAAGCTGTCATGCGTAAGTAAATACTTGCGGGCGCATGATTTGGGTCGAGTCGGAGCCGTTTCGCGGCAGGCATCCGCACAAGTCGCATCACCGATGGAGCCCGCCACCGTCCGACAGCCCCTAAAGTTCGCTCTGAGAATCGGTTACGTATCCTCGTCAGGCAGCTAGCAGAACCAAAAGAGTATTGACCTAAACTCAGCTTCGCGCCTACGATCCGCAGCTTGCTTTTTGCACACCATTGAGACTCGTGATGATCCAGCGCGCCGGTGACAGCCGCATCTTGATCGGGCTGATCCTGCTTGTCGCGTTTGGGTTGCGGACTGGAGCGGCATGTTGGTGGGAAAGCCGTCTTACGGAAGGACAGCAGTTCGCGTTCGGCGACAGCGAGAGCTATTGGGTTCTCGCTGGTCAGATCGCCCGCGGCGAACCGTATCGATTTGGTCACGGCCAAGCGAGGATCTTTCGCACGCCCGGCTATCCGATTCTGTTGGCTGGATTGTTTCGGATCACAGACGAGCCGCCGGTGATTTGGGCTCGCATGCTCGGAGCTGTGTTGGGAACCGTCGCCGTGGGAGGCGTCATCTGGCTGACAAGAGAACTGTTTTCGATCCGCGCCGCCATCGTTGCTGGAATCATGGCAACGCTGTATCCCGGTGCGATTGGCATGAGCGTGTTCGTCTTGAGCGAAGCACCCTTTTGTCCGCTGATGTTGGTTCAGATCATTGCCTGGATCGCGGCAGCTCGTTGCGAGTGTCCGAAGCGAGCGGCTGGCTTTGCGTTCGCTGCGGGAGCAGTCGCCGGCGTCGCGACACTGGTCCGGCCGAGTTGGCTGTTGTTCACGCCGTTCGCCTTGGGGATCGCCTTCGTTTTGTTTGGCGATCGCAAACGCCAGTTGTTGATCGGTGTGGCGATGGCGATTGGATTGGTGTTGGCGATGGCTCCCTGGTGGGTCAGAAACTACGGCATCACCGGAAAGCTGACGCTCACCACGACGCAGTTCGGCGCCAGTTTGTACGACGGTTGGCGCGACGATGCGAATGGCGGAAGCGACATGCGATACGTCGAAAACTTCTATCAGCAGCAGTTGAAAGCCGATGCGGCGGATCCAGCTTCGGCAACGGGCACCTTCGAAGAACGGCTCGACAACCGCATGCGGCAAGCCGCGCTCGATTGGGCTCGGCAGCATCCGAGGCGCGTTGTTCAGCTGGCGGGAATCAAGTTCTTGCGTATCTGGAGCCCGTGGCCCAATTCCGACACGATGCAAAGTTGGACGTACCGGCTAGCGATTTTGCTGGGCTACACGCCGCTGCTGATCCTGGCCGTTACTGGAGCGATTCGATTTGCTCGACGCGGTTGGCCGTATGCGTTGTGCGTTGTGCCGGCCGTCTATTTCACGTGTTTGCATACCATCTTTGTCGGCTCGATCCGCTATCGCCAGCCGGCCATGTTGGTGTTGATCGTGCTTGCCGCCGGCTTTGTCGACGCCTGGTGGCCGGTGAGGGTGACACACGAGGAAGAGGAGTCGGCTTCGAGCAAATCGTAGGATGGGGAAGCCGTGGCGTGTACGTGGCTGTTCGCTCCGCGAACAGAATCTTTCCTTTCGCGGAGCGAAAGGCCACGTAATCAAACCATTGACTGCAAGGAGCCCGGGAATGGATGCCCGGCCACGAGAGCAACCGAAACGCCAAGGCATCATTGCCCAACTCGGAGACTTTCTGCGTTGGATGCTCTTGCTTGCGCTCGTGACGATCACGCTTGGTTCGTTAGGTTTGTACTTTGTTCACAGCCGGTTGGACGAAAAGATCCGTCTGAATGTCGAAGACAAGTTCAAGACGCACTACCCCGACCTGGTTGTTCAGGTCCGCTCGGCGCACAGGATCGAGGGGAGCGGCATCGAACTGCGAGGGCTGCTGCTTGCCGAGCCCAGCTCGAACGGTCCGCCGATTCCTTTGATCTACGTCGAGGAGTTCTTTGCCGAGTGCGGTACGGAGTTGATGGATCTGGCCGCTGGCGAAACACATGCTACACATTTGGTCCTACGCGGCGTGAAGATGCGTGCGACGCGATTCCCCGATGGCTCTTGGAACCTTGCCAAGCTCTGGCCGCCCCCGAAGTTCGGCGACTCGCCACCGCCAGTCACCATCGATGGGGCCGTGCTCGAGTTCGTTGATCTGACGGGGGCGGCGGGTCGCGGCTTGAGCGTCCGGGACATTTCACTGGAAGTCACGCCTGTCGCATCGCAGGAAGTCGCGGCGGCGACCGGCGGCTCCCCTGCCCTGCAGCTGCGAGGATCATTCGCGGCAGACCATCTCCGACGCGTCACTCTTCAGGGCCAAATCAACCCAACTCGCGATGAATGGGATCTGCAAGGCAATGTGGAAGGGCTTGACCTCAGCTCGCAGACGATCGACACGCTGCCAGACGACTTTGCAACTCCGCTGGCCCAGCTCCGCGTAGCAACCGGTGTGACAGACTTTGCATTCAGTTACGCAAAACAGGGGCCGAGCGCCTCCGCGAGTTATTCGCTCGTCGGCAACTTTGTGGGGCGCATTGAAGACCCTCGGCTGCCGCAACCACTGATGAGCGTGCGGCTTCCTTTTGAGTTGAGTGACCAAGGGGTCAAGGTGCAAGGCGCGCTCGCAGAAGCTGGCCAATCGCATCTTCAACTATCAGCGAACATGTCGAGTCTGACACCGGGCAGCCCCTTTGCCGTTCGCTTGATCGCTCACCAAGTGACGTTGGACGAACAGTTGGCCAAGCCGCTGACCGGCAGGTTTCGCGACGCGTGGGATAAGTTCTCGCCGCAAGGCATCGTCGATGCAGACATCACGCTGCGTTACGACGGGCGCGAGTTGAAAACCTCGATCGTCGCGGACCTCTTGGATGCTTCCATCGCCTACTACAAGTTTCCCTATCGTGTCCACCACGCGCGCGGCCAACTGCGGCTGCACGAGGATGACCTGGAGGTCGACAATGTTCGGGCTTCCGCCAACGGACGGCCGGTGCGAATTTCTGGAAAGCTTCATAATCCCGGGCCCGATGTCACCGGTTGGCTTGATGTGAAGGTCGACGAACCGTTGCCCCTGGATGACCAATTGTTCGAGGCGATCCAAGGCCAGGGCGAGCAAGTCGTGCGCTCGCTGAACCCACAGGGAATGGTTCGCGTCGCGTCGCGCTTCGAGCGGCCCCACCTCGCGCTTCCGCCGCACCGGTCCGTGACGATCGAATTACTGAATTGTTCGATGCGTTACGACCGCTTTCAGTATCCACTCTATAACATCACGGGGACGCTCTTGATGAACGATGGCGAGTGGGAGTTCAAAAATCTCGAAGGGTACAACGATAGCGCCTTCGTAACGTGCAGCGGCAGTTGGCAGCCAGATCCTGTTGCCGGGTCCGTCTTGTCACTGAAATTCAAGGGGACGGACGTTCCGCTCGAGGACGAACTGCGAAACGCGTGCGCGCCAAACACCCAGCGATTCTGGCACTCGCTGCATCCTCGCGGCACGATCGACAACGTGGCGGTTCAATTGCGCTATGAGGCTGCTTCCCACGATCTGTCGGTCGACGTCACGGGACAGAAGCTGCCCGCGGATCGGAACGTCGAAGGCCGGAGTATCACGATCAAGCCCAGCTGGTTGCCGTATCAGCTGGACGAGGTCGTCGGGGCGGTGCGGTTTCGCGATGGTGTTGCCGAGTTAGAGCGTGTGAAGGGCAAACACGGCGACACGTCGGTCGAATTGACGGGCCGATTCGAGACGCTTCCCGACGAGCAGTGGCGGTTCGAAGCATCGGAGTTCCTCGTCGACCGCCTGCGCGCGAACCACGAGCTGGTCTCGGCGCTGCCACAGCGGTTGGGTAACGCCATCTCGAAGCTGAAATTCCAAGGAGCCGTTAGCATCAGCGGCCGGCTCGGCATGCAAGGGATGCTGGGGCTCGACCAACCTCTCGCGTCGAATTGGGAACTCGACTTTGACGTCGAAGACGGCACGGTCGATTGCGGGGCGAGGCTGGAGCACATTCGGGGCGGAATGCATCTCGGCGGTTCGCTCAGCCAACACGGTCATTTCAGCCGCGGCCAGCTGGCGATCGATTCGCTCGTCTACAAAGGCGTGCAATTGACACAAGTCAGTGGACCATTCAGCGTGGACGACCAGTTTCTATCGCTGGGTGAAAAGATCCGCCGCGAACAGGACGAGCCGATGCCGCGTCCCCTTCGAGCGGAAGCGTTCGGCGGCGTCGCCGTTGGCAGCGGCCGGGTATCCATGAACGAAGGCAATGCTTTTGAATTGACCGGCGAACTCTTTGACGCCGATTTGGCGAGAGCCGTTCGCGAACTATCCACACCTCGTCCCAACGAGCCGCAGCGGGCTCAACTGACCGGGAGTGTCTTTGCTTCGGTGCGTCTGACAGGGAACGCCGCGGGAGCCCATACCATCAAGGGCGATGGTGGCGTGCAGCTCCGCAAAGCAGATATCTATCAACTGCCGCTGATGATTCGGCTGTTGAACTTGGTCAAGTTGAAGCAGCCCGACAAGACGGCCTTCACGTCGAGCGACATTGATTTCCGCGTTGAAGCCGATCGCATTTACTTTGATCGCATCGATTTCAATGGTGATGCAATCAACCTTCGAGGCCGCGGCGAAATGACGCTAGATCGTGCGATCAACCTGTCCTTCAAGACATCCGTCTTGGCACGGGACGGAACGTTAGACCGACTGTTGCGGCCACTGTTCCAAGACAGTGGCGGATTGTTTGAAGTTTCGGTGACGGGAACGGTGGACGATCCGCTGGTGACGCGCGGTGTGAACCAAGCGTTTCAGCAAGTCTTCCCCGACACGCTGCCACAGGACCGAATGTCGCGCACGCCGGCTCCACGTGAGATGCTGGAGCGATTGCGGGCGAGAAGTCAATGACGAGAGGAGGTTGAAATGAGTGTAGGACCGATGGGAATGGCAGGGAGCGTCGCCGGTGGCCTGCCTCAGATTCGCAGCGCCGACGCGGGGCGCGCCGAAAAACAAACCGCCGATCAGGCTCGACAAACCAAGTCCGATCAGAAAGCCGAAGCCGCGGCCGGCGTCGGCGAGACAACTCAAGACGAACAGGCGTCGGATCGCGATGCGGATGGTCGGCGGCTGTGGGAAGCGACGCCCGGAGCCAACGCCGAGCCGGAAGAAACGACAGAAGAACTGAAGGCACAGGAGGCCCCACAAAGCAAAGACCCGACCGGAGCCAGCGGCGGCCAGCTGGATCTCAGCGGCTGACGAGTGAACCATTTGCGAGTATAAAGGTCAGTTGGAGTGGGGATTTGGAATTTTCAATTTGGGATTTGACGGGATGCGTTTCACCAAGATGCACGGTGCCGGCAACGACTACGTGTACATCGACTGCTTCGACCAGCCGCTGCCCGCGGACGCGCCGGAACTCGCCCGCCAAATGTCGCATCGGCACTTTGGAATCGGTGGCGACGGGCTGATCCTGATTCGACCGTCGGAAGTTGCCGACGCGCGGATGCAGATGTTCAACGTGGATGGCTCCGAAGCGGAGATGTGCGGCAACGCAGTTCGCTGCGTCGGCAAGTTCCTCTACGATCACGGCATCCGCCGCCAGCCAACCCTTCGCATCGAAACGGGTAACGGTGTGCTGACGCTTGACGTCGAAACGACGGACGGGAAAGTCGATCGAGTCCGGGTCGACATGGGCCAACCAATCCTCGAAGCGGCACGGATTCCAACAAAACTGCCCGGCAGTCCTGTCGTCGATACAGAACTTGTCGTCGACGGCAAATCGTTTCGAGTCACCAGCGTCTCGATGGGCAACCCGCACTGCATCATCTTTGTCGAGCAGGCGTCGGATGATTTGGTACTCGGCATCGGACCTAAGATCGAGAGGCACGAGGCGTTTCCCGCCAAGGTCAACGTCGAGTTCGTCGAAGTCATTTCCCGGACGGAAGTTCGCCAACGCACGTGGGAACGAGGCTCGGGCGAGACCTGGGCCTGCGGCACCGGCGCGAGTGCCGTTTGTGTGGCAGGGTACTTAGCCGGCCGAACCGAACGCAAGATCCTGAATCATCTGCTGGGCGGCGATTTGGAGTTGGACTGGAATGAAGCAACGAATCATGTTTTCATGACCGGCCCGGCGACGGAAGTGTTTTCCGGTGATTGGCCCGAGTAGAGCGCGGATTATTCATCAGCCGCTAGGCGATAGCCTGCGGTTCTCGCGAATTTGGAGACGCGATTGTTTGCACGCGGACCTGATCGCGGCCTGGACGCCCCATGAAGATCAAGAGCAAATTCATCAACAAAACCGGCGGGTTCCTCATCGCTTCGGTCGTCCGCGGTTGGATGGGAACCTTGGACTATCAAGCCGCGCTCCACGATCCGTCGGTCGATCCGGTTCACCCCGAGTTTCGCGGCCCGGCGATCTTCTTGTTTTGGCACGACTACATTCCGGTGATGTTTTATTTGCGCGGTTACTGCAATATCGCGATGCTGCTGAGCCAACATCAAGACGCGGAATGGCTCGGAGAAGCGGCTCGCCTGAGTGGATTCGAGACGATTCGCGGCTCGACCAACCGCGGCGGCGTGGCGGCGTTGCGAAAACTCTTGGGGACGGGACGAGCCACGAATCTGACCATCACGCCCGACGGGCCGAGAGGCCCGCGCCGCAAGTTAGCTCAAGGCGCGATCTATCTTTCTTCGCGATTAGGGATTCCGTTGATCGCCATTGGCTTGGGATACGACCGGCCGTGGCGTCTGAATACGTGGGATCGATTTGCGATTCCCAAGCCGTACTCGCGAGCCCGCGTCGTCGCCAGTCCGCTGATCCAGATTCCTCCCGATCTCGATCGGGACCAGATCGAACACCATCGCCAGCAAGTCGAGCGCCTCTTAACCGAATTGACCGCGGAAGCCGAGTCCTGGGCAGAGCGGGGTGGACGTTATACGAATCAGATCGCCCTGCGCCGCGAGGGTGTCCCGATCCACGCTCGACGCGCGGCTTGACAATCGACTTACTGCCACATCCGATCCAACTCGAGCGTCCGTTTGGCACCGAACACTCCGTCACCATCGCGCTGTACCAGCCGAAACCGGTCGTCTTGGTTACCGGCTCCGAGAGGCTTCCGAATTTGTCTACGCGACGGTTGTTTGGATACCGATTGGCGGTCCCTCTCCATCGTTATTCTCTGCTATCACCCGAATTTCATATGTCATCCCTGCTTCGAGGGCCAGGGAAGCTTTCGGTTCTTTCATCAAGGCGTTGTGGCGAGTCCAGTCCGGCTTGCCGACTTCCCGATACTCGATGCGGTATCGTGCGACGGCGCTGCCACTTGCGGGAGGCTTCCACTCCAGCTCCTTACCTCCGGCGGAGGTCACTTTCAGTTCCTGCGCGGCTCCCGGCACGTCCGCGACGGCAACGTCTTCTTCCAGCGGTAACAACGCCGTGACAGCTTTGAGAGTCCGCTTGGTGAGGGCAAACATCAGTCGCTCTCCCGTGCGGATCGACATTCCTAGGACCAAGGCGAGCAGCGGAAGCCAAAAATCACCATCAGACTGCGGCCAAAGGCGACGAATGGCCACGAAACAGACCACCGCAAACAAGACGGATTCGCCAAGGCGATACCATAGACCGGCCCAGAATAGGTGTGCGTCAAAATCTTCGTCAGCGGCCTGTTTCTCCTGCAAGGAGTTCGCGACAAAGAACAAGGCACCGAGGATCGCCATGGACACTGTGACGAGGAGCACAAGCGCCGTTGCTCGAGACTTAAGGACTAGCTCGGTGGGCAACTTACGGGATTGCTTGGTGGACAACTTAGGGGCTGGCTTAATGGGCACCCCGGCGGTCGGCGGCGCAGCAGTCGGGTTGGGACTCGTGGCGGCTGGCGTGGGATTTTCAGCGGCTGGCTTCGGTGTCTCAGTGGGTGGCACCGGCGATTCGGCGGCTGGCATCGGTGTCTCAGTGGGTGGCGCCGGCGATTCGGCGGCTGGCTTCGGTGTCTCGGCGGGTGATGTCGGTGTCTCGGCGGGTAACGTCGGGGTCCCGGCGTTGTCCTTGCCGCGAGGGAACACCTGATCGAGGACACCGCTATACGCAAAACCAGCCAAGGCAACCAAGTTGATCATGGCAAACAGAAGAAGCGCGTAACCCGTACCAACGAGATAGCGGCTGTACGCTACACGGTTGTGGTGCGCTGCCACCGTGTAAGCGTCCAGTTTATACAATCCATGACTGCCGATTCCCACCCCGGAGACGATGAGAATGATGGCGACGAGGAAGTGCGACCAAGCGAGGCTCTCCGAGGATATCGCGAGGGTTTCCGGATCGATGTTAAAGGTCAGCGCGACCATGGCCAGCAACGTCCCCGCCGAGAACAATACTGCACCAACAGGAATGTACAATGATTTTGGGATGCTCATCACCTTGACCTCCTCAAGCTAGTCGTTCGCCGACACAGACCGTTAAATATCTTAATTCCCGCAGCGCCGCGTAGGAAGCATTTTTAACACGTCAGGGTGAGGCTCCTGCCGAGCCATACGGGGAAAGGCTCGGCGGGGGCCTCGCCCTCCCAAATCGCCGTCCAGGAATTAGTTTGTCCACAGTTTCTAAGCGGCGCATGTCGCGAAGCACGGCCCGCTCTTACTTGATCTGATTCTGCAAGCTGCGCGATATTCGACTCCGTCCACCGCCCCGCCTGACGGAAGTGCTCGTCGGTCGCCGCCGCCAGCGTTCGCATCGGTTCCTCGCGCGACGACCTCCCGTAAGCCGTAATCAGTCGCGTGCGATAAGCCATCACGTCGGGGTCCGCTTCGACGATCGGCTCCAAAATCGGTATCGATTCCGCATACCGCTTCTGTTGGTGCAAGTAATCACCCAGCGTAATCTGTGGACCCGTATCGAGCAGCTTCTTCTGGTGGGCGATCAACAGAATCTCGATCGCTCGCTCGTGCTTGTCCAACCCGCCGTACAGGTAATCCGCGATGTAGGCCACCGATCGGCCCGACTCGCCCCGCTCTTCCAGCACCGCTTCAGCGGCCAGGGCGAAATCGGCAGCCTTCTCCTTCCAGAAATGCGATCCGTAGTCGTCGTGATAGAGATAGCGGCTGCGGCCGGATCGGTTCCGCAAGTCTCGCTGTAGTTCTTTCAGGACGATTGCCAGCAGCCGCGGTTCGAGATCACCGACCGTCCCGACCGACTCGTGATGCCATTGAGCCAACTGGTAGGCGAACTGCTGCCAGGGCGACTCATAGGTGTACTCGAACCGCCGCGGGTAGTTCTCGAAGCGGTCGATCAGCAGCGCCAAAGCGTCTCGCGGCCCCAGCAGCTCGCGGACCGCTTGGGCTGTCTGCTGGACGAGGTCGCGGTAGTTATTCGTCTGCCGCTTCAAGATCGGTTCGAGCAGTTCGAACACAAACGTGCGCAGCTGCTTCTCGAATGCCGCGATGTTTTTGTTCTTCGCCGTCCGATAAACCTGGATCAACAACGACACAACTTCGCGGCGATGGTTGTCGTCGTTGGTTTCGGCCTGGGCCAGCAAGTGCGTTTCGAGATTCAGGAACAACGTCTCGCCAGCTCCGAGCGAAACTCGGCCGCCGTCCCGTAGAGCCCGCTCGTAGAGCCGGTTCTTTCGCTGTCCGAGCCAGTACTTCTGCTGCTCGTTCAGCGGTTTCGCAATCTGCTCGTCGAGCAGCGCTTCGCCGGCCGCAAATTGCCCGGCCGTTTCGAGCAAGCTGAGGCAGCCGTCGAGCGGCGTGTTCAGATGCCCCGGCCAGCCATTCGGGTACGCCGGTGCGATCTCGCGGAGCGCGTTCTCGGCCATCGCCAGCCCCGCCGGACGATCATCCGCCGAGTGGAACAGCGCGGCAGCCAAATACCAACTCACGTAGCAGCGGTCGTCGGTTCCGGGCTCGGTCATCTGCCGCAGCGCGCGAAGCTGCCGCATTCTTTCGGCGTTCAGCTGCTCGTGTTTGATCGTGCCGCGACCGCTGAGGACGCTCGCGACTTGTCGCACCTCGCCCTCGGCCCATTCGTGCTCGAACGCCCGCTCCAGCGCCGCGACGGCTGCATCGACATGCGGCCCCGGCTGGTTGAGCACTGCCGCCGCCTGCCGCTCGATCAGCACTTCCAACAAGTCCAGCGCCCGCCGATCGATCGCCGACTCGCTCTTCTCGCGAACGGCTTTCAATCGCAACAGCAACTCATCGGCTGTCGCTTCCTTTCGGATCTCGTACAGCACACTCGAACGTAGCGACTCCAGGAACGGATACACCTGTTGCGGTGTCCGCCCGGTGAGAGCGTCGGGAATCATTTGCAACAACCGGAAGTCGCGACACGCCGTGTAGAACTGCCGGAGTTCGTCGGCGTAGTTTCCGGGCGAGTTGCTCTTCTCGAACAAGGCCCGAAACGCGAACAGCACGTTTTCATCGAGTTCCGTCGGCAAGGGAACATCGGTGCGAATCCACTCCCGCAGCTCGCGTTCCAACTCGTCCGGCCTGTCCAAAGCCACCAGCAACGCGAAACGCCGGTCCTTCCAGATCGCCGCCGCGTCGCCTTCGAATTGCGTCCCAGCCGCGACGTACTTCAGCAACCGCTCGACCAGCCCCTGCGGTGCCGATCGACGAACCGCGAGGTAGTTTAATGTGGCGTAGGCCCGATCCCGCAGCATGCCGCGCAGTTCTTCCAGCCGCCACGCTTCGCCAGCCGCATCGTGTTCGAGATCGTCGTCAACATTCTCCGGCTGAGGAGTTTCGCCCAGAATCTCCCAGCAGGCCTCCGCCACTTGCTCGTGGTGACGATCCAATCGCAGATCGAGGAACTGCAACTCGGCATCCACCCAGGGCTTCAACTCGGCATTGGCCAACTCCGCCGCAGCTTGCGACAACCGCTCGGCCGATCCTTGGCGAGCTGCCTGCTGAAACTCGGCTTGCTTCGCGGCCACCTCGGTCCGCGTCAGCCCTTCGGGATGACCTGCGTCTTGAAACGCGCGCATGGTCGCCTGATAACGCGACTGCAGCATGGCGTCCACGAACTGGTGCAACGCGCCGATCTGCGTCGATAGCTGCTGCGACGCAAGCGGCGACGCGGAAAGCCGCTCGATCAGCGAGAACGCTTCGACCTCATACTCCTCACGCCACTCTCGTTGCAGCAACTCGTTGAACAAGGCCGTGACGAAAGACGCCGTCAACGCTGCATCCTCGTCTTGCTCGGCCCGCGCGACGCGAGCCCGCAGAAACGGCAAGTGGTCGTTGTCGCGGAAGTAGGTCGAGTAGATCTGCACCAGCACGCCAGCGAGCGTCTGCCGCACGGTCTTGTCCACTTCGTCCTCCCACCGCGCTCGCACCGTCGCGGCGATCGCTTGCCACTCGTCAGGCGTAACGTCTTTGCGGCCAACACACCACCGGACGTACGACGCCAGTCGCCTCCCGTCGAGCTTGCCCGCTTCGGCCACGAGCCGCTGGGCGATCTCGGCTCGCAGTCGATCCGATTCGTCCGAGTTGTTGAAGTGGCCGTCGTCGATAATAGATGACGCGAGATAGAACTGATGCTCGTGCGTCAGGAAGAACCGAGCCGTATCTTGCAACGGCTGGAGCCAGGCCGGATCGATCCAGTTCATGTACGTCTGGTATCGCTGCCCGCGGGCGTACGACGAAGCCGCGTTGATCTTTGCGAGAGTTGCCGGATCGAGTAGCCCATCAATTCGTCCCGCCACCAGCCACTCGCGAACCTTGGCATCCGCTTCGTCGTCACGATCGGCCATCGACAACGCGTGCAGATACTGTTGAAAGATCCCGTAGTCACTCGGTTCGGTGGCAATCCATTCCTCGCAGAACGTCACCAATTCGTCGTCGCGTCCTTGCTCGCGCAACATGGCCGCGTATTGGTTCCGCAGTTGTTGAGACTCGGATTCGTTGTGTTCTTTGCGCGCGATCTCCTGTCGCAGCCAGACCCAAGCAGCTTTGTGATCGCCCGCCGCGGCCAACTCGATAGCGTACTGCGTCTGTGCCGCGACATCCCACGCCGCTTCGGTGGCCAACTCGCGACGTAGCGCCTGCGATTCTTCGACGCGGCCTACCGACTGCAGCAGTCCTGCTCGATGTGCCTGCCAAATCCGCATCCTCAAGGTAGTTGCCGGCTGCCGCTCGAAGACGGGAAGCAATGTATCGAGCAACTGGAGTCGTTCGTTCATGTCGCTAATCTGGCCGACTTGATCGAGCACATAGTTGGCAAGATAGAATTCGTTGCCGCGAGCGTTGGCGGCAAGTTGTTCGGCTTGCTGCGTGAGCCGTTGTCGGGCTTCTTCGTTCTTGCGGGCCGCTATTTCGATCGCAGTTCGAATCCAGACGAGCCCCGGCTTGCCCGCCGCAAGCTTCTCGAATTCGCCAAGTTGCTGGAACGCTTCGTCCCACTTCTGAATCGTCATGGCCCGCAGCAGCAGCGTCAGACGATGTTCGACCGCCGCCGAGCCATCCGTCGCCGCAATCTCCGCCTTCCGCACCGTGGGCCACGGGAAGTCAAGCACGAGCGTCTGCTCACGATCCGGCGATTCCTCCGCGAACCGCTGATCAAAGGCATCGGGCGCGAGTGCCTTCACCCTCTGAGTCGTCAGCGAAGTCCGGCGGCCTTCGGTGTCGAACGTCTCGATCTTCCCCGGCCACCAGACGCCGGCAACTTGGACATAGTCTTCGTAGTTCGTCGAAGCGGTCACTTTCCCCAGGTGCCGAGATACGCTGCGAGTGACTACGCCGTTCTCGGCATCGATCTCGATCCGGAGTTCGGTCGTTGGTTCGGCTTTCGGATAGCTCAACACGAGCACGATCCGATCATCCGCCGGGCGTTCGACTTCGACACGGTATTGCCGATGCGTCTCGTGCAGTGGCTGGGTGCCGAAAGCACGTTGGCCGGGAGTGAACGACGAAAGATCGCGAGCGCGCGACTTGCGTTGTCTGCCGAGTTGAAACGCTTGGGAGTAGATGCCACGTTGTTCCTGATCACACCACTCGACATGCGTGTCGGATCCGGCGACGTCCGTGAAGTGCAGCCACTGCTGCGGCGAGAAGAGTTCGACCCGTTCGCTCTCGCCAGTGCTGCGATCCCAACGCGGGTCGCAGCTCAGCGTGCGGCGGCGCACCGCGATCCCGCCGGCATCGATCGCGATCGGCTGCACAAGGCTTTGCGATATCGCCACCGCATCGTCCGGCCAATCGGACTCAACCATCTGCGGTTCGCCCGGAGTCGCCGGGACCACTGGGAAAAGTGCGTTCACCCACCCTGTGTATTGATGTGGGTCATAGCCTCCTTCGTAGTACGTGCGCATGCCTCTCGGTAATGACTTACCCTTCTCCAACGCCTGCCTGCGAAAGAACGAGGGATAAGCACGCGCGGATGCAGCGTAACCATCAAGATCAACGCTCGCGAACTCTCTTCGCCTGCTGGCTTGCATTGGCACGGCGGAGAACAACTCCTTGGCTTCAAGAAGCTCGGACATCTCAAACGACGACTCGAAGTCCATCACACCGTTGAAATTCTTGTCCAGCCATTCGGCATCGGCACCATCCCGTTCGTTGTCGATATCCCAACTTCCCGCCGAGGCGATTTCATCAATGGTGCCATCAACCGCCGACTTGAGGTTTAGGAAGTCAGCGCCATCGTACGTGTTGAAGTTGATGGACCCCGAGGCTGGCATCCTTCCGTCGAAGCCACTCGCGAAACCTCCGCGCCGATCGTGAAAGGCGAGAGTCTCGTTGACGGCGAACCCACCGTAGGCGACTGGCCGACTCATCCGGCCGCTGGAATCTAACAGCGAAAGTTCGCTGATCGCTTGCGGCAACTGTTGCAACAGGTTGGAATCGCGTCCGAGTCCCGCAAGGCCTCGCAAAATCTGACGCCGCAAGTTGAGTCGCCAATCGCCGGCGCGTTTCATTTGCTGCTGAAGTAACTCGAACGCCGCGTTGTCCCGGCCGTCGGCGAAGAAGCGTTCGCCGTCGCGAATTTGATAACGCCGCTGGACGCCGAACCGCTCGCGGTCCTTGTCCGTCTCCAGCACGAGCAACGAAGTGTACGGCGTCATGATGTGGAACTCTTCCGACAACGAAATGATCTCGTCGCGAATGAGCTGACTGCTTCCCTGATCCAGCAGTTGATCGAGGTGAGCCCTCGCCCAGAGAGGTCGTGCAGCTTTTAAGCTGTTTCGTCGCGTGTGGTTAGCGCACGAAAATGACCTTCGTCAGCGGAGGGATTTCGCACAGAATGTGCGTCTCTATTAATTCCACAGCCACACGGAGGTCATCGTGAGTTTAAGCCAAGCGAACGAATCTAAAAAGCCCCTTTCTTCCCTACCCACTCACGGAATCAGATCCCCGATGGATCGAGATTGGTGAGAAGCTCGACAGCACCGATCTCGCTCAAGTCGTTGAACGGCAGGTTAACCAACTCGATCGGCAGACCTTGGACTCGCTCTACTTGGGCGTCGGGTCACTTGCTTTCGACCCGCTGCCGATGCTGAAGATGGTACTCTATCAGTACCTCAAGAAGCACGCCTCGCCTGCGCAGTGGTACGAAGAAGCCAAACTCAATGAAGCCATGAGGTGGCTGTGGCGAGGATATCAGCCGGCCCGACGCACTTGGTATGACTTCCGCGATCGTGTCGGCGATGTGATCGAGGAACTCCACGAGCAATTGATCGACCGAGCGATCAACGAGCAGCATCTCGATCCGCAAGTCGGTGTGCAAGATGGAACCTCTTTCGCCGCTTGCGCTTCACGACACCGGATGGTCAATCAAGCGACGTTGGAAAAGCGTCAACAACTTCTCTCGGAGGTGATTCGCGGTTCATTCCGCCGCGACGAAGCGATTCCCAAGTGGGTTCCGCCCACGACGAGAGGTCGCCTGGAACTGGCGGGTCGGATCGAAACGGCAGCCGAGTTGCTGGCCCAACGGATCGATCAAAACGCGACAAAACCCAGTGATACGCGGAAAGATCCAGCCAAGATCGTGATCAGCCTGAGTGATCCAGAGGCACACTTGGGACGC
>JAQBZB010000191.1 GCA_027622275.1 Planctomycetota bacterium | reverse complement strand
CAAGCCTCGCCCTGTCGGGGAGTGAGTAGGACAAACGAGCTGAGGGTATGTCAGGTTCTCTGGGGACAGGCCCATTTTGCATCGCGTACGCTGCAAAATGCGCCAGTCCCCGATGGGTTTGCTACGAGAAAAGTTCGCTCGGCTAACTCGGCAAGAAGCGCGGCACGGCCTGCTGGACGAGACGGCGACGATCGGGACTCGCAACGGCTGGAACGCCCGATTGGCCGCTCGCGGCTTTCAGCTTCGCGGCCACCGGCTGGTTATAAAACGGTAGCGGAGGATTTGAGAACGCTAATCTTCGCTGATCGACACTGATCCAAATCAGCGGGGATCAGCGGCGATGAGTCTTCCGTCGCCACGACCGGAGTTGCTGACCCGTCCTAAAGCACGGGTATAATACCGGCTACGCCGAGAAACTGGATAAGGCGAAGAATCTGTGAAACGGGCTCTTGGAAGAGTTATTCCGCAAGTGGATGGCAATGACGCTTTTGTACGATGGCCTTCCAAGGCCGTCGTGAAGAAATCGACGGCCTTGGCAGGCCATCGCACTTATCTTCCGACAAACTTCGGAATCAGCTTCCCACACATCAACGCCCTTCGATATAATCAAACTCGCGTTGGATGCCTGAACTGCGTTGATCAACAAGGAATCTATGACAATGCGTTGGACAAACCCGCTCGCGATCGCTTCCACCCTGTTGGTTTTGGGGACGGTAACGGCCCCGGCCAACGGGGTTGACTTCCCCGGCCTCGGACCGAAAGGCGATTTGGTCTCGATCGAAATCGAGCAGGCCGGGCAACCGGTGCTGCGGGGCCACAATGCCCGCAAGCAGTTGGTGGTGACCGGCGTCTACTCCAGCGGCCAGCGGCGTGATCTGACGCACGAAGTGACGTATGGGGTCGACAAGCCGAATGTCGTGGCGATCGCGTCGGACGGAATCGTCACGCCGCAAGCAGACGGCGAAGTGACGGCGACGGCCACCGCGGCGGGCGACAAGACCGCGTCGATCGTGTTGCATGCGGAACGCTGTAACGAAGAGCTGCCAATCAACTTCGTGAACGAAGTCGTGCCGATCTTCACGCGGCTCGGCTGCAACTCGGGCGGCTGTCACGGCAAGTCGGATGGCCAGAACGGCTTCAAGCTGTCGCTGCTGGGCTTCTATCCGGATGACGATTACGAATACCTCGTGCATGAGGCGCGCGGCCGCCGCATCTTCCCCGCCGAGCCCGAATTTAGTTTGCTGTTGCTGAAGCCGTCGAACATGTTGCCGCACGGCGGCGGCAAGCGGATGTCGGCGGGAACGTACGAATGGGAGTTGATCGCGAGCTGGATTCGTCAGGGGATGCCGTTGGGCAGCGAGGATGATCCGAAGCTCGAACGGATCGAAGTCGTGCCGCCCGTCCGCGAGATGAACTTCAACACCAAGCAGCAGCTGTCTGTGATTGGACACTACAGCGACGGTTCCGCGCGCGACGTCTCGCGGTTGGCGTCTTACGAAGCGAACCAACCGGAGATGGCAAGTGTGGGCGACGAGGGCCGCGTGGGCGTGCTCAGCACACCCGGCGAGGCGGCGGTGATGGTTCGTTTTCAAGGCGAAGTCAGTGTCTTTCGGGCCGTGATTCCCCAAGGCTCGCCCGTTCAACAGACGCCGCCGGAGAAGAACTTTGTCGATCATCACGTCATCCAGCGACTGCGGCAATTGGGAATCCCGCCGTCGCCGCTGTGTGACGATGCCACGTTCATTCGGCGTGTAAGCGTCGATCTCACGGGGCGGCTGCCCGAAGAGCCGGCGGCCGAACAGTTTCTCGCCGACGCGAATCCGAACAAGCGGGATGCGCTCGTTGATCGGCTGGTCGACAGTCCCGGATACTCCGAGTACTTCGCGAACAAATGGGGCGCGGTGCTGCGGAACAAGCGACGCAACGGCAACGACATCGCCTACACGTTTCGCTTCCACACTTGGATTCGCCAGGCGCTGGCCGACAACATGCCATACGATCAGTTTGTGCGTAGCGTCCTGACGGCGTCCGGTGAAGTCGAATCGCATCCGCCGGTCGCTTGGTATCGCGAAGTCAATACGACCTCGGAGCAGATGGAAGATACGGCCCAATTGTTCCTGGGAATGCGATTGGCCTGTGCCAAGTGCCACCACCATCCGTTCGAGCGTTGGAGCCAGCAAGACTATTACCAATTCGAGGCGTTCTTCTCGCAAGTCGGTTTGAAAGTCAGTCGCTTCAATCCGCAGACGAACTTGCCCGACATGGTCTATCTCAAAGGGAACGTTCCCGGGTCGACCAACCCTCGCACGAAACAGCCGGTCAAGCCGGCGGGACTCGGTGCCGAGCCGCTGGATATCCCGGCTTACGAGGATGCGCGGCAACGGCTCGTCGATTGGATGGCGGCAGCGGACAATCCGCTGTTCGCCACGGCCTTGGTCAATCGCTACTGGAAGCATTTCTTTGGCCGCGGCATCGTCGACCCTGAAGACGATCTCCGCGTGACCAATCCGCCGTCGAATCCGGAACTGCTCGACGCCTTGTCGCAGCATTTCCGCGACAGCAAATTCGATTTGAAGGATCTCGTGCGAACGATTTGCAAGTCGAGCACCTACCAACTCAGCTCGGAGCCGACGGAGTTTAACGCCACCGACCAACAGAATTTCTCCAGCTTCTATGCGCGACGCATGCCCGCCGAAGTGCTGTACGACGCGCTGAATCACGTGGTCGGCGTGCCTGCCGGTTTCGGCGGCGTGCCGCAAGGGACGACGGCCGTGCAGCTGCCGGACAACGGATTCAGCAACTACTTTCTGCAAGTGTTTGGCAAACCGGAAGCCGAGAGCGCTTGCGAGTGTGAACGGTCACCGGAAGCGAACCTCGCCCAGTCGTTGCACTTGCTGAACTCCGGCGACATGCAAAACCGGCTGCAGAACGGCCAAGGCTTTGCCGCCACCTTGGCGCGAGATACGCAGCGCACCGACGAAGCGAAGGCGACGTCGCTGTACCTGCGGGCCTTCGCTCGCAAACCAACCGCCGACGAGTTGCAATTGGTCTGCCACCACGTGGCGAAAACCGAGAACAAGTCGCAAGCCTGGGAAGACGCGCTGTGGGCCGTGCTCAACGCCAAGGAGTTTCAATTCATTCGGTAGTGCGTCGTCGTTCACAGGAAATCGCAATGCATTCGCTTCGCTTCGCCGTGACTTGGTGGGTTTCATGTTTCTTATTGTTGCTGGCAAACAGCGCGTCCGCGCAACTGCCGGCAACGCGACTGGACGGGCTGTTTCCCGCCGGGGCATCGCCGGGACAGACCGTCGACGTGACAATCTTTGGCGGCGATCTGGACGATGTCGACAAGCTGCAATTCTCGCACGTGGGCATTACGGCCGCGCGGAAGATGGCCGAGCCGACTCCGTTCGACGAAGGCCCGCAGCCGATTGAAAATCAGTTCACGCTGACCATTGCCGGCGATGTGCCCGCGGGCAGGTATACCGTCCGCTGCCAGGGCAAATACGGGCTGTCGGGGCCGCGGACCTTTATGGTCGATACGCGGCAGGAGATCATCGAGATCGAGCCGAATGCGGACGCCGAGCAAGCGACGGAAGTCACGGAAGTTCCCGCGGTCATCAATGGCCAGCTGAACGGAGCGGCCGACTTGGACTGGTTCAAGTTCCCGGGGAAGGCCGGCCAGCGGTTGTTCATCGTCGCCTGTGCCAGCCAGCTTGATTCGCCCGCAACGATCGTCCTCTCGCTGACAACAGACGACGGACGGGTTCTCGGCGAAAGCCGCCGCGTCGGCATCAACGATCCGTCGCTCGACGTGAAGCTGCCCGCGGACGGCACGTACTGGCTGCGGGTGCGCGATCTGGTGTACGCGGGCGGCGGCGACTATGTCTATCGCGTCGTCATCGGCGGCTTGCCGGCGATCGACTTCGTCTTTCCGCCCGCTGGCCTGCCCGGATCGAACGATGAATACACGATCTACGGCCGTAATCTGCCGGGCGGCCAAGCCTCGAGCCTGACTCGCAATGGCCAGCCGCTCGAGCAAGTCAACGTGCGCATCCCGATCCCCGGCGATGTGGCTGACAAGTTACTCTACGCGGACCGGCTGGAGCCGCATCAAGCGGGCCTCGACGGCGTCGAGTATCGAGTCGCTTCGCCTGCGGGATCTTCCAACGCGGCGCTCGTCACGGCGGCGACCGCTCCCGTCGTCGGCGAACAGGACAACAACGACACGCCTCAAATGGCCCAGAAGCTGACGCTGCCGTGCGAAGTCGCGGGGCAGTTCTTTCCGCAGCGCGATTTGGATTGGTACACGTTCGACGCCAAGGCAGGCGACGAATACTGGATCGAAGTCTACTCGCACCGCTTAGGCGCGCCGACCGACGCGGCATTGGTTGTGCTGCGGGTGGAAACGAACGAGTCCGGCGAAGAGAAGGTCACGCAACTGGCTTGGGTGGACGATGTCACGCAGCGCGACGGCGGCTTCGAGTTCGATCAGCGAACGCACGATCCGGTCTATCAATTCAAAGCCCCGGTCGACGGAACCTACCGGATTCTCGTCCGCGAGGGATACAGCTCGGTGGTCAGCGACCCGAGCCTTGTCTATCGCCTCGCGGTACGGCCCGCCAAGCCGGATTATCGACTCGCCATGACGCCGATGGATTCGTCGGGCGAATTGTTCTTGCGCAAAGGCGGCCGCGTCGCGGTGACCGTCGTGGTCTTCCGCCAAGATGGCTTCGCGGGCGAGATTCGACTCGCGGCCAGCGGCCTGCCCGCCGGTGTGACCGCGCCGGACGTGATCGTTGGCCCGGACAGCACGCAAGCCGTGTTTGTCCTCTCCGCCGCCGCGGACGCAGCCCCGGCGATCGGCGAGTTGCAGCTCGTGGGTCAAGCCAACATCGGCGGAGCGGAAGTAACCCGAACCGCGCGGGCGAGTCATCCGCTGGCCAACGTCCCCTTCGCGCAACCCAACAACGCCGGCCAAGCGAGTCTCCCGGCGCGGCTGACCGACAAACTGCCGGTCGTCATTTCAGAGAGCGAGACCGATAGTGTCGTCCTCGCACTGCAAGACCCCGCGACGGTCGAGACCTCGCGCGGCGGGATCGTCAAACTGAAGTACAAGGTCACTCGCCAGGACGGAGCCGGCGGCAACATCACGGGCTTCGCCTTCGGACTGCCGCGCGTGATGAATGTTCCGCAAGCTGCCATCGGCACCAATGCCGAAGGCGAATTCGAGCTGCGATTCCCGGCCAACATGACGCCGGGCACGTACACCACGAATCTGGCCGCGATGATTCAGGGAGTGAACTATAGCCGCAATCCCGAAGCCGCCGCCCAGGCCAAGGAGCGGCAAGATCGCATCGCGAAGATCTTCACCGAGTCGCAGCAGAAAGCGCAGCAAGCGCAGCAAACGGTCACGCAATCTCAGGCGACGCTCACGCAAGCCAACACGCTGCTGACCCAGGCGACCACGGCCAAAACAACCACCGAGCAAGCCGCCACGGCCATGAACAATGCCTTGAAGGCGGCCGAGGACGCGCTGGCCGCCGTCAAGAAGCAACTGGAAGCCAAACCGGACGACGACGGCCTGAAGCAGCAAGTGGCCGCGGCCGAGAAAGTGGTGGCCGACGCCACGCCGAAGGCCAAGGCCGCGACCGATGCCGCCGCCGAAGCCGTGAAGAAGCTGGAAGAAGTCACCAAGAATCAGCTGGCCGCGCAGGAAGCCAAGACGAAAGCGGATGAAGATTTGAAAGCGGCCCAGCAGTTCCAGCAGCTGGCTCAACAAGAGAAGACGCGGGCCGATCAGAAGGCCCAGCAGTTACAGCAGCAGGCGAACAAACGCGGCATCAACCACATCATCTTCGCGACGCCAGTCACGATCTCCGTTGCCGACTATCCAATCAAGCTGACCGGCCCGGCCGAGAAGGTCGCCGTCAAGCAAGGCGAGAAACTGGAGATCCCGCTCAAGGTCGAACGGCTGTTCGGATTTAACCAAGGGGTCAACTTTCAGCTCATCGTCCCGGGAGGCGTTGGCGGCCTACAGATTCAAAACGTCAACCTCGCCGGCGACAAGCCCGACGGCGTGATCAACATCACCGCCCAACCGACCGCCACACCCGGCGAACACTCGCTCACCCTCCGCGCCACGATGAACTTCAACGGCCAAAACCTCACCCTCGATCAAACCTTTGTGCTTTCGGTCGCGCCAGTGGAAGCGGCGAAGTAGCTGAAGCACTCGAGAGACCCGCCATGCAATTCGTCTTTCTTCGTACGATGGCCTTCCAAGGCCGTCGAAATCGCGCCGACGGCCTTGGAAGGCCATCGTACATTTGCGCGCTCGCCGTCATCTGTCTGCTTACGCCGCGCACGGTCAACGCCGATCCAATTGCGATTGCCAACGTCCAGCGGGCCGAGGCGGTGAGCTTCGAGAAGGATGTGCTGCCGATTCTGCAACGCAATTGCCTGGCGTGTCACAGCGCCAGCGAACGGCAAGGCGAGTTGGTGCTGGAGTCGCCGGACACGATGCGCAAGGGAGGCGATACGGGACCAGCCCTGCTCCCGGGCCGTGGTGCTGACAGTCTGCTACTGAAGCTGGCCGCGCATCAGACGGAACCGAACATGCCGCCCAGCGGCAACGACGTCAACGCGAAGCCAATGACGTCCGAGGAACTCGGGCTCGTCCGTTTGTGGATCGATCAGGGAGCACGCGGCAGCGGCGGCGCGGCGCTGTTGTCGCCCAAGGCCTGGCGCAGGTTGCCTTCCCGGATTTCACCAGTCTACAGTCTGGATCTGACCGAAGGCGGCCAGTATCTCGTCGCCAGTCGTGCCAACCAACTGTTCCTGTATCACGTGCCGACCGGGCGGCTGGTGACGAGGCTCAGCGATCCGGCGCTCGAAGACGGCGGCAGCGCTGAATCGCCGGCCGGCATCGCCCATCACGATCTCGTTCAATCCGTGGCGTTTAACCGCGACGGCGATCTCCTCGCGTCCGGCAGCTTTCGCGAAGTAAAACTTTGGCGTCGCCCGCGCGATGTGCAACTGTTGAATTTGGCCACGGATGCACCGCTGACCGCCGTCGCCGTCAGTCCCGATCGCAAGTGGATCGCCACGGCCGATGCGACGCATGCGATCCAGATGTGGAATGCGAACAGCGGCGAGCGCGGAGTAAAGATCTCCGGCCACACGGATCGAATTACTTCATTGCGGTTCACACATGACGGGCGGTTGATCTCGGCTTCCGTCGATCAATCGGTGCGGCTGTGGAACGTCGCAGACGGAAGCTTGACGGGCCTGTTGGAATCGCCGGGGCCGGTCAACGCCGTCGAGGTCACCTTCACGCCGGAAGCCGTCGAAGGGCAAGCGACACCGTTGGCGATTCTCGTTTCCGGTGGTCCCGACAAACTGCTGCGAACGTGGACGCTTCCCGATGCTGCGCCGAAGAAGTGGGATGCCGTTCCCAACTCCTTGGTACATGCGACGGTCAGTCTCGACAAGCGGTTCGTCGCTTTGGCAAGCAGCGAAAACTTGGTGCGAGTCATGCAGCGCGGCGACGACAACGCGTTCACTCCGCTCGCCGAGTGGAAGCTGGACGCGGGGCCAGCCGTCGCGATGGCCTTCGTGACGGATGCGACGTCCGCGGAAGCGATGCCGCGATTGGCGGCGACTGCCGGTGACGGTTCGATTTCGCTGTGGTCGCTGCCAGCTCATGAGTTGATTGCCAAATGGCGCGGGAGTCTTGTCAGTGCCACCGCGGTCGCGGCATCTCACGAGGGCAAGCAGCTGGCGACCGGCGCTGAAAACGGCGCGATGACACTGTGGAATCTGGCGGCCGAAACCCCGCCGCCGCTGGCCGAAAACACCGGTGCGCCAGTATCGCTGTTCGCACTCAGTCCTTCCCGCTCGCTGTTGGCCATCGCGGGCGTGGCCAACGGAAAACCGGCGATCTTTGTCCGCAACCTGGACAACGGTCAGCTCACTCACACGCTGCTCGGGCACGACGCCGCGATCCGCTCGTTGTCTTTCGCCACTGACAACAACCGACTGGTCTCGGGAAGCGACGATCGAACGGTTCGTGTCTGGAATCTCGGCAACGCTCAGCAACCCGAGCAGAACAAACTCGAAGGACTGACCGCCGCCGTCACGGCCGTCGCGTTCAGCGCGGACGCCAGTCAAGTGATCTCGGGGACGGCGGACAATGCGGTGCGGCTGTGGAACCTCGCCGACAATATGGCGCTCAAGGACTTCGCGGGGCACGCCGGGCCGATTCTCGGCGTTGGCTTTGCCGGCAACGAGCCGTTTTCGATCTCCGCCGACAAGAGCGTCCGCTTTTGGAATCCAGCGGACGGCAATCAGACGCGAACGTTCAACGACCAGGCAGCGACGAAAGCTTGGACGCTCAGCCCCGATGGCCAGCAGCTGGCGCTCGCGGCCGACGACAAGAACATTCGCCTGTACCAATTGGCCAATGGCCAACTGCTTCAGACGCTGACTGGCCACACGGCGGAAGCGGTCTCGCTGTCGTACGCTGCCGATGGCAAGCGTCTCGTCACGACAGCCGTTGTCGCTGGTCAGCCGAGCGAATCGATCGTGTGGGATCTGGCGGTCAACCCGCCGCGGATGCAGGAGATGCTCTTGCAAGCCGATGTGACGGCGGCGGCGTTCGACAAGCCTGCCGACCGTCTCCTGCTGGGTGATCGGCAAGGAGTCGTGAGACCCTTCCCGCTGCGATTCGCTCGTTATCTCGACGGCAATCAGCAACCGATCCGCGCGTTGGCATTTCACTCCAACGGTCAGACGCTGTTTACGGCGGCACAAGATGGATCGCTACGCGGTTATGCCACGGCGAATGGGCAACAGACGTTTGCCACTTCGCACGGAGCGGCCATCACGGCGCTGACGCTTTCGCCGAACGAGCAAGTGTTGGCGACCGCCGGCGAGAACGGCGTGGTTCGATTGTGGCAAACCAACGGCGGCGCCTTCGGGCCGCAACAATTGACCGGCCTGTCGGGACCGGCGCGCAGTGTGGCGTTCAGCGCGGATGGCACTCAGGTGCTGACGGGCGGGGCGGGTGACAAACCAAGCGTGCTCGTATTCGATTTGCAAACGGGCGCACCGCTGCAACGCTTCACGTCGCATGAGCAACCGGTCGTGGCCTTCGCCGTCTCGGGCCAGCCGAACGAAACACCTCGTCCGGCCGATCAGATCCTTTCGATCACCTTGGACAGCGCGTGGCAGTGGACAACACACGCGGGCAAAACGTTCGCGGGCCACGGAGCGGATGTCAGCTCGCTGGCTCAGATGCCCGGCCAGCCGCGTCAGATATTGTCGGGGAGTACCGACGCGACGATTCGCCATTGGAACCTGGACAACGGTCAGCAGATTCGCCAGTTCAATCATGGCGGCCCGGTACTGGCGGTCGCCGTGCGGCCCGACGGCCAGCGTGTCGCTTCGGTCAGCGAGAATCATACGGCCAAGCTGTGGAACTTGAATGGCCAGCAGATCGCCGAGATGCGCGGCGACGTGCGGCTCAAGACGCAAGTGGCCCGTTCGACGCAGCAACAGACCGCGGCTACCACACGTCTGAACGTAGCCAAGCAGCGATTGGATGTCGGCGAGAAGGATGTCCCGGTGAAGACGGCGGCTGAGAAGAAAGGCGCGGAAACGCTGGCCGCGGCAAACAAAGACGTGACCGACAAGCAGGCGGTCGTTGACAAGGCCCAAGCCGAAAAGATCGCGGCTGAGAAAGAAGCCATCGAAGCGGCGGCAGCGGCTCGCGTCGCGCTCGTTGCCAAAACGACAGCGGATGATGCGCTCAAATTGGCGCAGGCCGCTGTGCCGATTGCTCAGCAGCGCGCCGCTCAATTGGCCGCGGCTGCAAATGCGGCAGCCACTAATGAAGCGTTGAAAACAGCGGCCGCGGAAGCGCAGCAGGCGGTTACCGCAGCACAGCAAACCGTGCAGCAGATGCAAGAAGCCGTGAAAGCGCCAACGCAAGCGGCTGCGGAAGCAGCCACCAAAGCAAATGCGGCGGCACAGAAAGTGACCACGGTCCAGAAGCCGTACAACGATGCCTTGGCGGCCATGAAGATTGCCCTGACGGCTCAGAATCTGGCGTCGCAGCAGCACGTCATTGCCGCCCGCGAGTTTCAATCCGCGCAAGACTTGGTACCGGTCTCGAAGCAAGCGGTCACGGAATCCGAAGCGGCTCTCGAAGAAGCCAAGAAGCAGCTGGAAACCGCCACGAAGGCATCGGCCGACGCGGAACTCGCCATCCGTTCGATCTCCTTCTCGCCGGATGGATCGATCTTGCTCACCGGCGGTGACCTTCCCAACGTGCATACGTGGGATGCGGAAACAGGAACGGCGGTCGGTGCCTACGCGGGCTCTACCGGCGCGCTGGCCGCAGTTGGGTTCCTGGACGACGAGAAGCTGGTGTCGATCGGCGCGGATCAGTCGCTGCGCGTCTGGCAACGAAATCCGGATTGGCGATTGGAGCGAACGATCGGTGCGGCCGATCACCCCGAAGTGATTGGCGATCGTGTGATGACGCTGGACTTCAACGCGGATGCATCGCAACTATTGGTGGGCGGCGGGGTGCCTTCACGCAACGGCGAGTTACAGATCTTCAACGTCGCCGACGGCACGCGGTTGCTGTATCTGCCGCAAGCGCATGACGACGTGATCTATTCGGCACGATTCTCGCCGGATGGAAAGCGGATCGCGTCCGCGGGAGCGGACAAGTATTTGCGGACGTTCGACATCGCTTCCTCGCAGCTGCTGCGACGATTCGAAGGGCATACGAACTATGTGTTGAGCGTCGCTTGGAAAGGGGACGGGCAGACGCTCGCTTCCTCGGCCGCGGACACAACGATCAAGATCTGGGACGCCGAGACGGCCGATCAGCAGCGAACGATTGTGAACTTCGGCAAGCATGTGACACAGGTCGCGTTCATCGGCGAGACGGATAACATCGTCTCCAGCTGCGGCGACCGGACCGTGCGGATGCACAACGCGGCCAACGGCGGCAACGTACGTAACTTTGGCGGAGCAGACGGTTGGCTGCATTGCGTTGACATGGTGGCTGACGGAAACGTGGTGGCTACCGGAACTGACAAAGGGACGGTGTTGGTCTGGAACGGCAACAACGGCCAGCAGCTGCGGACCTTAACGATCGGCCAATAGAACTTGCAAGTAACTCGGCAGGCAGCGCTCACTCGCGCGGCTTGCCCTAACGCTGGCTCGCAAGGAATGCCAACAGATCTCGGACTTGCTCCGCCGTCATGTCCTGCAGCTGTAGTTCGGGCATGAGTGACTTTTGCTGCGGCGCGGTAAACTCGATATCTTTCAGCGCGACGAGAACCTCTTTCGCCTGCGCATCCTTCAGCCGCATCGCATCATCCGTCCGCTCGACGAGCACTCCGGTAAGCACCCGCCCATCCGAAGTCTCGACCAGATGCGTGACATACTTCGGATCGATTCGTTTCGAAGGATCCAAGATGCTCTCCAGCAACTCGGGCATCCGGAGCCGCTTGCCGATGTCGCTCAAGTCCGGGCCGAGTTCGCGTCCTTGTCCGCGGATGCGATGGCAATTCTTGCATTGAATACCGGCCGCATCGAAGAACAACTTGCGTCCCCGATCGGCATCTCCTTCGACTTGCAAAATCGCAATCGGATCGATCGACGCGCCCAGACGCTGTGTCCGCATGTCTGCCGGCAAGAACCGCTCGAACAGATCGCGAACCTGCACGTCCTCGTGCTGGGAAGCGATTGCAATCGCTTGCTCACGCGCGGCAGGTCCCAACGAGCCTGAATCGATCGCGTCCAGCAATCTCAAGGCCCCGCTGGTTGTCGACAGCAACTCGATCAGGCCAGCTTCATCCTGTCCCTGTTCGGCGGTGCGAGCGCGCTCCTCCCGTCGCGAACGACCGGGCCCAGAGTTCGGAGCTTCGCTCGACAGCGAGGCAATCCACTCGCGAAGCATCAACACCCCGGCGACGTCCACCTCGGACGACCCGATGTAGGGCATTCGCCCGCGGCCAAGTTTTGCCATCCGGTACAGCAAGACGCTGCGCGACGGATCGCCCTTGCCGAGCACTTCGGCCCGGTGAATCCCGAACGTTCCTTGCGTCGGCCGCGCCAGGAGCAGATTCGTTTTCTCCAGGGACAGATGATGCTGAACGTCCATCGCCGCCGTCCCGCCTCCGCCGCGCTGATGACAGTGCGCACAATTGATATGCAGGTAGGATCTCGCGCGCTCTTCCAGCGGAGCGGAATCGTCATCAGGACTGGCCATTCGAGCGGCGGGCGACAAAGCATCTTTGAACAGACCGAGATGTTTTAACGTCGCCAATTGATTTGCCGAGACGTCTCCGTAGCGATGTTCCCGGTCGAGTTGCGAGGGCACGAATCCATAAATGGAACCACCTCGCGTCGTATGACAAAGCAAACACTCGGTGCTGCTGGCAAAGTGCCAGGTCTGCTTTCGCTGGCCCCCGGCGACCGAGGCGTCGGTGATCTCGAAGGTCCGATCAAAGGCTCGATCCGAACGCAGCTCGGCGTCCGTCTGTGCATCGTTCCAGACATAGGTATAGCCGCGCCAAGTATCGGCGTCGAAGTGCAGGATCTGCGTCTCGAGCCTGCGGAGGCTGCCGGCATTGCCGGTTTCCAAGGCCAGCGAGATCGTCTTCATCAAAACGGCATCCGTGGGAAACTGCCACTTGCCTTTGATGAATCCCACTTGTGCGTTGCTCGTCTCGTAGATCCCGAGGCTGCCGGTGCCCGGCAAGGCAACGAACCGCTCGGCCACCGCGCCGTCCATCCACGGTTCGGCATTGATGCTGTAGGGGATGACACCCGGCGCGACGGTGTGTTCTTTCGTCGCTGTGAAGAGCCCCGTTTCGCTGAGCTTTGTTGGGAACGACGCGTTCGCCGCCGCGGCTTCGTGTTCAACGAGCCGATGGATCGTTCCGTCATAGCCGACCACGTAGAGTTCACCGGAGTTGTCGACGCCAAAACAGATGATCGCCAGCGGCGTGTCAGCGATCTCTTCGAGGGAGACGACTTGCGTACCATCGTGCCGCAATGCCCACAGCTTGCCAGTCACATAGTCTCCATAGACGTAGCAACCGTTCAGACCCGGCAATCGCTCGCCGCGATAGACGTGGCCGCCGGTTATCGAACGAGCTTCGATGTGCGAATGGACTGCCGTCGGCGCGACGATGGGTGACGGGCCGCGAGTCCGTTCGCGATGCACGGGCTGCGGCCCTTCGACGAGACTCCAGCCATAGTTCGCGCCGCGCTCGACGCGATAAACCATCTCCCACAACTCCCAACCAACATCGCCCACCCATAAGTCTCCACTCACCGAATCGACGCTCATGCGCCATGGATTACGATGCCCATAAGACCAGATCTCGCCGCGGGCTCCCTCCAGTTCGATGAACGGATTGTCGGCGGGAATCGCGTAGGACCGTGTTCCTGCCGTCCGATCGACGTCGATACGCAAAATGCAAGCCAGCAGATTGGAAACGTCTTGTCCGGACATCAACGGATCAGGCGGGAACGCGGGGCCGCCGTCGCCTGTCGAGATGTAAAGGAATCCGTCGAGCCCGAATTTCAAACAGCCCCCGTTATGCCCGCCGGATTGCCAAGTGATCACGAGCTGTTCGCTCACCGGATCGATGACTGGCGGATCGGTTTTCGAGACGGCGAAGCGTGAAACTCGCGTACCGTCTTCGACGTTCTCGCCGATCGTGTAGCAGATGTAGCAGTATCGGTTGGCCTGGAATTGCGGATGAAACGCCAGACCATATAGCTTGTCCGCCTCCCGCACCGCTTGCTTGAGATCGAAGAGCAACTCCGGTTCCTCGGAACGCTGGTCACTGAAGAAGGAATAGATCCTTCCCTGGAGTTCGGCAACGAACAGGCGTGCCGTGCCGGGAGCGTTGGTAAGCACGACCGGATTTTCAAATTGCAGCTTCGGAAAGACCCGTTCCGTGCCATAAGCGGCAGGAGGATGGGGCGAGCCGGTGATCCGTGAAGTGGTCCAAGGAACACGAGCCTCGATGCCGATGACTTCGTCGCCGTCAACTCGGCTGGGCGACAGCAAGATGGTTGCGAGCACGCTGAGAGCCAACATTGCAGGCAGCGGAAACGAACGTCCATAACGAGGCGGCATGCGATGCTCCACGGCGGCACTAAGTTGGTACGACAGCCACGATTATTGGTCGCGCATCAGCGCATTACAAGCTGACAACGGAACGAACGCGGGTTGTCAGTTGGAGAACTCGGCAAGTGCCCGAGTGATTGGCTTAGGAGCCGCCGGGAAACAATCGTTGACGCGCTGTGTCGTCCAAGTCGGAAGCATACTCGCTGATTTCGTAAGCTTCCGCGAATTCAATCACGCTGCCTCGCTGTTCTCCGAAGACTTCGACGAGCCTCGATCGGAAACGATCCGCGACGGATCGAGCCCGCTGCTCGAACCAAGCGGCCAGCCATTCCAGTTTCGCGTCGTCGTCCGAGGGAACTTGATCGATGACGCCCGCATTGTACGGCAACCATTCGTAGACTTGCGATCGGTGGCAATCGAGCATGGCGATAATTCGCTCCATATACTTGGTTGTATCGACGACCACGTCGGGGCTGAGTGGGTTCGGTTTCGTGAAGAGATCGGGCATGTAGGCCACGACCGGATCTTTCCGCAACGGCTTGGTGTCGGGCGCGACCAGCGGCACGGTGACCAAGAACGATGCGTCTTGAACTAGTTGCCCGACCGCGCGGTGATCGGGGTGATAATCGTTCAGCCGATGCGTCAGGACCAAATCCGGAGCATAAACGCGAATCTCGCGAATCACACGGTGCCGAACTTCCAGTGTGGGTTGAAGGCTGCCATCGGGATACTCCCAGACCTCATAGTCGGCTCCGATCAGTCGGCCGACCGCCGCGGCCTCTTGCCTGCGAATCGCAGTCAGCTTCACCGGGTTTCGCTGATGGTGTCCCGCTCCGCCATTGGTGACGGAGACGATCTTGACGGCGTACCCACGTTCCCGATAGATCGAGATCAATCCCCCTGCGTGAAACTCCGCATCGTCCGGGTGTGCGCCGAGGACGAGCAGGCGTGGTGATCCGGTTGACATGTAGAAATACCTCCTCGGTCACCAAACTTTTGATTCAATGTGAAGTTATCGGGGAACGGGGTGGGGAACACTGATCTACACTGATCATCGCTAATAAGAATCGCCCAAGAAGGTATCTCGATTCGTGTGGATTACCGATGATTAGTGTTCCATCCCGTATTTACGAGAACGCAGCCAGCATCTCACGAAGCTCCTCCATCGGCAATCCGACAACATTCGACTCACTGCCGGCGATGATCTTTAACCAGTCCGGTCCTTCTTGAAACCCAAAGGCCCCGGCTTTTTCCTCCCAGTCCTTCGATTCGAGATACCGCTCCAGTTCGTCGTCGGCAAGCTTCTCCATCCGTAACTTGGTAACGGCGACTCGTTCGACGACGCGATCCGTCGGCCGCTCCCACAGACAAACGCCACTATACACATGATGAACGCGGCCGCTCAGAAGCTGAAGCATCTGGCGAGCGTGGTTGACGTCTCGCGGCTTGCCGAGGATCTGTCCACCGCACTCGGCGACCGTGTCGCAGGCGAGTACAATGCCTTCGCCGATGCGGGATGCAACGTCGGCAGCTTTCTGTTTGGCGAGTCGCGTCACCAGTTCGTTCGGCGTCTCGCCGCGGCGGATGCCACACTCGGCGCTCGGATGAGGTGCGATAACTTCAAACGAGTAACCCGCGTCTTCGAGCAGCTTTCGCCGCTGTGGCGATCGGCTGGCAAGGATTAAGCGAAAGGATTGATCGGGCATTTAGTCGTCACCCCGGACCATCCATCAGCCGCTTGGCGATAGCCTGCGGTTCTCACGAACTTCGAGGGAACCGCACGCTATCGCGTGGCGGCTGATTTGCGCGGTGTTTTGGGCAAGATAGCCGTAACTCTTTTCACAAACGTGCATTCTAAACAATACTGACCGGTTCATGAATAATCCAGCGTCACGCAGAGAGCAGGATCAGGGTGAAAGTACCAAAACTGCAGGTGCTCTACGAGGATAACCACTTGCTCGCCGTCGCGAAGCCCCCTGGGATCGCAACGATGGGAGTCCCGGCTGGCAAGCGGAGTTTGCTGGACGTGGCCAAGGAATACATCAAGCAAAAGTACGACAAGCCGGGAAACGTTTATCTGGGCGTCGTCAGCCGCTTGGATGCACCTGTGACGGGCGTGCTGCTCATCGCGCGAACGTCGAAAGCCGCGGCACGATTGACCGAACAGTTCCGCAGCGGGACGGTGGACAAAGTCTATTGGGCAGTCGTCGAGGGAACGCCGGACAGCGAGGAAGGCACCTGCGTCGACTGGGTGCGGAAAGACGAACGGCATCGCAAGATGCACATCGCGGCGAAGTCGCATCCCGAGGCGAAGGAAGCTCGGCTCAGCTACCGCACGCTGCAAGCCGTAGCGGGCGGGACGCTGCTGGAAGTCCGGCTCGAAACGGGGCGCAAGCATCAGATTCGATTGCAGCTGGCCCATCGCGGCTTGCCGATCATCGGTGACCGCAAGTACGGGGCGACGCGTGCGTTTGACGCGGGGATCGCGTTGCATTCGCGGTTGCTTCGTTTCCAACATCCGGTCTTGAAGACGGACCTCGAACTGACCGCCGAATTGCCCGGTAGCTGGCGCGTGTTCGGCATCACGCAATGAGCAGTGTTTTGGACTGCGGCGACTTGTCGCCGCTTTCCGATTTTGTGGCGCAGCCACTTTCCAAGTGTGCCCAGCTTTCAAGATCAAAGCGGCTTCGCCGCAAATAAAAGCTGTGACAAGTCACAGCAGTCCAAAACAGATGCCGATCCGAATTTGTTCCCCGTGCTTGCAGCTGGAACACTGACGCTCGCTTTCGAGACTCCCAGAACCTTATCGTGGCTGCTCAACCATGCCAGATCTCGGCACACGCACCGGCACTGCCTCGACATCGTCTAGCCTGATTCGTCGCGTCAAGACGCGGGATGCGGAGGCTTGACAACGATTGGTGCAGCTTTACACGCCGATGGTCTACGGCTGGGCGCGGCGCGGAGAGTTGCGAGACAGTGATGCGGCGGACATCTGCCAAGAGGTGTTTCGAGCTGTTGTCAAAAACATCGACGATTTCCAACGCGATCAAGCCAGTTCCAGCTTTCGCTCTTGGCTGTGGGCAATCACCCGGAACCAGATCCGTCTTTTCTATCGACGCAGGGCGGACGAACCGCAAGCCACGGGCGGGACGGACGCGGCAGCTCAGATTCAGCAGCTACCGGCTTTCTTGGATGAGGATAGCGAACCCTCCGCACTCGTCGGCCGCAAACTTCTGGTCCATCGGACGTTGAAACTGATCCGCAGCGATTTCTCCGAGCGCAACTGGGACGCGTTTTGGCGTTTGGCGGTGGAGGGGGAATCGGCGACGGAAATCGCCGAGACACTCGGCATGAGCCCTAGCGCGGTTCGCCAAGCGCAATACAGGATACTGTGCCGACTTCGTGAGGAATTGGAGGGGAGCTGAGCCCGCAATGTAGCCGTCACGCTCCGCCGTGATGAGCCTGATCGTTAGCGGCCAAAATCGCAAATCGGCGTCTGTTTCAGGCCAAACTCAAACGCAAAAGGCTCGTCACGGCGGAGCGGGACGGCTACTTTCCAAAAAACCGCG
>JAQBZB010000190.1 GCA_027622275.1 Planctomycetota bacterium | reverse complement strand
AGAAAAGGGGGGATTTTGAGTTTTTCTTGCTCAGCTTGCGAAGCAGTCTTCAAGAGTTCGCTTGTTCTGGGACAGCTGCTGTGTCATTTTGAGCAACAGGAGTCGGAGCATTGCTTTCCTCGACGGGAAACGACAGCCCCTTGACTGACGTAGCGGGTACCCAATTCTCCCGATCTTGGCTGACTCTGTATTCTCGCTTGAGCTTGCCTTCGGCAGCCAAGGCTCGAAGCTGTTCGGCAGAAAACGGTCCACCGACCTTATCGCCTGAAGTCACCCAGAGCTGTTGTGCCACGGAAGTGCCTCCGAGAGTGAGTCGAAATTGAAATCGCCGTCGTGCTCCAAGTCTCACTGGCAATCAGACAGATAGGAATTCCAATACGGATCGTTGGCCTGAATTGGTCCGCGCGAGCATTAGTGTGGGGAGAATGGCGGCGAATGTCAAACAACTCAGGGAGATTCTTCTGGAGTCCGAGGCCATTTCCTCGTGAGGCCGCTTGGCGGTCCCGTCCGGCACGGGCGGCAGTCCTACTGTGACCGCCGCTTGTCGTATTTGCCGCCAATCGGGCCGGCTGACACACTGCCAGGGCTTGCTGGCGCGCCGGCTGAGGTCACGAACCGCCGGATGACCGCACCAACCCGGATTATTCACGTAGGGTGGGACAAGCGTGCGTAAGTTCATGGTGGGCCGGCGGAAACGGCAGAATTAACTAGATCAGCGTGTCAAAGCACCAAACGATGGACAGCACGCGTCCGGCCCACCAAGACGCCGTTTCCTTGTCCCACCTTACGCGCTGAGGGCACTGACGCACCGGATGAGGGCTCGAACGCTTCTAAATCGGCGTCCTTGTCGAAAATGGTGGCACGGGCATTCCCCCCAATCAAAGCATGATTCAGCCTGCCTGCTCCGTCGGTGCGAGGTGGTCGTGGCATCCGCGAAGGACAAGAACACTCCAATCGCTACTCGATGAGCTCTAACCCTTTTGACTTGTTCTGATCTGTTTGCCCCGAAAGTTGGCAATACCACAAGGCGAGCATGATGAAGGACACCGGACCCGTGACAATAAGGCCGATCCCGCATAGAAGCAGTCCCGCGGCGGCGACGGCATAAAAGGCCACCCACACGCAAAAGCACTCGAATAGTCGTCCATGAGTTATGTCCTTCGTTATCCAGAGAGCACGCAATCCCGGTGGATTCTTATCAACAACTGTGAATAATAGCCATGGGTACGACGCCACCAAAATCATGACGCCAGGAACGATTAATGCCAGAGTTCCAAGTACCAGCAATATGCACAAGACCGGGAGCAAAAGCATTAACTTCAGCATGAAGCGGTAGCCTGCAAATAGATCCTTCAGATGCGGGCTTGTTCCACGCGCGATATTTAGAAAAAGGAGGAAAAACCCTGGCGCGAAATACAAAAACGCGGCGATGCGGATCAATTCCGCAACTGGCATGAGATTCTGGCCCTCCAAGTAGGATGCGAAGTTGACGATCCAATTTTGGAGAAGTCCCAAGATGATGAACGCACCATAGATTAGGAATACGTGGCGTTTCAGAATCTCGAAGCTTGTCGTTACCAACTCCTTAACATCCAATGGGCGGTGTTCAATCGAACCCTCTTCGTTCGAGGATCCACCGTCGAATCCTGCTTTCTCCTTAGTCTCACCAACTCCTTGGGGAACCGGACTACTTTCGTCGGCCGAGTCTGTCGGGATTGTGATTAGCTCGTTACATGAAGGGCACTTGGCGCGTTTGCCAGCAAACTTCGCCTTCACGACCGTCGCGTATCCACATTGGCAGGTCACACGTATCGAAGGGGCCGATTCTTGTGGCGCTGATTCTTGTGGCACTGAGACTTTAAACGACTCACCGCAGGCGGGGCACTTCACCTTCTTACCGGCGAGTTCACGCTTTACTGAATAAGTTGCTCCGCAGGCACAATGTGCGTTGATCGCCATAACAAAGCCCTTCGGTGACAGCTAAAGTTCCCAAGCAAGTTGGCTAACCACCAATGTCTATCTCGTTGTCAACGAGAATCGCTCGACACCGCGATTGACGACAGAGCATGTCGCGTGGGGTGGTCAGTTACTGCTGATAGGAAATTTGATTTCAGTACCAGGGCTGATTTTAGAAGGAGGAACTGGTGATTCAAGGGGCAAGGAACGTGTCGATGTCCACGTAGGTCAGTTCTCCCAACTGGTCGGAAGATCCGGTCTGGTTGTCCGAGTAGGCGGAATTCAACTCGTGGACCAAACCATCCACGTCAGGTGGTGCCCTCGGAGCCGACGCTTGCCACAAGCCGCAGTGCTTCAAGTCAAATGCGAGCCCTTCGGCGGAATGGGCTGCGTGCCCAGTTTGCAGGGGAGGCGGTGCCAGGAAGCCAGTCTTGTCGCCGAACATGAGGCTTCAGCTTCTCTCGCAGAACGCCGCCGCAATGCCTCGGCCCCGACAACACCTGTAGTCGGCCTTGGCGTGCGAATCAAGTTCACTTGGTTAATGCCATTCGGGACAGGTCTAATTATTGACGAATGCTGGTGGTGATGATGCGTTGCGGTGCCGAGTATACTCATGCATCTCCATCAATGTATCCTGATCCTTGGTTGATTCCTCCCAAATTTCTTGCTGCCAAAGGCTGTCCGTTCGATGACTTGCGGTTCGTCCTAGGATTGGCATAACATTCGTCACCGAGGAACTTAGGGCAACTCGTCTCGGTATCAGTTCAGAGACCAGTTCATGGAGGCCGCACGATGTCAATCGAGACGCCGGGCATTGCGGTGATCGATGTAGCGCCGCTGGTATCGGGGCGAGGTGATTGTGAAGCGGTCGCGGCCGAGATCGGTCGCGCTTGCCGCGACAACGGATTCTTTTGCATCAGCGGTCACGGGGTCAGCGAGGAGTTGCAGATCCGGCTGGAAGAACTCAGCCGCCAGTTCTTTGCTCAGGGTCTCGAGACGAAACTGCGCATCCGGATGCAGCTCGGCGGTCGCGATTGGCGAGGGTATTTTCCTGTTGGCGACGAGCTGACCTCCGGCAAGCCCGATCAAAAGGAAGGCCTCTATTTCGGCGCGGAGCTTCGCGATGACCATCCCCAGGTCAAAGCCGGCGTACCATTGCACGGCAAGAATTTGTTTCCCGATATTCAGGACTTCCGTCTGGCGGTGCTCGATTATTTGGATGCGATGACTCGACTCGCGCACACCTTGATGCAGGGAATCGCGTTGAGTCTTGGCCTTGAAGCTTTGTACTTTCACAGTCGCTTTACGGACCCAACCATTTTGTTCCGTATCTTCCACTATCCGCCGTTGCCCCTCGAATCGACTGACACCTCGTGGAGCGTTGGCGAGCATACCGACTACGGCATGCTCACGATTCTGCGGCAAGACGACACGGGCGGGCTGCAAGTCAAATCGCAAGGTCGCTGGATCGCGGCACCGCCGATTGACAATACATTCGTTTGCAACATCGGCGATATGCTCGATCGCATGACGGGCGGACTGTACCGATCCACGCCCCACCGAGTCCGCAACGTCGCCGGACGCGGACGATGTTCTTTCCCCTTTTTCTTCGATCCGAATTGGGATGCCGAGGTACGCCCGATTTTTCCCGATCGGCCAGTGACAGACGATCAAAACCGACGCTGGGACGGCACGAGTCTGAGCGAGTTGCGAGGCACTTACGGCGAGTATCTCTTAGGCAAGGTCTCCAGAGTGTTTCCCGACCTGAGCCGCGAGGAGTTTTAAACCTGTTCAGCCGGGATCGCCATGCCTGTCTGGAACTTGAAGCCACGGCCGCGGCACGACGGGCGTTAGTGTCCTAACCGTGTGTCGTCAGGCCACTTCCATCGTATCGAATACAAGCTCGACGCGCGAGCGAGTGTGTTTTCTGTGTCGCGGTACTCACTCGCTCGCGCGTCGAGCTTGTATTGGCAACACACGATTCGGACACTACTTTTTTCCCGGCGACTACGTTCACCGCTGACCCGCTGCGTTGTATGATGTCGCTAGGAATTCGGCACCGCACTCCCACAAAGGAAGAACCATGTCTTCACGAACCACGCTCCTTGCCGGCTTGCAGATTGCTCTTCTGTGCTTGTCGTCCTCGTCTCCGCGACCAGCGTGCGCCGAGCACAACCATGACGATCACGTTCAGTTCAGCATCAAGTCGGTTATCAGCGGCGAGTGGTCGGACGCGAAGACCTGGGAGCCGGCTCGTGTGCCGAAGCAAGGCGATCGCGTTTTGATCAGCGGCGAAACATTCGTCACGTACGACGTGAAAGGCAAAGACGTCATCCGCATGGTGCAGGTGGTGGGGACGCTCAGCTTTGCACGCGATCGCGACACGGAATTGAACGTTGGACTGCTCAAGGTACAGAACAGCGACGTGTGCAGCGAAAACGGTTTCGCCTGTGACTTTCATGACGTGAACGAATCCGGCGAACCGACGGGACTGCCCACGGGCCGTTTGGCAGCGCTGCTGGTCGGCACACCCGATCAGCCGATCCCCGCCGAACACACCGCGAGCATCCGGCTGCACTATCTGGAAGGCATGAACCGGGACGATGCGCCGGCGATCGCTTGCTGTTCCGCGCGGATGGAGATTCACGGCGCGCCGCTGAGTCGCACATGGGTCAAGCTCGGCGCAGACGCGGAAGCTGGAAAGGAAACGATCACGACGGCGGAAGAAGTCAGCGGCTGGCGGTTAGGCGACGAAGTGATTGTCACGGCGTCGCAGCGGACTTCGCGGGGCCGCACTTTCCGCAACAACCCCAAAGCAATTCACACAGAACAACGGCGGATTGTGAAGACCGAAGGCGATCAGATCACGCTTGATCGGCCACTCGATGAAGCGCACAGCGGTTCGGGTGAGTTTCGCAGCGAGGTCGCCAATTTGTCGCGTAATGTGACGATCGAAAGTGCCGATCCCGATGGCGTCCGCGGCCATACGGTCTATCACCGCTTCAGCAAAGGCGGGATCAGCTATGCGCGAATGGCTCATCTCGGCAAGGAAGGTGTGCTGGGCCGCTACTCGATTCACTTTCATGTGGTCGGCGACACGATGCGCGGCAGCAGCGTCCGCGGTGTGGCCATCGTTGATTCGCACAACCGTTGGGTCACGATTCACGGCACGCATTATCTGGTCGTGCGCGATTGTGTCGGCTATGGGAGCGTCGGACACGGCTACTTCATGGAAGACGGCACCGAGGTCTACAACCTGTTGGATCGCAATCTGGCGGTACACGCCTTCAATGGTCGCCCGTTGCCAAAGCAAGTGTTGCCGTTTGACCCGAACGACGGCGCGGGATTCTGGTGGGCCAACGGCCGCAACACCCTGACGCGGAACGTCAGTTGCGAGAACGACGAATACGGCTATCGCTACGACATGCAGCACACCAGCCGCTTCGATTCGAGCCTGCCGATCCTCCAGCCAGACGGCGAAACCAAGACCGTCGACGTGCGGACGATTCCGATCTGGCGATTCGAGGACAACGAGGCTCACGCGGAAGGTTTTTATGGGATGCTAGTCGCCGCCAACGGCAACAGCCAGCCGGACAATTCGATCGGCGACGAAAGGATGTTGGAAAGCATCAAACGCGTCGACTGGACAGGGCCCGACACGCGGCATCCGCACGTCATCCGCAATCTCACGATTTGGGGTTCGCATTACGCGTTCCGGCCACACAGTCCGGCCATGCTGATCGAAAATGTTCGGATTCACGAGGCGGCTTACGGGATTTACCGTCCGGCCTTCGAGAACCAAGTCTATCGCAACTTGCACATTTCTTCTGTCGGTTCGGAACCGTTCAATCGCGGCATGGATGACGCTAGTGCTCAGACGGGCAAGATCACCGTGGACGGACTCACGTTTGACACGGGTTACGGCAACAGTTCGACGCCGCTGGTTCAGATCAGCGACGTGAACATCAGCGGCGATGCCGAAACACACTTTCGCAACGTCACGGTGAACCGGCCCGAACAGTTCAAGGACCGCTGGCCGCTGATCAATCGAGGCGTCGGGCCGCGCGTGCCGCCGATTACCAATGGCGTTCCGATTTATATCCACGACTACTTCGGCCCGGGCCGCCACGCGAAAGTCGTCAGCACGGCCGCGAAAGATCTCGTCAACGACGGCAACGACTACAAACCGATGCCCCCGCTGACCGGCGACGAGTCGCTGGTGGCCGAAGTGAAAGACGCCCAGTGGCCTGAACTACTGGACGTCGTTGACGACATCCCGCCAGCGACGATCATCACGTCGATTGACCAGCGAGGCGGCAAAGTGATCGTGCGCGGCGTCTCGCATGACAACGGCGAGATCGTCTCGATCAGCGTCAATGGCAGTGAGGCAAAAGTCATCTCGACTGGCTCCGGCGTAGTCGACTGGCAGGCGGAGCTGGTGTTGCCCGGTGACGGGAAGCTGATCGCCTTTGCCAAGGACCGCACCGGCAATGTCGAACAGACGGCTCACACGATGAACATCGGTACGCAGGCGGTGGCCGTAGCGGGGGTTGAGTAGCGACACACGAATCTTGCAACCTGTACGATGGCCTTCCAAGGCCGTCGATAAACGGCTTACGACCAACGACGGCCTTGGAAGGCCATCCGACAAGATTAGCAGTCTGAACAACTCAAAAGCTTTCACAATTCACTCCTACAACAACACGATCGGAAAACACCATGTCGAAGAATTTCACACTCTCCTTACTGGTTCTGGCATTCGCAGCGATTGCTTCTGGCGAGGAAAAGAACGCGAACGCGCATTCGCCGTTCAACGGCAAAGACCTCACAGGGTGGAAGCTCAAAGGAACCGCCGAGCAGAGCAAATGGGTCGTGGGCAAGGCCGTCATGAATGCCGAGACGCCCGAGAAGTTTGATGTGACGGTCATCGCGCCCGACGCGGCGGCGGAGGCCGCGGAGCGGCAGCTGGTTAACAGCGGACATGCCGGCGTGGACATTTACACGGAGCAGCAGTACGGCGATTGCAAAATCGAATTGGAGTTCATGATTCCCAAGGGATCGAACTCCGGCGTGTACGTGATGGGTGAATACGAAATCCAAATTCTGGACAGCTTCGGCAAAGACGAGGTCGGCCCGGGCGATCTCGGCGGCCTGTACGGCGCAGCCGCTCCCCAAACGAATGCCTCCAAAGCGCCCGGCCAATGGCAGAGCTTCGTGATCGATTTTCAGGCACCAAAGTTTCAGGGGCCCAAGAAACTTTCGAACGCCAAGTTCCTCAAGATCACGCTCAACGGACAAGTCATTCACGAGAACGTCGAGATGAAGAACGTGACCCCATCCGGGGTCAGCGGCCTGGAAGCCGCGACCGGCCCGCTGATGTTCCAAGGCAACCACGGTGAAGTGGCCTTCCGGAATATCAAGGTGACCACAAAGTAGCCGCCGCGACCCGAGAGGCACTACGATGCGAGATATTCCGGCTGAGACGACGGTGCCTTTTCCAGGATGCAAGTTGCTGGTGGCAGCCATCGCATTGCTCTCGGTGCTGTCGAATGCTTCCTGGGCTGCGCCCGAATCCGACATTCGCCCGAACATTGTCTTCTGCTTCGCGGATGATTGGGGAAGGTACGCGAGTGCGTACCGGCAGGGTGCCGAGGATCAAACGCCCAATGCGATCGTCAAGACGCCCAACTTTGATCGAGTCGCGAGTGAAGGCGTGCTGTTCAACAATGCTTTTGTGAATGCGCCGTCGTGTACGCCTTGCCGCAGCAGCTTGCTGTCCGGCCAGTACTTTTGGCGCACCGGCCGCGGGGCGATCTTGCAAGGGGCGATTTGGGATCTGAACATCCCGAGCTATCCATTGATCTTGCAGGATCATGGCTACCACATTGGCCACACCTATAAGGTTTGGAGTCCTGGCACGCCGGCCAACGCTCCCTACGGTGCGGCTGCCACGGCTTACAACCAAGCGGGCGGAAAGTTTAACGGCTTCTCGCAGTTTTGTAGCAAGGCGGACGATCCCGAAGCGGCGAAGCAAGTGTTGTATGCCGAGGTTCGTCGTAACTTTCAATCGTTTCTCGAAAACCGGAACGCGAGCCAGCCGTTTTGCTACTGGTTTGGGCCGACGAATTGTCATCGCAAGTGGACACCAGGATCGGGCAAGCGGCTGTGGGGGATCGATCCCGATGACTTGAAGGGCAAGCTGCCGCCCTTTCTACCCGACACGGAGATAGTTCGCGAAGACTTTGCTGACTACCTGGGCGAGGCACAAGCGTTCGATGCTGGGGTCGGCGTGCTCCTGGCCGAACTGGAACGGATCGGCGAGTTGGAAAACACAATGGTGGTGATCAGCGGCGACCACGGCATCCCTGGCTTCCCGCGCGGCAAATGCAATCTTGTCGATTTCGGCGTCCATGTGTCGCTGGCCATTCGTTGGGGCAAGAAAGTTCCCGCCGGTCGAACGCTGGACGACTTTGTCTGCCTGACCGATCTTGCTCCGACCTTCCTCGAATCCGCTGGCGTGACGCCCCCCGAGGCAATGACGGGGCGGAGCTTAATCACGGTGCTTGCGTCACAGAAAGAAGGCCTCGTCGACCCGTCGCGAGATTCCGTCGTGGTCGGCCGCGAGCGACATGTTGCAGCGGCGCGAACCGGCAACTTGCCGTATCCGCAACGAGCCATCCGCACGAAAGACTTTCTGTATATCCGCAATTTCAAACCGGAGCGTTGGCCAATGGGCATCGGGCCGGGCTTCGGCGGACCCGCTGGGCCGATGCCAGGCAATGAACAACTTGAACAAGACACATTTGCTGCGTTCGGCGACTTCGACGCAAGTCCGACGAAAGCTTGGATCTTTGCGCATCGCAGCGATCCCGGGATGGAAAAGTATTTCGACTTTGCCTTCGGCAGACGACCGGCGGAGGAACTTTACGATCTCGGCAACGACCCGCATCAAATGCACAATGTCGCGGCGCTTCCGGCCTATGAAGCGACGCGTCGCCGCCTGTCGGATCGGCTGATGTCGGTGCTCAGCGAAACAGCTGATCCGCGAGTGATCGGAGACGGCAGCGCATTTGACAAGCCACCGTTCAGCGGCACTGCCGAGCCGCCACGTCGAAAGTAGGTCTCGCTCGCCGAGCGAGACCTTGTCGCACGGCTAACTTTGCGGTGTTGGTAGGTCACTTCCGGCAGAAGTGTTCATGGTGGGCCGGCGGAAACGGCGGACTTATCGATATCAACGTGTCGAGGCAATCAAACGAGCGTCGTCCCGCGCCGGCCCGCTCAAACGCCGTTTCCTTGTCCCACCCTACGCGCTTCCGGCAGAAGAGACCTACGCGAGCGTGCAAGGCAATCGCTAGTAGTTTGGCGTCGGGGGGCGGAACTCGTCGATGTCGATTCCTCGAAACCACTCGATCGTCTTGGCAAGACCCTCGCGCAGTGGAACGGTGGGTTCCCAATCGAGGTGTTTTTTGGCGAGTGTAATGTCCGGTTGTCGGCGAGTCGGATCGTCAGCAGGAAGCGGCTCGTGAATTAGCTTCGAATTCGCTCCGGTGAGTTCGATCGTTAATTCGGCCAACTGCCGGATGGTGAACTCGTCCGGGTTGCCGATGTTAACGGGACCGATGAAATCTCCCGCACCGTTCATCATCCGGATGAGACCTTCGATCAAATCGTCGCGGTAACAGAACGAACGGGTCTGTGTCCCTTCGCCATAGATCGTAATGTCCGCGCCTGAGAGAGCTTGGCGGACGAAATTCGAGACGACTCGTCCGTCGAACGGGTGCATCCGTGGTCCGTACGTGTTAAAGATCCGCACAATCCGAATGTCGAGTTTGTTCATGCGGTGATAATCCATGAACAACGTCTCGGCCGCCCGCTTCCCTTCGTCGTAACAAGCACGGGGCCCGATCGGATTCACACTCCCACGATAAGACTCTGGTTGCGGATGCACTTCTGGATCACCGTAGACTTCGCTCGTGGAAGCTTGCAGGACTCGCGCTCGGCAGCGGCGTGCCATCCCCAGAACATTGATCGCTCCGACCACGGACGTCTTCATCGTTTTGATCGGATTGAACTGGTAATGGCCGGGAGCAGCAGGACAGGCCAGGTTGTAGATCTGGTCGACTTCCAACCAAATCGGCATCGTGACATCGTGACGAATCAATTCGAAGTTGGGGTGATCGAGCAGATGTGCGACATTCGCTTTCTGGCTGGTAAAGAAATTGTCGAGGCAGATCACGTCATGGCCGTCCCCGACGAGCCGTTCGCAAAGATGCGAGCCGAGGAACCCAGCTCCGCCAGTTACTAGAATCCGCTTAATCGTTGTCACGTGCTTCTCCCGCGATTCCCCTTGCAGCAATTTGTCGAGCCTCTTCCTTGCAGTATCGGTCTCGACACACGTCATGTCGCGAGGGCCGGGCAGTTTATCGGTTAGGAGTGCTGGACGTGTTATGCGCACAGCTAGCCCAACTTTTTGTCTTTCGGCCTTGATTGTAGCCTAACTCTCCGAGTCGAGCATCCAGCGCGATAAACGCTCGACTCGGAGAGTCAAGCTACGAACCATGCTAGTGATTTGCGCAAAAGTACGATCGAGGCCCAATTTGTGAATTGTTAACCCACGCTATTTGACATTCTTGATATTCACGTCGACACTCGGAAGTCTGTTTGAGCTACCCGTCTGAACATCCGTCAATTCAAGTTCAATATGAAACCGATTGTTGGACCCGCCGTCCGGGGCGACTGTTCCTGTTAAAATGTGCGTGGCTCCGAATGCTCGACCAGTCTCGACAGCACTGACGTCGCTGAGTCTGGGACCAAAAAGTCGGTTGCGCAGCTCGGCGAGCATGTCTAGGTCGGTTAGCATCGGAATCCCGGATAACTGCAATCGATCTGCAAGGGCCTGAGGTACCTTCTCACTAATCAGCTTACAAGCTGGGTGAATGTCTGGAGGAAACCCAACAGGCACATTCGGCTGCAGGCGGTCGACAGCGAGGTGAATGCGCGGACGGAAAAGTGGAGTGACAAGATCACCAGACTCAATAGAAACGGCAGGCGGGAAGGCGATGGTCGAAGTCGTTCGACGTACGCGCTGCGCGCGAACTTGGCCGATTGGACGTTCTTTTCCTACGGCGGCTTGATAGCGTGTCACACGTAGTCGGTCTCCTTCTTTGAGACCATGAAGGCTCCCAAGATCGATTGTTCGCTGTCCCGGATCAGTGATCCTACACGCCTTGGGACAAACTTCTTGCATAATTAGGAACGCTACCCGATCAATCGTGGCCTCATAACTCGGGTACAGCTCGTCGATGTCCCGATCAGAATACTTGGGGAACGGTTCTAGATTAGCTCGTACGATTTCAATTGACTCGTCGACCAAGTGACGCACAAGAGCAGTCGGCTCGGCTTTCTGGATAAGGTGCCCCATGGCTGTCTTTCCCCTGGATGAGAATATGACTAAGTCTGTCCCTCTAACCAGAAAGGGAGCCCGACGATACACCGGGGTCATCTCATCAGGGAAGATATCCTCGACGTTAATCGATGCCTCTTCGAGGATTTGGCTACCGCGCTCACTTCCAGTGTAGTCGATGAGGCTAACGGTGAGTCGCGCTCCATCCGACCGGTCGTGAAACGCAAGGTGAGTATGAACGACGTGAGTGATATCACCGAAATACTGGCGAAGAGTGTTGCGATTCGAGATCATCGCGACGGGCGCGTGAGGAAGAAAGAGACTCTGTCGGCGCAAATCGTCGAGCACCGGGGAGCCGACCAAGCGAATGCCAAGCCCTTTCAGATGATCTTGGATACGGCTGTTTAACGTTTTTCCCCAACGATCGGAACTGATGCGCGTATGGATTTCTTTGTCGATGAAGGCACCGTTAAAGAGCGACCACTTGATACGCCGAGAATCTTCGACGGTATCCAAGAACACAAGTCGTGGCTTTTCCCATGGGGGATCTCCCAGACAAACCAGGTCATCTTCTTCCAGCTTTTTGCCTGGCGGGATTCGCGCTTCCAACACGAATGGATTCTCTGATGGTCGGATTTCCAGAAAGTGCCAGGGTTTTTCGGAAGCGACGAACGGCGGCATGTTCTTCTTGGTAATGCCAAGCTTTTCTAGAGATTGCGATCCAGTCCATAAGAGCGCGGGCATCTCTGACGTTCCCGGGCGGAGAACTTGAATTCGCGGCAAGCATACTTCCCGAGCAATCTTCCAAGCGATGAACCGGTCGTAGGGCAGTTCACGCTTCAAGTCATCCTCTGTCTCGATCCACTCAAGGGACCCGTCAAGAATGTCCGAATTGGCTGTCGAAGAATGAGAATTAGAAAACAGATCACGGAAGTCCAAGGATCGCTCTTTCTGCAACAGAATGCTCGGATCCCATTCCGATTTACTTGGGAGCGATGAGGGATAGAACATCGCTTCATCAAACCACCGAACAAATCTCGTTCGCTTCAAGTTCTCGTAGCAAGCCAACCTTTCAGTGATGAGTATCGTTGGCATATCTTTGGCCGATCGTGTCACGGAAAAATCGGCCGTATCGGTAAAGAGAATCTCCTGACCGAAGCGAGTTTGGCGTTGCAACTGAGCTTGCGCAATGACTGTAGTGCTTTTAGCGGTCGGACGTACGGCCATCGTCAAGGCGAATGAGCTGGGGGCCCCCGTGAAACGATCAACAACCTTAGCCCCTAATCCAATCAAGCGATCACTGATCTGCAATTTCAGTCTGTCTTCGAGTTCCAGCACCGCACGGTCCACTGCTTCTATTGGGTGGCTCGGCGATCGTGGAACGCGCCGTTCAAGGACAATCGCAATCGTTGGCGGTTGACGTTCAGCAATAACGGGGAAAATCCAATCTCCAGCTTGAATTCGCATTCCGTTGGGCACTTCAACAGTCGATTGGTCTGGCAGCGTTTCCTTTACGGTGACAATGCCACGGTGATGAGGTTTCGGCAGAAGTCCGACCACGTGCAGCCTAGTTCCTGCACGCACCAATTCGGACTCTGGCAAGCTCACTCTCGTCAATCCATCTGCAATTGGTGCTTCCAAGCACCGTCCTTCAGGGATCGAAAGCTGCTCCGCAGTTGACCAAGCTACTCGTTCCACCCAATACTCTTCGCCGGCCCACGCGTCGAGAACACTTGCAACTTGTTTCAGTTCTCCCTTGGACACCGGCAGTAACTTAGCTTGAGTGAGGGGAGCCAATGCGGGACGGAAATAGTGCGTCTCGTCATCGGTATCAACGTGATCGATGAAACCGAGCGTCCTAGTCGTAGAATCGTCGTGCGACGAATGCCACACGGTCTGAATACCCTTCCGGACGAGTGGCCAGCACTCGACTGCAATGGGTTTCTCCAAATCAGGATTGGAATCGACGGAAGTAGGGAGCGGCTGGGATGGATCTGCGGCGGATTGCAGTAGAAGCGACGGTTCAATCTCCGGCACTGCTTCGGTGGGTTGCGAGTCAGGCGATCCATCTTCGCGTTCACCAAGTACTTCATCCCGTTGGCCCGGCGAAGGGTCTTCCGCACGTTCTGCTATGACCTCGCTATCTGTCGAGCTGATATTCCCGATGTCTTTGGCGGACGACGAACTCGGTGCATCAACGGCCGGTGTCGCGGTACCAACCGACGCCAACAACCGCTCGAACTTGGGATTATGGAAAACGAGTGTAACAAAGTGCTCGAAGGGTTTTGGAAACATCAAAGCCACCGATGTAAACGCCACGGCCACAACGGTGACTGCTAACCCCGCGAGCAAACGCTGCCGTTTTGTCAAGCAGACTATCGCTGCCAAAACGACTAGCACTACGGCGACGTACTTCAGAAACACGCCAGCAATGACGACTGAAGTCTTCAACGATGTCAGCTCGATCGGTGAGAAGGGAAACTGGTAAGACCAGCCGGGAACGAGAAAGACGGTGAGCAACAATGCGGTCAAAAGCACCCATATCGAATACGCGAGAACCCGTAGCCACGTGGCTCTTATGAAATGCACAAACAACCCGCCGACCAACCCAAGTAGCATCATTGCGGCTGATACGGAAACGGTCCCGATGGCAGAGTTAACAAACAACTGCCGCTCTTCTTCCCGTTGAAGAACCGCGACACCCTCGATGCCGATTGCAGCAAGAGCCAACAGAGCCGGAATACCAACAGCTATCCGCCCCAGCCCTGAATTGGACGTCGAGTCGTGTTGGGTTGTGGAGTTCCTGCGTGTTGACACTGGGGCTGGTCCTACCATAGTAACCGTCCGCCCTTCCCGGCACGAACGATATAGGGCTCTCTAGCTCTGGCAGCCAATCGCCGGAGATATACTCTCACACGCGCCTGATTGGCGATTTCTCCGCGCACATTGTAGCATCACCGTTGCACAAGATAAGCTTTTGCTTTTAGCAATCGCCGAAATCACGATGTCGGCCCTTCCGCCGGGGCGATTCTGAGTTCGTTGAGTATTCTGCCAAGCGGCGTGTTCAGTGGGATCGGATACGATTCGGTAGCTGCAAGCAATCGGTCGGTCGGGCAGCTCGCTTTTCAAAGTCGCCTGTTCATTGGACTTTTCCGCTGCTGCTTTCTTGCATCGCAGGATTTCACCTTGTAGTTGCTTCGCGTATTGAATGTCTTCGAGTCCGAATCGGCTACAGATTTCGGCCTTCTTTGCCTCCACGGTGGCGTTGCGCGATTTAAACTCTACCTCGTACTGTTCGACTTGCCGCCTCACGTCCCCGACTTGGGCAAGGATCGCCATTGTTTGTTCCGACTCTACCGTCGCTTCGCTTTGCGTTTCGATGAGTTGTTTTCCGACGTCCGCATTCAAGCCGTTTACGCGACTCTCCTCATAAGTGATTTGTCCCCAGAGAATCGCCTGCTTGGCTTTTGCTTTCGCCTTTTCAAAGATTCCGGACGCCTGATTCAGATCGTCATATTGCTTTTTCAAGTCCGCGCGCTTTGTTTCATTGGCTCTTCGTTCATGGAAGAGCGGTTGATCCGGCAGGTTGCCCACTAAGAACGCAGTGTATGCGGCTTCGCCAAGTGGTTCGTAGAGTAACGGCAGTCTGTCTCTCGTGCGGGACAAGCGTTCCTTAGTCGCGCGAAGTTCTTGCTGCAGCTCTTCGAGTTGCTGCTGCTCCCTCGCCAGCTGAGTTGCACGTTCGCATAGCCGTTCAATCTCGCTTGTCAGTCGCCTGTCCTCGACAAGAGTGTCTTGTATGATTTCAATATCCGGCAAGTCAGCTTCGTCTCTCTGAAAAACCAACTCGATCAAGGAAGTACGGAGCTGACGAGACCGATTGGTTGAGTTGTCGGTGTCCATTTGATTTGGTGCGGAGCCGTTTACTGGGGCTCGCCATTTGCCTTGTTCACGATCCGGGCCGTTTTGGCGCTGGAGTTGTGTATTCTTGATCCAGGTTGACGTGGACTTGTCCGGTGGCATCGCCGATTGGCCGCGTGGTGCCTTCTTCGACGTTCGTCAATTCGAACCGCAGGATCGCCCGCTTTTCACTCCCGGGCCGACGGGGCGCTGGGCTAATCGTGCCGCTAAGAACGTGCGTGGCTCCAAATCTCCGACCGTACGCGGCTGCCTTTGTCTTATCAATCCCTCGCCCGTCGACTGCCGAATCAATTTTCTCCAGTTCATCCTTGCTGACAACCAGCGGGATGCCGAGTCTGTCAAGTTCTTCGGCGATGTCTCGGGTGATCTCCATTGCTCGCCCTTTTAAGTAGACGTCCAGCTGATTGTCAGGCTCAAGCGGTGCTACCAGGACATGAACACCTCGCCGCCAGGCATGGGGGAACACTACATCCTTTTTCTCAAGGATGACGTCGGTTGGAACGTCTACGTCTGAACTTGTAGGTTCCGGCTCCGAACGGACACGAACCACGCCGATCAGACGCGGCCGCCGGTCTTCAAGATCGGTTCCGTCGGGCTTGCCCGGTCGGATAACGCGCAATCGCATTCCACGTTCGATGCCTTGTTTTCTGCCCAACGATGTTTGTGCAATGCCGTCCCCAACATCGTCCACGATTCCAGCAGGCGGGCATAGCCTCTGCGCCACTCCACAAGCAGCCAGAAAGATCAGGTCGTTGTAGTTCTCAAGATTGCTTGGATCGAGCGAATCTAGCGGCTTGGAATCAGCAAGGTCGATGCTCGCTTTCGGAACCGAATGCAGAGACTGGTCCGGAATCCACCGCAGAATCATATGGGTCTCGTCGGAGTCGTCTACGAGCTGGCAGATCGTATGGCCCCGACCGCACACGCGGCGAAACGTTCGATCATCGGATTTCGTGACGACGACCGACTTGAAGTCGATGTAGTACAACTGACCTGTCATAAGCGGTGGCAGCGGGCTGAATGACGAGCGCCGATGGAAGATATCAACCGGGGCTAACGACGCATCCCCAACTGAATCGTCATCGCGAGATACTCTTCCTGATTCATCGTCGGTGAGGCTGCTCAACCAGCACCTCACTAGAAAGTGTCCGGGGGCGGTCGGATCGTCATCGAATTTGCTGTGGAAGATGTGAGTGACCTGGTCATCCACCTGCGATCGCAAGAATGCCTGATTCTCAAGGTCTCTCGCTTTCAACTCTCCAACCGTGCAGCGCACGCCCACCGCCGAAAGGGCCTTGAAGATGTCGTGATTCAGCTTGGATGATTCACTGTCTTGGCCTGAGGGCACAGTACTGAATAGGATCCGTGGAGGAAGAGGAGGGAGGTCCGCGAGCGCCACGACGTCTTGTTCGCGCCATTCAACGTCTCCTGTCAAAGGTACTGCCGGGTAATCACCGGCTTGGTTTTCGGACGTCACGAATACACTTGCACCGGCGCGCAACAGGCGCAGTTGTGTCCCTGGTGGTGGAACTTCCCGAGTGCTTCCCACCCAAGCAACTCCTCGCGCCCCGGACCTCAGAACTGGTGCCACAGGAACACAGATCTTAGTCGCGACACTTTCTGCGACACGTTCGGTGAACGCCAACTCGTCCGTTAATTCATCCTGGGTCACCCATTCGACCGACCCTTCCAGAATCTCATCAAGTGCGATCAACTCCTCGGTGTCGCCGGGGATGCTGCGGATTGGAAGCCCCGTGCCTCTTGCGTTCGTAACAACCAAGTCGCTGAGGTTGTCCACGACTCCTTTCCCAATTCGCGTTTCCGCGGGCGGCGGCTCATTTTTTGCTGTGTAGTAACGCGTTTCGTCAAAGTAGCCAAAGATATCGGGATACCCTGCCTTCTTAAGTGTCAGCTTCATGGGCCGGCCACGGGAGGTGCGTCGAGCGTATCGGTCCACTTTGTCAACAATCTCTAGCTTTATGACGGCCTTGGCCAAATCGATTTCTTTGGCCTTCTCGGTACCCTTCAGACGGTCTAGATAGAGTCGCTGTCAGCTTGAGTTCGTACGGAGACTTGCCCGGGTCTACCTTTACCTGTAGTTCAAAGTCAGGTGTCTCACTGGATAGTTCGTTTAGGAGTTCAACGCCGAGATCCCGCAAGGCGCTTTCCAGTAGATCGTCAGTCTCTTGGCATTCGAATAGTCGCCGTTCGCGAATGTTTTTGTCGCCCGTCGACTCCATATGACTTGAGTTGATTCTCTTGACGAGGAGCCTCTTCTCAATGTCGGGTGAGACATGAGGGAACACCCAGTCGCCCTTGCTCAGGTCCATTTGTGTCGGTACATGCACGGTGGAGTCCTGTGACGACGCTAGGACGACGGTGACAACCCCTTTATCTTCAAAGCGAACGGCACGCGATCCGTCCTTTTCGGCTGTCTCGGTCCGCCGCACAACGCACGGCAAACGCACACTAAGTCTTTTGTAGTCCAAGGACTCGGGCAAGATAATCGGTATTCCA
>JAQBZB010000189.1 GCA_027622275.1 Planctomycetota bacterium | reverse complement strand
AAATCGGGAAGTCGTTGTTAATCATTTTCTTAGGTCACGTGTAGGGCGCAAAGCTTTCCATCAGCATGCCAACGACCAGTGTCCAGCCATCAACAAGGACAAAGAGCATCAGCTTGAACGGGAGTGAGATCATCACCGGAGGAAGCATCATCATGCCCATCGAGATCGTCACACTGGCGATGACAACGTCGAGTATCAGAAAGGGTAAGTAGATATTAAAGCCGATCAGGAAGGCGACTTTCAGTTCGCTGAGCATGAACGCCGGGAGCAAGACTTGCAGCGGTACGTCGTCGTACGTTTTCGGTACCGGACCTTGTTCGTTGGCATACTTATAAAACATCTCGACATCGTCAACGTTTCCGGCGATGTCAATTTGCCGGCTCATGAATCGGCGGACGGGACGTACGCCGGCGGCCCACGCTTCGTCGAGCGACATGTCGGAATTCGCCGCCGTATACGGCTGGATGGCATCGTTATAGACATCGGTCCACACGGGCGTCATGAGCAACACGGTCATGAACATCGCGATCGACGTCAGGACTTGGCTCGGCGGCAGCTGCTGGACACCAAGTGCTTGTCGCAAGAGCCCCAGTACGACGATGATTCGCACGAACGAAGTCGTCATTAGCAGGACGGCTGGCGCAAGGCTCAACACGGTGAGCAACAGCATGACCTGGATGGCAGAGTTCAGCCCTTCCGGGCTCGTCCATTTGTCCGGACCCGCGGTTAGGAGGTTCTCGAACGACTGCGACTCTGTGATTTCGGGAAGGCGAATCGTTTCCTGTGCGTGCGCGGGTCCAAGCATCGTCAAGCAGACCAGTGCCAACGCAATCCAAGCGATCGAGCGATGCGCCAGCGGTTTGCATTGCCCACAAGCCCGGAGGGCTGATACAGCCTTTGCCGGTGCCGAAAGGCACCGGCTGACGCGGGGCTTTCGAAGTCGCGATGCAATCGAATCCGGGGCTTTACAGCCCCGGCATGGGATGTGTCGGCCCGGCGGGCCTAATTGCCTAAGCATGATCTTTCTCCGTTCGTCGCTCGCGCCGAGTGCTCCGATTCGCGACGTCGACTTGCGAAAGGGCGGGCTCGCCGACAAAGCCTCCGGGAGCAGGTTCCTCGGCGTACTGCGAAAGCACTTGCCGGAACGTCTCCGAGATGCTTCCCGATCGACCTTGCTGACAGAGGCCGGCGAGCCGATTCACCTCGTCGATATCCGTGATCTCGGTCAGCGACTCGGCTCCGGTCGAAGTGACACTGAGCAGGACCAGCTTGTTACCGAGTCTGATGAGTTGCATTTGCTGGCGTGCGGTCAGCGGGGCGCGACCGAGCGACTCGAAGACTTCGCCTGGCAGCGGTGCGAGTCCCTTCGGTGCTGTCTTCCGCGACAACCAGACCAACACAAAGAACGCGGCGAGGACAACACTCAGACTGCCAAGCACCGTCTTCGTCGCCCTTGTGCCGTTGTTTTTGCTTGACGGATCTGGCGTCAGTCGTTGCGGGCTCGTACCCTTTCGCAGAAGCAATGGAGAGTAGTCACCGTTCGCATTTGCAGCTTCAGCATGGGAGGCGAGATGAACGGAGGCATCGGATTCACGCGTCGACTGTTCGGATTGATAGCTCTGCGTGCGCGTGGGTGGTCGTTGGATGAGTCGTGCTTGATCGCTCGCCGTACCGCGAATGTCTTGCGGCAATGACTGAGCATGCGCAGCACCAGCCAGAAGAACGAGTGCTATCGTGGTGCGAACGATGGTTGACATCCGTGTCTTGCCGGGCGGTCATCCGCTCGGCATCCTGATCGCGAGTGTTTCGACGCTAAAATGAATTCTGAAAAGAGTTAAGTTGGCGACTGGCGCCGCCGATCATTGATGTGCCGGAGTAGTTTCTTGAAGTAGCCATCACGCTCCGCCGTGATGAGCCTTTCAAGTTGGGCTTGAATTGGAAAAAGTGTTTCCGCCTCCAACGCGGGTACGATCAGGCTCATCACGGCGGAGCGTGATGGCTACATTACTCGTCTCCGGAAATCAGTTCCGCCACACGCACGCAGAAGTTGTCGTTCAGAACGAGCACCTCACCGCGTGCGATCAGCCGCCCGTTGACATAGACGTCAACCGGATCACCGGCCAATTTGTCAAGCGACACGACCGAACCTCGCCGCAACTTCAATAGTTCCTCAAGCTCCATGTGCGTTCGGCCAAGCTCGATCTTCAGATCCAGCTCGACGTCGCGGAGGAGATCGATCGTGGCCTTCTCGTTGGATGGCGGCGAGCCGGCGAGATCACGGAATTGGAATGCTTGAGCGTCCGCCAGTGACGGGTTCGGATCGTTCACCGACGCGATTGCCAATTCGGCTTGGTCGAGCAGCAGTTGAATGTCGTCACCGGCGGAACTGACACGCGCTCCAGCAGTCCCGTACGAGCTGGTTGTGCCCGCCCCCATACCCCGAGCGCCCGGTTGCGTCGCGGTAGCCGTTCCACCGCCAACCGATTTGCCCGCGGAGGCGGTGGCGGTTGATGGCACCGGCCTGGCCGCAGCGCCGCCAGCTCCATTTAACAACGTCTCGATCTCATCCTGTCGCACGGCCTCTGGTTTATTCCGGGCAGAGTCGCTCGCGGCCAGTGATGCACCCGAGTTTGCGGGGTCTGGACTCGCAGGCGGGGTTGAAGCAGCACCCTTCGCCTGGTTGAGCAGGGCTTCGATGTCGTCTTGGCCGATAAGTTCCGAATCGTCCGCCATCGGATTCCATTCCTATGCGGCAGGTCGCGCCAGGCTGCAAGCTAGAGCCGGCTCGATCTTACTGTTCGATGTACGAGAAGTCGGGAAACATCAACGTCTTCAAGATTGGCTTGCCGAAGAGATTGTTACTTCTCTCCAAAATCCGTCTTTTGATCAAGCCCAACTCGGGATCGTCGAGGTCTTCGCGTTCCGAATTTCGGAGTTCGTACAGCACGATCTCGCGAAATCGGGCCGGATGCTTCTCCATCAGGTTCATAAACGAGGACTCATCAGAAGCTAGCACGGTTCCTGCTAGCGTAAAGTCCGCTCGCAACGCGGTGCTCGAATTACGTTGCGCGATCGTGATGCTGTAATCGCCGAGCTGTATCTCGACTCGGTTTTTCATCTCGTCCTGCGAGTCAGTGATCTCGTCGGTTGCGAGACTTGCCGGGAGCTTTTTGGTCATGTTCTCTTCCGCCAGCGCGGCGACTTCGTCAGGGCTGGGGATGAACAGATAGGCCAGCAGGCACTCGATGGCGATCACGCCCCCCATGAAGCCGGCGATCATCAGCTTGCCCATCAGTCCACCGCCGGACTTGGCGGGAGCGGCGTCCTGTTGTTGTTTGTCTTTTCCGTCGGCCATGGTTGCCCAGTCTTTTTGTGCGAGCGATTAAGGTGATTGAGGTATCGGGGTAAACCGCTCTTGTTGTTCTTCCTGTGTGCCCACCGAATCGGAGATGACTTCGTCAAGCATGTAAACTTCGACTCGCGGGTTCTGACGCAGCTTCTGTTCGTCGGTGCCGATATGAGCCGGTTCGTAAGGGCCAGCCACCGACATCCGGATTCGCCGGGCGTCGATGCTCAGATCCTGTATTAAGTATTGCATAACATCTCGGGATCGTTGGTAAGCAAGATCCCAGTTGTCGCGAAGACCGCTGCCGGATGCGACTGGTTTGTGGGATGTGTGGCCCCGAACCTCGATCTTTTGCGACTTGCCCTGCATCACGTCAGCTTGTTGTGACAGCACGGTCCGCTGCTGTTCGGTTAGCTCGGCGGCTCCTTCGTCAAAGTAGATCACGGTCCCGATTGCCGTCTTTGTGCCGGGTCTGACGATTACAACGCGTGGATGGTCGCCCACCGGAGCTTGGACCTTGTCACCGCCTTGCATCGTGTCGAGACGCTTGGCGCGGCCCATCGTGGCGGTTTTTGAAAGGGCCGAGTTACGAGGCCGAAGGTCACCGGGAATCAAACTGGCACTTGCGTTCGAGTAGCCGAACTGCTCCTTCATCGATTCCACCAGCGCCTGGTACTTCTCTTCCTCCTTCATCTCGCTCAAGGAAACGAGCATGATGAAGAACGTCAGCAACAACGACATCATGTCACCGAACGTGACGACCCATTCCGGGATGCCGATCGCCTCTTCTTCTTCAGCGGCCATGAGTCGCGAAGCTAGGCAGCTTCCTCCTGGGGACGCTGCTTGGCGGGCAGGAACGAGTAGAGCTTCTGTTCGATGACGCGTGGATTCTCGCCCGATTGAATGGCCATCACGCCCCGCACGACGACTTCCAAGGCGTTTAGCTCGTACTTGTTATTGATGGCGAGTTTCTCGGCGAACGGCATAAAGATCGCATTCGACACGATCGCTCCGTACAGCGTCGTGATCAGAGCGATGGCCATGCCTTTGCCAATGCCCGATGGGTCGGACATGTCGCTGAGCATCATGATCAGCCCCATCAGAGTCCCGATCATTCCGTAGGCCGGCGCAAACCGTCCCAACTGGTCCAGGACGGCTTTACCATCCCGATGGCGGCCTGAGATCGCATCGATTTCGGTCCGCAAGATATCTTCGATGACTTCCGGCCGCGTGCCGTCGACCGCCATCTGGATGCCGAGTTTGATGAACGGATTCGTGACTTCTTCCAGGCGGCCTTCCAAGGCGAGCAATCCGTCGCGGCGAGCCGTCTCGGCGAGGCTGACGATCTGCTCGATCATTTCCTTGACGCGTACCGGTTTGGCGAGAAACACCTTCATCATCACGCCGGGCGTCCCGATCATGCTCTTGAGCGGAAAGCACATCATCGCGGCGGCGATAGCACCACCCACGACGACCATCGCGGACGGGATGTCGATGAAGGCGGACATCGGCGCGGAACCCATCATCATCGAGCCGATGATCAGGCCGAATGCGAGTAAGAATCCAACGAGACTGGAAATGTCCATGTGCCTTGACTTCCGGTCACTCTTTTTTCAGTTGTTTACTTAGCCGTGTGCTGCCTTAACCGCCGTCCGCAGGGGGCTTGGCGTGGGCGTCGCGGGTGGCGGTATCAGATGTTTCGTCTGTTGATACCGCACCGCGCGATCGAGCACCTCGTCCATTGTCTCGGTCACGACCAAACGTTCGCCCGAAGTCAGCGTAATGAACGTGTCAGGACGGCTTTCGACATAGCGGATCAGATCGGCGTTCAAGACAAACTGTTCGCCATCCAGGCGGGTAAGCTTGATCATGTCGCATTCCTTCCGCGCATATCCTGCACCCGGCAGAACGAACTATTGCCGTCTGTCCATTCACAACGTCTCCAAAACCACAGGGTCTGCGAAAACATAGGATAAGAATTCGTGTCGCCGGTCGAGACCTTTCGCAGACGACGGTCCGCGAGCGGCGAATCACCGTGCTTTGCCGGTACCGTAGCGGTTAAATCAACGGTACCGATACTGCCGTCCTGCTTTTGTTTATCGCCGCAGGTTCAGCAGCTCTTCGAGCAACTGTTGGGCGGCGGTGATAACGCGCGTGTTACCTCGGTACTGGGTCGTTGCCAACACGAGGTCGATGAGATTTGATCCGATGTCCGTGTTGGAGAGTTCGACGGCACCCGAAACTAGCGTCGCGATTCCGTTCTGGCCCGGATTCCCTTCGACGGGCAAACCCGAGTTGGCTCCGACCGCAAACATGTTCTGGCCACGTTGTTCGAGACCCGCGGGATTTGAAAAGCGGGCCAAACGCAATTGCCCAAGTGTCCGTGCCACACCGTTGCTGAACGCGCCACGGACAATTCCGTCTTCGCCGATCGTGAAGCTCGACAAGGTCCCCGCTCCCGAACCGTCCTGCCGCGAGGCGGCAAGGGTGGCCTCTTCGTTTTCAAGACCACTGATCGCGGAGAAGTCAAGGTCGAAGTCGAGCGGCGTCGCCGACGGAGTGTTGCGCCGATCGATCGAAACTTGCGTGTTTGTCGCCGTCAGGAAGTTGCCTTGCCCATCAAACGTGACCAGCCCCGTGCCGACCGACAGATCGACGCCCGTGAGCGGGTCGTTATCCGCCGAATCGGCAAACCATCGATAGGTCGTCGCGGTGCCCGTTCGTGTTTCCATCACCGTCGTCACACGAACATTGATCGGAATTCCGAGTGAATCAAAGACGAGAAAGTCCGCCGCGGCGCTCTGCCCCTTGGCGTCCTGAGTGGTGCTGAATCCTAGATTTGGCGTCGCAAGGCCTCCGTCAGCTGTCGCCAGGACGAAGGCTGATAGCCCCACGGTAACCGCCGCGTCGATGCCGTTGTTTGATACGATGCGGATTCTGCCGTCCGGGGTGATCGTTGCCCCAGGGGCAAGAGATGTCGTGTCTCCTGGAATCGTATTCACTGAACTCGGGACGGGATTCGACAGGTCGTCGGCGGCTCGCTGAATCCCCGTTGTGACACGCACGAAGTCCATCAACTCTTGAACCGTGGTGGTGTCGGTGATGGCGAATTCCTGTGTCTCTAACGCACGACCACCCTTTCGACCACTGAAGCTCAACGTACCTTCTTAAAACACGTTCTCGAAATTCAGTTCATCGCGAACCAGGACGTCCGTGAGCAACGTGTTTGGCGTAATGGTGGGACCATCGAAATTGACTGCCGCGTTTTGCTTTATCACTGAGTCGGCAATGTTGTCGGTGAACTCGGTGGTTGTATTTGGGTCGACCTCGTTCACCAGATAGAACGTGCTCGAATCAGTCGAGAGATTGCGATAGATCCGTACGCTGTCGTAGACCGGAAAGCTGTCGCCCGGTCCTGGAACCGGCGGCACGGGCAAGTCGAGAAGATGAATCCTTCCATTCGCGACGTTGACCGATGTGCCCAGTGGGGTCGGACGCGTCTCGCCGTTCGCGTTGGCAAACGTAATCAGGTAGCTGTAATTGCCGGTGAGGGCTCCTTGATCGAGCGGCTGGCTGAGGTCAATGGCGGCAGGATCGCTGTCGACGAAGCTGGTCGTTGATGTCAGGTCGACTTGGCCGAGTCGATAGAAGTTGCTCCCGTTCGGTTCGGTACGGTAGATCCGCATCTGGGTATACTCGCCGCTGGCAACGGTTGGCAAGTTGTTCAAGGTGATGACGTTGTTTGGGTTCCCGTCGGCTCCTTGTACCGTCACCGTTCTCTCTTCGGAAGCGGTCGCTTCCGTTCCATTGCCATCCACATAAGCAAAGCGGTAGCGGTACACGTCACTCTCGGCATGCAAACCACCGGAATCGGATTGTCCAAAGGTCACAATGCCCTCGTTCGGAACAGGTGCCGCACTAGCCGAAGCTCCAGACGTATCGGGACGCGGGATGCTGGCGTCGCCAAGAACGACGCTGTCGACCACTTCCGCGGTATCAGCCACGTCGCCGGTCGGCGGCAAGATCCCTTCGAGAAGAACATTGTTCGTTGCTTGCGCCACGCGCACGGAACCGACCGGCACTTCGATGGGAACAAGTTCTGTCGTCTGAAGCTGAAACTCGTCGTCGACCGCGTAGCCCAGCAAGCGATTGCCGTTGACGGTGACGAGTTCGTTCTGGGAGTTGGTTTTGAAGATGCCCGAGCGTGTGTAGAGCGACTCGCCAGTGGCACTCTGAACGACGAAGAATCCATCGCCCTGCAACGCGACGTCGGACGCGGACGAACTGGATTGAATGGTCCCTTGTGTAAAGATCGGCGCGATTTCAGCGACTTGTGTGCCAAGACCGGTCTGACGGGGGTTCGTGCCGCCGGTGGTTGCGGTCGGCTGCGAACCGAGGCCGAGGTTTTGAAGAAACTGAGTCGTGAACGAGATGCCCGACTCTTTGAAGCCGACCGTTTGCGAGTTGGCGAGGTTGTTACCGACAACGTCGATCTGCGTTTCCGCCGCGGTAAGACCTGTTAACGCAGTAGATAATGCCGAGGCTAGACCCATGATTCATTCTCCGTGGCCAATTAGGTGACACGTGGCCGAACAGCACATGAAACACGCGAGGCCGTTTTGCTTCGTGTTATGCGCCGACTTCTTCTTCCCCAACGATTTCGCGAATGTTATCTAAACGGACACTTTTGTCGCCGATGTGAATTCGGATCGTGCGGCCCCCGTCTCCGCCGTCGTTCACGGTCACCGACGCGCGTGTCACAACACCTTCGACGTTCTCCGCATCATCGGTTAAAGCCGTAACACGCTTGCCGATCAAACTGCTAGCAGTTGCGGTATTCTGTCCCAACAGCACCGAGGTCAGTGTGTCGGTCAATTGGTTCGTCGCACTGATCGTGCGGATCTGGCTGATCTGTTGAACGAGTTCACTGTTTTTCATCGGGTCGAGCGGATCTTGGTTCTGTAGCTCCGCAATCAACAGCCCGAGGAATTGGTCAACGTCGACTTCATTTAAACCGGATCCTTGCTGATCACTTTTTGTCGTCGATTGGTCAATCGACGTCGTGGCTGGAATTCTTGACAATCTTTCGTTCCTTATGTGTTGTGGAAGGTGATTGTAGCGAGTACCGAGTGCAGCGCGCGCACGACGCACAGACACGCTTGTGATGCGCGTTGTCGCGAGCCGCTTTACAGGCGGTCAATCAAATTTGTACGCTGGCCTTCCCAGGCCGTCGATTGGCTCACGACGGCCTTCAAAGGCCAGCGTACAAAAGCGTTCTCTCAGATGATGATGTTCAGTTGTTCGTTTCCACCGTTGGTTGATGTTTCGTTTGAACTCGTCAGAGGCGTTTCGTCGGGCTCGTGTGAAGTTGTCTCCGGCCGAGGACGCTCTTCTTGCCGCTGATCGTTCTGCTGCAGTCCATCCGGTGTCCCGCCTGGATGTCGATCGGTCAGATCGACATCGAATTGATCCACTCGCATGCCGTGTTCGGCGAGTCGCTCGCGAAGCAGGGGGAGGTTCTCAAGCAACAAGGAGCGGGCGGCTGGCGTGTCGGCCTCGACTCTCGCGGTGACGGCTCCGCCTTGGACTTTTATTTCCAGCGTCAACGATCCGAGTTCTGGCGGGCTCAACCGTATCCGGAGCGTTCCGCCACGTTCGCCGGTTGCTTGCACGGCGCGAGCGACTCGATCGACGAAGCGAGCTTGATCGGCGTCGGTGAGATTCAGGCCTCGTGCGTTCGGATCTCCTGTTGTTGCAGCCAAATGCTGGGCAAAACGACTCGGAGTAGCAGACGTCGCTGACGTCGCCTCTGCCCGCGTCGCGTTCCCGATGGCCGGTGTCGCCTCCGGGTCTTGGTGCTGGCGGCGCTGCCGCGAACTGTTGTCGTTCGCGGAGTCCGCCGCGGATTCGACGAGCGCCGCGTCAATGGATGGTGTTGCAGCTTTTGTTGTCTCGTCCGTCAGTTGGCTTGCGGCCGTGTCGCTACGAATCTCACGATGCTGCCGCGTGCTGTTTGGTTGCGGCGTCTTGCCGTCGAGGACGTCCGTTTCCGCTACTTGTGCTTCTTCGCGAACCGCGCCCGCACCAATGTCCTCGTCCGACTCCGGCACGTTGGCATGCGCGTCGCGAAGTTTGGCCGCTGTGCCCTTCTTGTTTGCTTCGTTCGTCGCGCCATTGATCTGGCGATCATCCGCCGCATGATCGACTCCGTCCTCGAACAACTCTTCGGAGCTGGCGATCGCAGATGTATCGTGTTGGAAGTTTTCTTCGCGGATCGAAGCGTTGGCCAATTTGTTACCAGCCGCGTCGTCGGCCTCGTCGTTGGAATCGCCAGAAGCCTCCAATCCAAGTTCTTGGATCGTGGCTCGTTGTTCCGCGTTCGCGGGCGCTGCGGCGACCTCGTCTTGCGAAGCAGCCTCTCGCTCGACATCTACCTCGTCACGTTCCGCGGCTGGTTCGGACGCTGCCGTTGTTTCGGCCCGATCATCCTGGTGGGTGTCGTCATGATGCGTTTTGCTGGCCTCTTGGCGGATTGGCTCGTTGCGAGGTGGTGCGGTGGAAGTGGCCTCTGATCGCTCACGCGGCTCGTCGTCGTGTGTCGCTTGGCGGGTCGCTGGAGCAGGTGGTGGGGCGGTCGCGCGTTGCAGGTGCGACTCGAACGATTCGTGCGTCGCACGAGCGGATTCGGAGATCGGGAAAGGGTTCAATGTGTCGAGTCCCGCCGAGCGGGTAATGCTCTCAAAAGAGAAGGGCACCATTGCTTCTGGCCTCATTTGCTTCTTGAATTAAACGCTTCAAACTGTTGCCGCGTATTGCGGATGACTTCGATGTCGGGCACACCCAACCGAATCTGGCCCATGATCACATTCAGCTGCTTGCGGTCCTCGTCGGTTTTGAATTCACCCATGATTTTCTTTTTCCGCTCCAACGGCATGTTCTTAAACATCGTGACGATGAAGTTCATGGACGTCTCCGGTGGAATGTCGGCATTGCCGAGGATGCGCAAGATTTTGTCCTTCGCCAGTTTGGCATCGACCGATTCCAATTGGCGTTGCACTTCCCGGAGACCTTCGTCGATGGCACCTTGATGAACATTCTCGATCCGCTGATCGAACTCGTACTTGAGCGTGTCGTATTGCTGCCGTTCGTCTTCCAGTAAAATGGCCAGTTGGCGAACGTCGATCAAGCCTTTGTCCGCGGCAATCTCGCGAAGATCGAGATCGAGACTCAGGTGCTTGCGGGCCGTCAGGACTTCCTCGAACGAGACTTGTTCGAATTCGACCGGCTTGGAAGCGGCTTCCAGTTGATGCCACATCGTTTCCAGGTCGACGTTTTGCGAGATCGCAATCAAGTCGACTGCCCTCGCTCGTGACAGATTGCCGCGCGCGTACAGCATTCCGATCAGCGTCACTTGCGCGAGCATCGTCGCGACGCTAAAGAAGGCCAGAGCGGTGAGTGGGAGGCGAAATAGTTTCATGGGACTTCTATCGAGTGTCGAGTTCTCCGATGGCGAGCAGGATGCGATTAAGAACGGTCTTTTCCTCCTCGGTTTTGAACTCACTGAAGATCTTTTTCAGTTTGTCCTGAGGCATGCCGCGAATCATGCTCAGCACATCGCCCAGGATGTCGTCCGCGGGAGTGACGTCGCCATCTCGGAGCATGTCGATCATCAAGTCTTTGCTTTGTTTCGGTCGCAAGACCTCGAGTGTCTGCCGTACGTCGGTCAGGGCCGTGTCGTTAACGTCTTGCTCCAACTTTACGAGCAGGTCGTCGAAGCCGTCTTTGACGATCTCGTATCGCTCGCGCTTGGTGGACAACGTCTGGACAAGAGCGCGAATGTCGTCCGCCCCCTTCCTGATGGCAGTCTGTCGCGTGGCGAGCGCCGGGTTGCTGTTGACGCGGGATTCAAGCAGTTCATCGCGAGTCATGGTATTGGGTTCGATGGCTTTCTGCTGTTTGCCATCGACATTGAGTGCCGCGAGATCAAAGCCATACATCACCGCGGCATACTTCCGCACCTTCGTCGTTTCGAAGGCACCGGACCGCCATAGCGAGGCAACGATAATTCCCTCGGCAACCGCGGTTGCGACGCAGGCGTAAACAAACGCCGCGGCGGCTCCTCCCATTAGCTTGCCCAACATCCGCATTAAACTTCTTCCTTGTCACGGCCCCAGCGTTGAAGCGCGACTTCGTCAAGTTGTTTCAACTCGCGTTTGAACTCGGCGGCGTCATGTTCTTCACGCTTTCGGTCACGCAACTTCTCCAGCACTCGCACGTCGCGATCCGCGCTTGCCAGAGCGGCTCGCCGCCTTTCGATTTCCGCCTGAAGTTGTGCTTCTTTTTGGTCGAGGATCATGATCTGTGACTTCAGGATCAGCTTGTAGCGATGCGTTTCGAGTACTCGATCGACGTGAACCCGCCCCGGCGAGCTGATGACCCGCGACCGCTTCTCGATCTCTCGGACATCTTGTTCCAACTGGGAGGCTTGCTGCCGCAGTAGCGACTCGGCATGAAAGGCCTCGGCCAGCTCGATCCGCCGCTGCTGGCGTTCTGCCTCGCGCAGCTTCACGAGCGATTGCAATCGGAATTGAAATTTGGCCATGCTTCATTACACCGTTGCCGCGGAAACTTGTTTGCCATGACCATTGCCCACCGCTTTTGCGGCGGCGCAACGAGCGCCGAGTTGGACCAACTCGGCCACCGTTTGCCCGAACGAACAAGGTTCAGCGACTCGTTGCATCAAGAAAGCCTTGATCTCGTGATGTAGTAAGATCGCGGCATCGACGGTCGGATTGGAACCTTGTCGATAGGCTCCGATCGAGATGAGATCTTCGTGGTCTCGGTAAACGGCCATCAGTTCGCGAATCGCTTGTGCCGCGTCGCGCTGTTGTTGCGATGTGATCGATGGCATCAGGCGACTGAGGCTCTGGAGGATATCAATCGCCGGGTACTGGCCCCGCGAAGCGATGTCTCGCGAAAGGATGATGTGTCCGTCCAGCAAGCCGCGAACGGTATCACTGACGGGCTCGTTCGTGTCGTCACCTTCCACGAGGACTGAGTAAAAGGCGGTAATGCTGCCCAGCTCGCTGCGGCCGGCTCGCTCGACCAGTTTTGGCAACAAGCTAAACATCGAAGGCGGATAGCCGCGCGTGGCCGGCGGCTCGCCCGCCGCCAAGCCGATCTCTCGCTGAGCCATCGCAAAGCGGGTTAGAGAATCCATCAGTAGCAAGACGTCTTTACCTTGATCGCGGAAGTGCTCGGCAACCGCCGTGGCGGTCATCGCCGCCTGGAGTCGCAGCAGCGCGGGCTCGTCGCTCGTCGCCACCACGACCACGCTCCGCGCCAATCCCGCGGGCCCCAAGTCCCGTTCGATGAACTCGTTGACTTCGCGCCCGCGCTCGCCGATCAACGCGATCACGTTGACGTCGGCCGAGGTGTAGCGGGCCATCATGCCGAGCGTCACACTCTTGCCGACACCCGACCCGGAAAAGATGCCCACACGTTGGCCGCATCCGCACGTTAACATTCCATCGATGGCACGAATGCCCGTTGAGATGGGAGTATCAATCGTCGGTCGCTCAGTCGCCGCGGGTGGACGTTGCTCCAGTGCCACGCGAAACGGTAACGCTGGTTTCGGCAGGCGATCGGTCGTCCGGCCATGCGCGTCGATCACACGTCCCAGCAACTCGTCGCCAACGCGCAAGTATTTGGACGTCCGCTTCAGCCGAACCGGAGTTCCACGCCGTACCCCGGACAAGGCACTGAACGGATAGACCAAAGTTAGATCGTCGCGGAAGCCGATCACTTCACCTTCGATCGCGCCGCCCGCTTGACGCTGGATCTCGACGATCGCTCCGACCGGAGCCGGCAGCCCGGCAACGGCGGTCATCATGCCTTCCGTCCGCACGACGCTGCCGCGCAGCGCGGCAGGTTGGATGGATTCGAGTTGATCGACAAGATTATTCATTGCCAGCGAGTTCTTCCGCGATGCGGGCGAGTTGTGCTTCAAAGGTTTCGTCGATCACGCCAAACTCTGTGACGACGCGGCATCCGCCAGGCGAGACATCCGGGTCGGCAACGATGTTTGTCGCTCCAAGTTTGCCGAGTTGATTCGCCAGGCCTTCAGCCCGGTCCCGCAAGGCATCGTAGTCCTGGGGACTGAGCTGGATCGTGAGTTGGCCCGCTCCCATCGCGAGTTCCAAGGCGTCGCGGATCAAATCGACGGTGATGTCGGGTGCGTTAACGACTTCGCGGCGGATCACTCGCTCGGCGATGGCGGTCGCCAGCGTGATCGTTTGCGATTCCCAATACGTCAGCCAGACGGCTTTGGAATGCCGAATATCTTGCACGGCCTGTTGCAGGGCCGGCAGTAGCGTGGCGAGTTGTTGATCGAGCGTCGCACCGATCGATTGTTGGGCCTCTTGCAAGGCGGCTTGCCGTCCTTCCGCGTGGGCGACGGCTGCTATCTGAGCTGCTTCGTCCTGCGCGTTTTGGAGGATCTGTTCGGCTTGCCGACGGACGACGGAAAGATAACTGTGCGCACGATCGGACATGTCTTCAAAGTTAAAGGCGGCCGATTGCAGCGTCGTCGCTGACCGGTCGAGCTGTCCTGCTTTGATGATTCCTGCCATCAGTCGTTTCGCCGGGTATTCGTGTTCGGGATTTAGGCGGCTACCGCAAAGTGTTCGGGCCGTGGACTGTGAATCGCACCGGCCGCAATCAGATGATCCGCGATCCCGGCGATCGTGTTTTGTGCCTGTTCAATGTCGCTCAAACGCAGAGGCCCGAGCTGTTCCATACGTCGCCGCAGCGATTTGCCCTCGCGTGCCGGCAGCTGTTTCAGTAATCGATTGACGAACTCGGGTGTCGCGCCCGCCAAGGCGAGCAAGGCGAGCTTCGAGTCGGACTCACGGAAAACCCTCGCCAAGTCAGTGTCGCCTAGTCGCGCGAGCTGCTCGAAGCTCACCGCCTCGGTATCGGAAACACGAAGCGCCTTCGGCGAGGAGTTGTTCAGAGTGATAGGTGCGGACTGACTTTCCGCGAATTGTTTCTCAGGGTGTTGCTTCGTCATTGCAGCGGGTTGCAGTTCGCCCTCGCCATGCTCCTTGGCGGAGCCAGTGCGACGTGTGGGATTTCGCAACTGCCGAGCCAGATGACGGTCGTGTCGCGTCAGACTGGATATCAATTGGCCGCGCGATTCGCCCGCCGCCGTGAGGATGGAAGCCACGGTCGACAATCCGATGGCACGGTTCCGCGCCACCCGAAGGTCATCGTGAAGCAGCAGCTTCAGATGCTTCTCAACTTCGCGAACCACGTCCCGGTCGGTCGTCTCGAGTTCCGCGATGCGGCGCAGCAAGCTTGCTTGCAGCCGAGGTTCAAAGTGCTTCAAAAGATCCGCGGCTTGTCGCGGAGGCAGGTGGGCGATGACGACGGCGATAATCTGTGGGTTCTCGTACTCGAGATGCTTGGCGATCGCATCCGTCTCCGCATCAGACAAAAACCGGAAGGGTGCCTCTTGCTGTTCGGAAGACGAATGTGGACGCCCCACCAAGCCTTCGCTGGCCGCCAGTTTTCTGGCGAGTTCCTCGTCGAGTTCGATGCCCGAGTCGTCCGCTTCGCCGGTTGGACCGCCGGTTCCCAGGAACTCTTGCAGGACGAGTTCCTGCTCTTCTTCGGAGATCTCGCCCAGCTCCATCGCGACGCCGCGGACGATTGCAGCCTGCTCGTCCGACATGCGTTCCAACAGCTCGTCGGCAACGCGATGATCGAGTGTCGAAATCAAGATCGCGGCTTTGCGGATCGGGTTAAGCTTGGTGGAGTGTGGTGTTGGCATATCTGAGTTACTGAGGTGATGGCTGTTGCAAACCGCGGTGGCTAAGCCGCTTCCGTAATCCAATTCTGCAGTACGCTCGCCGCCGCATCGGGATCTTCACGAACTAACTCCGTCAACTCATCGCGAAGGCTTCGGCCCGATGATTGAAAGCGACCGCGTAACGAGTTGCCGAAGGCGGCGCTTTCTTTATCTTCGTCGTCATCTTCGTCGTTCCCATTCAGCTCCGCCATTCGTTGCACGGCTTCGCTATTGCCTTCGACAGCAGCCATCGCGGAACCTTGCGCCGATTGAATCATGCCACGTAAAAAGACGACACCGAACAACGCGACGCCCAACATCGCAAGCGTCTGCCAGTTTGAAGCGAACCAAGCTCCAGCTGTATCCGCGAGGCTTGGCGCGGGCGGCTCTGGCATCGGCAAGTCGGTGTAGGGAGTTACCGTGACGCGTGGATAAGAGTCTTCTCCGGGAGGAGCCTTGGGAATCAAGGCAGTCACTTGATCTTGAATCTTTACGATCGTTTGTGATTCGATCGCTTGCAGTTCGGCTGCCGTCGGCTCGGTCGGTTCTGCGTCTGCGGGCGTTGGATTCTGCTGCTGCCAAACTTGTTTGAAGTAGCTCTTCGGGATGCTGATCGAAACGGTTACGAGTTTCGGAACCAAGCCAGGTTTGCGAATCGTGTTGTACGAGAATCCTGCCCTGCTCTCCGCTTCGCTAACCGTTTCGGTTAACGTGTTCTCTTTTTCGGGGCTACTGTTGACGGCGACGGATCGGTTGCCCACCCCGTTCGGCTCCGCGCCGGGGCGACCGGAGCTTGACGAAGTCACTGACTTCTCATCGGAACTGGTTTCACGCGTCTTGATCGGTGTCGGCTTTTCGTCGTATTTGATTTGCGTCGTCTGATTCTCGAGCGTTTGATCCAGCTCGACAGTGACGGTGACATTCGTATTGGGATATACCGACAGCGTATCGACGATCTTTTGCTTGAAATCTTGTTCGTAGCGACGTTGCGTGTCGGCATACGCGTTCTGATCACCGGACAGCTCGCCATCCTTCGGCGGGCCGCTGTAGGAGCGGTGTCCGTTCGTATCGGCGATAATGACGTCCGACTGATCGATGCCCCCGCCGAAGGCGACAACATCGCGAATCATGCGGATCTGATTGGCATCGAGTGGAACATTGCCGCTTGCTTTCACGGTGACCGCAGCGCGTCGCTGTGGTTGCCGCGGGAACGTCTCGTTGTTCATGATGTCCTGAATCTTCACCGAGGCCGCATCGATGCCGGTGAACTCACGGATCGTGAATGCCAAGTCCTTTTCCAACGCATAGCGGGCCCGGAGTTCGCCCATCTTGCGATTCTCGAACGGACTGTGCTCGGTGAACATCTTTTCCCAAGCTGACCCCGCCCCTTGTGGCAACGCGTTGTTTTCGACCAACGCGGCAATGTAGGTGTGCCGCTTGCCACGAGGAACTCGCAAGCGGTTCCCTTCGGTATCCCAGCCATTCAGGTCAGCCTTGGCCAGCGCTGCCGACATGCTGGCGATCTCCTCGTTCGTCAGCGTTCGGCCACCGAAAAGCAACTCGTCCGCCGTTTCCGTCTGTTGCCGAAACAAGAACAGCAGGCTGATGCCGATGGCCGCAATCAGCAGCCCGGTCGTGATACGTGCCGCCGGCGTCATCGACTTGAAGAGGTCGGCGAGTTGTCCGTAGGCTTTATTGAGGAAGTCCATTGATTTTCAATTTACGATTTACGATTGGGGATTAATCTGACCTCTGACCTCTCCGCTTCCATCAAATCCGAATCTCCTTGATCTCCTGATAAGCTTGAACGAGCTTGTTTCTGATTTGCATCATCATGCGGAAAGACAGATCGGCCTTCTGGACGGCGGTCAGCACTTCCGCGGCGTTGACGTCTTCACCGGTCGCCAGTTGCTCGACGGCATGGTTGGCGTCATGCTGCATCGAGTTGACGTGGTCCAGTGAATCGAGCAGGAATTCCTTGAACGATGGTGCTCCGTCTTGAGGCGAGTTCAGTTGCTCGAGCCCCGAGAGCCCCTCGAAACCTTCGATTCCCTTCAGGCTCTCGAAACTGCGCGCGAGCGATGGTGGAATCGAGATGCCGTTGATCGGAGTCATGTCGCTGGTCCGCGGTGATTACTGGAAGTTCTGGGGTGTTTCTCTACTTGTCTAGCCAAGTATCCGCAATGTCTGTTGCGCAATATTCTTCGTCACCTCCATCACGCCGATGTTGGCTTCGTAAGCTCGCGAAGCTTCCATGGCGTCGACAAACTCCCGCGTCATATTGACGTTGGGATAGGCGACGTAACCCTTGTGCGGCCCATCCTGGATCGCCATTGGATGTCCCGGTTGATACTTGTAATTCGGTTCGACGGTCTCCGTCTCGACCGAAGCGACCTTTACGCCCGTAGCCCCGCTGGCCATCTTGAGGTCTTTGTCCTCTTGAAACACAACGAACCGCGCCTGATAAGGTTCGACCTCGCCGTTCTCGTTTCGCGTTGTCGACATATTCGCCATGTTGCTGGCGATCGCGTTCATCCGCGTCCGCTGCGCGACAAGGGCGCTGGTGCTGATGCACGGCAAACGCACACTAAGTCTTTTGTAGTCCAAGGACTCGGGCAAGATAATCGGTATTCCAAC
>JAQBZB010000188.1 GCA_027622275.1 Planctomycetota bacterium | reverse complement strand
CAGCCAGAACAATGCCCGTTGGTTCCGGAACAACAGGAGGAGGTGTGCCGCCAACGGTATTGACGAACCCTTCACTGCCTCCACTCGCGAAGCCCTGCACATGAATCCCGACTCGAAGCGATAAATCGGTAAACGCCGCCACGACATCTGAGAGAGACGTACCCGACGTCAGATCCAGGTACATGACAAGCGTCTCGCCAGGGTTTACGCCGTTTTGAGAGACCGGCGGATCGGAATCGGCCGAAAGGCCGAGCGTTGTTTGAAACGCCGGGTTGAGATTATTTGCACCGGGCAGATTGCCAGGCGAAGCACCTGTGGAAAATCTGACTCCGCTCGTTTTGCGAATGGAGTCGATCCCCGAAAACAGCCCAGCTCGATCATCAAAGTAGACATCGGTAATGGAAGAGGCCTCGATGCCATTGTTTTCAAATTGAAACTTGACTCGGTTTCCCTTTGCATTGGACACGGTGAATGAAAGTTGACTCTCGCCGATCGCGCTGTCGTAGGCACTGTTCTGCGTCACGCTGAAAAAACCGTACGTGAATCCCGCATCCGCCTGGCTGGCGGCGAGGCTGACGAAACACAGGACTGCTGCACCAGTGAGGAAACGCATCCGAAGCTCCTGTCACTTACCGTTGAACAATTGCCGTTGAAGTCACGGGACCGGTGAGACCGATCCGCGAGGTGTCGTGTCGAGAGTACACCTCGGTGACACCGAACAGAGAGCGCGAATGAGCGTCTCTGAAGTGGAAATTCTGACTGCCGGGTGGTCTGTCAGGAAACGCTGATTGCAGGCGACTCAACTTTGTTGCGACCGGATCCACGTGTCGAATCCGACAACCACGGCCTGCTGCGACAACGTCGCGTTCAAGGACGTTGCACATTGGATGCCAGTTGATGGCGAGCGTCACAAATGTCCTTGAATGCCGATGCCGGAGTTTTCGACTGAGCGTCAGACGGCGGGAAACGTTGAACCATCATCCCTGACTTCGCCTGGCTCTGGGCAGCAATCATGTTGCCGTATCGCAACATCGTGTTGCCGTGTTGCCATGCCTCGTTTCAACACGCGCGTGCTGGCAGTGCGGCGGATTCCTGCCGATCGGAACGCGAACAGAGTGAAACAAGGGGCCTTGCCGGGCCGCGCGGGGATTGCCCGTGCTCAGTGAGGTTTACGATGTATGGTTGGCTCAACTGTTGCCAGGTCCGTGAACAGGCTGCGTCTCTGCGCCCCGCCTGACACTCAAAACGGAAACGTTCATGCCGACTGCGACTCACCCATCGACGACGACTCGAACCGCACGACTGTTCGTGCCGGGGGCGGTGGTCCTGGTGTGGGCGTACTGGCAGACGCTGGGAGTGCTGGCAGCACGCTGGGACAGCGAGCCACTTTATTCGCACTGTTTTCTGGTGCCCGTCTTCTGTGGAGTCATCGTCTGGCTGAGACGGGATCGCCTCAGCGAAGTGAGGCTCGCCCCGAACTGGCTTGGTGTGCCGCTGCTGCTGCTCGGTGCCGCGATGAGGCTTGCCGCCGCGCGGTACTACCTCGAGTGGTTCGACGGGCTGTCACTGATTCCGTGCGTCGCCGGACTGGTCCTGCTGTCCGGAGGGCTGCCTCTTCTGAAGGTGGTTTATCCGGCCGTGCTGTTTCTCAGTTTCATGGTGCCTCTGCCGTTTCGCATTGAGTCCGTGCTCGCAGCACCGCTGCAGAGCGTGGCAACCCTGGCCAGCACGTTCGGGCTGCAGGTCTTTGGCTATCCGGCGATTTCGGAAGGCAACGTCATCCTGATTCACGAGCACACGATCGGCGTGGCCGAAGCGTGCAGCGGCTTGCGAATGCTGGTTGTCTTCTTTGCTGTTTCCACGGCCGCGGCGATCTGCGTCAGCAAGCCGTTGTGGGAAAAAACACTGGTCGTGATGAGTGCTCTTCCCATCGCCATCGTGTGCAACGTCATCCGCATTGTGGCCACCGGCGTGCTGTTTGAGGTCGCCGGCAAAGAGATGGCGAAGCTCGTTTTTCATGACCTCGCCGGCTGGCTGATGATGCTGCTGGCGGTCGCGCTGCTCCGGCTGGAGCTGTGGGTGCTGTCCGGCATCCTCATTGATCCTCCGGACCGTGAAGTGGTCCCGGTTCTTCCCGAAGCGACCCGAGTTCAATCGCGAGGTCCGTCCTCGCGGCATCGACGAGCGGTGCCCGCAGCCGCTTCCGCGACACAGCCGTGAGATTCCGCGAGCCGGCTGCCACGAATCATTTTTCCTTTCTGAGTTCTCCACCATGTCCAAAGATTTCGACGCCACCAATCAGACGCTCGATACGGCGACCGCCCTCACGCAAGAGGCGCTGGCTGAACCGCGAACCGTCCGAACGACTCCTGCGGCCGGCGATCAGCCGCCACGTAAAGTCAGTTCGGTCCGACGGGCTCAGGCGTATTCCGAGCCGATCTCGCCGCAGGGTCTGTTGCTCGCGCTGAAGCGGCGCTGGCGACAGGCCACTCTGATCGGAGTTCCGGCGCTGTTGTGTGGAACCGTTCTGGCGTGGCTGGTCGTGCCGGCTCACTTTACGGCCTTCACACTGCTGAGCATCTCGTCGATGCAGCAGCGGCTGGTCTTCAAGACGGCCGACGAAGACGCGGATTTTTTCACGTATCAGAAAACGCAGAAGGCCATGATCCGCAGCCGCTTCGTGCTGAACGCGGCACTGCGACGGCCGGGAATCGCGGAACTGGAAACGGTTCGGGACGAGACGTACCCGGTTCAGTGGCTGGAAGGCGCGCTGGTCGTTGATTCTCACAACAGCCCGGAGATTCTGAAAATCGCGCTGCACGGCAACCGCCCGAAAGAGCTCGCCGCCATCGTCAACGCGGTGAAAGATGCGTACCTGGAAGAGGTCGTGCTGTCGGACCGGAAGAAACGCATCGCGCGGCTCAACGATCTCGAGCGGATTTTCGAGCAGACCGAAGAGAAGGTTCGTCAGAAAGAACAGCGCGTCGAGAATCTCGCCAAGCAGCTGGGAACGGGCGATGCGAAAGCCCTCTCGTTCAAGCAGCAGATGGCTCTGGAACATTTCTCATTGTTGAAACGCGAGCACGCCCGGATCCGCTTCGAGCTGATGCAGGAACAGATTCGTGATACGGCGGGAGGCAGTCTCGACAGCGTTGCCCTCACCCAGCGCAGCGCGTTCGACGGGCCGGGACCGGGACAGCAATTGACCGAGCAGGAAGCGCGACGCATGCTGATTGTCAGCCGGATCGGGCAGCTCAAGGAGTTGATCGCCCGCTACGAAAAGCAGGTCGTCGACCAGAATCATCCGACGCTGCTTGAGTACCGCGAAGAAGTGGCATCGCTCAAGAAATCGCTCGGACAGGACCCGGACAAGGAAGAGAGCGGATCCGGAACGCGGCTCGATCTGCTCAAGCGGCAGGAAGAGCTGATGTCGGAAGAGCTCGACAAGTACGCCGAAATGGTCAAGAACATCGGCACGTCATCGTTCGAGCTGGAGCTGATGAAAACGGAGATCGATCAGATCGCTACGGTCTCAGATCGAGTCGGCAGCGAAATGGAGGCACTCCGCATCGAGCTGCAGTCGCCGACCCGGGTCGCTCTCATTCAGGAAGCCGATGTTCCTCAGACGCGTGACATGAGCCGCAAGCGGAATCTGGCCGGAGTCGCCGGCGTCGGTTCCCTGTTCGTTTCGCTGCTGATCATCGGAGTGATCGAGTTTCACGCCCGCCGCATGACCGAGCCTCAGGACGTTTCGGAAACGCTCGGCCTGAATCTGCTCGGCACGCTGCCAGCGATGCCGAAATCACTTCTGTTCTGGAAGCAGCCGAAACAGGCCCGCATGGCCGTCTGGAATAACGCGCTGATCGAGTCGATCGACAGCGTCCGCTCGATCCTGCTGCATTCCAGTGACGAGGAACAACGGAAAGTCATCATGGTGGCCAGTGCGTCACCGGGCGAAGGCAAGACGACGCTGGCGTGTCAGCTGGCCGGAAGTCTCGCTCGGGCCGGACGGAAAACACTGCTGGTCGACTGCGACATCCGTCGGCCGCGGGTTCACGAACTTCTGAACGTGCCGCTCGAAATGGGGCTGTCCGAACTGCTGACCGAGGGCCTGCTGGTCAGTCAGGTGACTCATCGCACGTCCGAGCCGAATCTGCATGTCATTCCGGCCGGGCAGATGAACGAGACCGCTCTGCAGGCGATCGCCCGCGACGGAGCCGCCGATCTGTTCGCCGAACTGCGTGAGGAGTACGAGTTCGTCATCGTCGACACCTCGCCCGTGCTGTACGTCGCCGACGGGGGAGCGATCGGGCGAAACGTCGACGGAGCGGTCTTGACCGTCCGGTCTCACACAAGCCGGTTGCCTCAGGTTGCCGTCGCGTGCGAGCGGCTCGAGATGCTGGGCATCGACATCGTCGGAGCCGTCATGGTGGGAGTCCGGCAGACGCTCAGTGGCTACGGCTACTCGTACGACTACCACTACGGATCGACGGAGGCCCGGTCGTGAGCGATCCCGCATCGATAAATCACGAGGCTGGTGATGTGGCAAAGGCGACTGCGCGCGGGCGCGGTCCGCGCGGGCTCATCGCCTCACCCGGATCGATCCTTCCTTTGCTGGCCGGCTGCGTCGTGTTGATTCTCAGCGGACTGGTACACGGCATGTGGACCAGCCGCTGGCAGAACGTTGCGGACTCACCAATTGTCGCTCGACTGGCTGAAGTGCCGACACTGGTGGGCACATGGGAATCGATCCACGAAGCGAAGATCAACGAGGAGTTTCAGAAGATTGCCGGCCTGTCCGGTTACGTGCAGCGAACTTACCGCGACCGGCAGACCGGCGCGACGGTGACCATGCTGCTGATGTGTGGCGAGCCGGGCCCGGTGTCGGTCCATCCGCCGGAAGCGTGCTATTCGGGGCAGGGCTACGAAGTGGTCGGCGGATCGCGACGGACCGTCGAGATTGCGACCAGTGACGCATCGCCTGCCGGCGCCGCAACGAAACCGCGATTCAAGTCGGCTCGGTTCGCGAAACCGGGAGTCCTCGTGCCGAGCCAGCCTCAGATTTTCTGGGCGTGGAGCGACGACGGTCACTGGCGTGTGCCGGAGAACACCCGCTTTGAATTCGCGGGCTCGCCAATCCTCTGCAAACTCTACGTCACCTGGGATGCTCCCCTTTCCGATACCGACTCACCGAACAAGGTCACGAGTCGAACGCCACCGGAAGAGTTTTTAGAGGTGCTCGTGCCACAGCTCTTCAAAACCGTTTTCAGTAGAGAGGGCGACCGCTCGTGACTGACGAATTCCGGGACACACGGCCGTTGCGGCACGCGATGACGATCGATGTGGAAGACTACTTTCACGTCTCCGCCTTCGCCGATCAGATCCCGACGGACAAGTGGCCGACGTTTGAAAGCCGAGTGGTTGCCAACACGCATTCGCTGCTGCGACTGCTGGCTGAGCACAACACGCTCGGCACGTTCTTCGTGCTCGGCTGGGTGGCGGAGCGGTATCCGCAACTGGTCCGCGATATTCATCGCGACGGCCACGAGATCGGCTGTCACAGCTACTGGCACCGCCTGATTTATGAGCTCACGCCGGAAGAGTTTCTCGCGGACACGATGCGCTCACGCGACATCCTGGGTGAGATCACGGGGGAAGCGCCGCAACTTTATCGAGCTCCCAGTTTCTCGATCACCCGCGCGTCACTGTGGTCGCTGGAGATCCTCGCGGAAGCCGGTTTCACGGGGGATTCGAGCATCTATCCGGTTTTTCACGATCGATACGGTATTCCGGATGCGGACCCGTTCATTCATCAGATTGTGACGCCGGCCGGGACGATCGACGAGTTCCCCGGCACAGCTCTGCGACTGGGGCCGGGGGCTCTGCCAATCTCGGGAGGCGGATATTTCCGGCTTTATCCGGTGCGGTTTACGGACTTCTGTTTCCGGCGGGCGATCACTCAATCCGCACAGCCAGTCATGTTCTACATTCATCCGTGGGAGATCGATCCGGGTCAGCCTCGCCTGGCAGGATCGCTCAAATCGCGTTTTCGTCATTACCAGAATCTTGCGACGACCCGGAAGAAACTGAACTGGCTGCTGCCGCGATTTTCGTTCGCTCCCATGAGCCAGGTGATCGCCGAGACTCGTTCGGGTCAGCGTGAGTACCAGCTTTCGGAAGATATTTACCGAGGCCCCGCAGCCGACAACACAGCACCGACCGGCTTGAGGCAGTCGCAAATGTGACTGCCCGCACGACCGGTCGATGCCCGTCCTGCAATAACCGTTTGGTGCCCGTTTTGAGCAAGCCGACGATTCTCTATCTGACCCATCGAGTTCCGCACCCGCCCAACCGGGGCGACCGGATTCGCACGTACAATTTTCTGCGCTACCTCGCGCAGCGAACGAACGTCTGGCTGGGCTGCCTGGCCGACGAACCAGTTTCGGACGAGACGCGGCGGGTTCTGGGCGATCTCTGTGAAAAAGTCGCGATCGTCCCCGTCGAGAAACGGTTCCGCTGGGTTCGAGCCGGACTGAGCTTCGCGCTGGGCCGCACGATTTCCGAAGGCGCCTTCGACTCGCCTCGACTGAAAAACACGGTCCGGCAGTGGGCGACCGAAGCCGACTTCGATGCGACGCTGTGTTCGTCGTCGGCACTCACACCGTATCTGCGGCTCACCGAGTTCATGCCGACCGGACATCACGTAGACTTGATCGACGTCGACAGTGAAAAGTGGTTTGAATACTCGCAGTCGTGTTCCGCGCCGAAGAGCTGGATTTACGGACGGGAAGCCCGCCGGATGCGTCGCCTGGAGAGCAGCCTGTCCGAGTGGATGCGCGGGGTCACCGTCGTCAGCGAACCGGAAGCCAGACTTTATCGCAGCTTCCGACCGGACGGCCGCATCCAGGCGATTCCTAACGGAGTCGACGTGGACTATTTCTCGCCCGACTGGAACGGCAGGCCGGATTTTCGAAACACAAAGGGATGCGTCTTCGTCGGCGCGCTGGACTACAAACCGAACATCGACGGGATCTGCTGGTTCGCCCGCGAGATCTGGCCGGCGATCCTGAAACAGCGTCCGGACGAAACACTGAAAATCGTCGGTCGCGAACCCGTCTCCGAAGTCCGCGAGCTGAATTCGCTGCCAGGCATCGAAGTGGTCGGCACCGTGCCGGACGTGCGTCCGTTTCTCAGCGAAGCCTCGGTCGCGGTCGTGCCGCTGCGAATCGCACGCGGCGTTCAGAACAAAGTCCTTGAGGCACTCGCGATGGCCAAAGCCGTCGTCGCTTCGCCCGATCCGCTGGTCGGATTGAATGTCGAAGACGGAACGCACCTGTTCAAAGCGCGGGAACCGGACGAGTGGGCCGCGCGCGTGCTGGAGCTGCTGGACGATCCGTCGATGCGGGCCGACATGGGGCTCGCCGCGCAGGCTTACGTCACGGCGAATCATCGCTGGGAACAATGCCTGGCGTCGCTCAACAGATTCCTCGGCCTGGACATCAAGGCGTCCGCCGAGCGGGACCTGTCGGCAGGAGACCGGCGAACGAAACGAACTCAGCAATCGACTTCTCATGAGGAGCGTGACGACTCATGAAAGGTCTGATTTTCACGTATCTGGTGACCGGTGGTGGAGCGGCCGCGTCGCTGTTCAACCCGTTTTACGGGCTGCTGGCGTACGCGATGTTTGCCATCATCCGCCCGGTCGACATGTGGCCGTGGGCCGTGCCCGAAGGGCGATACAGCCTGATTCTCGGCGCGTCGATGATCATCGGCTCGCTGTACTCACGCGACGTCAGCTTCCGGCTGGGCAAATCATCCTATGTCCTGGGAATTCTGCTGGCCTACCTGGCGTGGTGTACCTTCCGCGCGTTCGGGTCGCCGGATCAGCAGCTTGCCTGGGACTATGTCGACATCCTCTTCAAGATCGCCCTGCCGTTTACGATCGGGCTGCTGACGATCAATTCGGTCGACCGGCTCAAGCAGCTTGCCTGGACCCTGGCGATCGCTCAGGGGTACGTCGCCTGGGAAATCAACTCATATTACTGGGGTGGCTATAACCTGATCCGCTACGAAGGATTCGGCGGGATGGATAACAACTCCGCGGCGATCGGCATGGTGACTGGTGTCGGCATCGCCTTCTTCCTGGCGTTTCACTCCGAGAAGACCTGGCAGAAAGGTCTCGCCGGTTTTCTGACGTTGCTCATGGGTCACGCCGTGCTGATTTCGTTCAGTCGAGGTGGCATGCTGGGAGCGATCATTGCCGGCATTGCGACGGTGATCGTGATTCCCAAACGGCCTCGGACGTACTTCCTGATGTTTGCCGTTTCGCTGTTCGGCGCGTATCTGGCCGGAGACGAAGTCCGCAACCGGTTCATGACAATCTTTGTCGAGGAAGACGGGTTGCGCGAGGCGTCTGCTCAAAGCCGTCTGGACCTCTGGAAAGACTGCTGGGACGTCATGCTGAAAAAGCCCGTCATGGGACTGGGCCCGAATCACTGGCCGTTAACGGCGTCCGACTATGGCTGGCCGCACGGCAAGGAAGCTCACAGCCTGTGGGTTCAGGCCGGAGCGGAACTGGGTTTCACCGGCCTCTTTCTGCTTGCTGGATTTTACTTCACGTGTATCTGCCAGCTCTGGACGCTGACCTGGAAAAGCACTCCGGTGCGGGACGAATGGCACCGCGCGACAGCTCGAATGGCCATCGTCGGTCTGTGCGGATTCATGGTGTCTGCGTCATTCGTGAGTCTGGAATCTCTGGAAATCCCTTACTACACGGTGCTGCTTGGCTGCGGAGCCATCAAGCTGGCCACGCAGTGGCGCAAACCGTCTGAGGCCGACCTGCTGAATCCCGCCTGCGCGGGCGAGCCGGCTTACCACCCCGATCCACCTTTCCCCGGACTGGCACACGCCTGACTTCCGAATTCAATTCCGTCACCAATGTGAGCTCCATGCCAGCGTTCTTTTCGAACATTCGCACTTCTCTCCGGGCACAGTTCTTCAAAGTGCTGCGGCAAGCGGTCTGTGCAGAAGATGGACGGCGCGCGCTGACCGAAGCGCTGCGCGATCAACTCGCCTGGCGTCGCGACGAGCTCGAAGCGTTTTCCGTCGAGCCGCCTCCGTACGATCTGGGTTCGGCGCCGAAGTCGCAAAGCGTCGCCCAGCGCGACGACATCGTGCTGATCTCCGGCCGGTTCCGCAGCGGCTCAACGCTGTTGTGGAATCTGTTTCGAAACATTCCCGGATGCGTCTCCTACTACGAACCGTTTAACGAGCGACGCTGGTTTGATCCGACTTCGCGCGGTGAGCAGGTGGACGTTTCCCATCGCGGAGTCGACGACTACTGGCGGGAGTACGAGCACTGCGAGCATCTCGGCGAACTCTACAATCAACAGTGGCAGGACCGCGGGTTTCACCTGGGGGCCGGTGACTGGAATCCGCAGATGAAGCGGTTTATCGAAGAGGTTGTGCAGTGTTCCGGCTCGCTTCGCCCGGTGCTTCAGTTCAACCGGATCGATTTTCGACTGCCCTGGCTGCGGCAGACGTTTCCCAACGCGACCATCCTGCACATCTACCGTCACCCGCGGGATCAATGGTGTTCCGTCCTGCAGAAAAACGAACGCTTCCCGCCTGACGGCCACATGGCGGACTTCGCCGCCGCCGACCGGTTCTACACACTCCGCTGGGCTCGCGATCTGAAATACCGGTTCCCGTTTCTTGACGAACGGTCGGTTGAGCATCCGTACCAGCTCCACTATTTCCTGTGGAAGTTGTCGTATCTCTATGGCAGGTCGTACTCGGACTGCTCGCTGAGTTTCGAGGAACTGGTCACGCATCCCGAAGCGACGCTGTTTCGCGTTCTCGACACCTGCGCGATCGATGCGGCACATGTCGAGCCGCTGTGTTCGCTGATCAACCCGCCTCCGCTCGGCAAGTGGAAAACGTACGCCGACGACGCGTGGTTCCGTCGCCACGAAACACACTGCGACGACGTTCTGAACGAGTTCTTCCGAAACGCGCCCTCCGCTCGGCAGGCCGCTGGCACTGGCCGTTCCACTGGCACTGCCGCCGCCGTCGATGCCAGCGGTCTGACCAGGCCGTCTCACACGATCCACTGAGCCTCGCATGACCGATCCATTGATTCCGAATCGACACATCGTTTCCGGCGACACCCGCCCGGCGATCGTTCGCGTCTGCGCGTCCGTTTTCGGCGACAAAGTGTTCGGCGGGCGAGTCAAATTCGCTGTGACCGCGGTGCTCGCGTGCGCGTTGAGCTACGTGCTGCTCGCGCGGAACCCGTGGTGGATATTCGGACTGGAAGATCGCTTCACCGTGCCCAACGATGGCGGAAGTGACAAAGTCTGCCACTTCATCGGGTACTTCGGGCTGACTCTGGTTTTCCTGTGGTACTCGACGTCGAAGTCGATTCAGTTTGCGCTGCTGCTCGTCGGGACGGCCGCGATTCACGGCGGGGCGACCGAGCTGCTTCAACAGCACGTGCCTGGCCGGGTCTCGGACTGGTCGGACTTCCAGGCCAACCTGCTGGGCATCGCCGTCGGTACCGCAATCGGTCTGCTTCTGAGGCGGCTGGTCCGCGGCGAGGAAGCTTCGACAGACGCGTTCGGCATTCACGCCGGAGATCGAAGTCAGCTGACGGCCGTTCGTGGCGAGCCACGAAAGTCCGGCTCGACCGAACCCGTCTCGCTGACCCGCGAGGCGATGACGGGGGAACAGATTTCCGACATCAGCTTCCGCGTCGTCAACTTTCGGTTTCTGGGTATCTTCGCGTCGGTCATGCTCATCCTGTTCGGTTCGGTCTACGCGATTCACGGCTGGCAGGTTCGTCGCAACGCGCGCGACCTGCGGGCGCTGGGTGAGACAGCCCGCGACGCGGGAGAAATCGGACGGGCGCAGCGGTTTTACAGTCAGTACGTCGGCCTCGTCCCCGGTGACGTCAATGCGCTGGCCGATTACGGAGTGCTGCTCGACGAAGGCGGACTCAGCCCGGAAGCCGGCCGGCACGCGTTCATGGTTTACGAAAATGTGCTGCGAGTCGATCCGGCGCGAGAGGACATTCGCCGCCGACAAATTCAAGTTGCGATCACTCTGGGTCGCACAACAGACGCGCTGGCTCATGTCGAAATTCTGCGGCAGACGCACCCGGCCGACGGCGAGCTCGATTTTCTGGCCGGTCGCTGTCACGAGATGCTCGTCGATTTCCAGGCGGCTGCCGAGTCCTACGAAGCGGCGATCGAGCACTCGCCGCGGCGGATTGAAGCGTGGAGCCGCCTGGCGGACATCTATCAGAACAACCTCGATCTGAAAGAGCGGGCGCGGTCCCTCGTCGATCGGCTGGTCGATGAGAATCCGCTCGATGCCGACGCCTGGCTGTCCCGTGCGAGATTCTTCGAACAGACCGGCGCGATCGACGAAGCCGCTGCGGATCTCGACAAGGCCAGAGAGCTCGACCCGGACAACGCGAAGATTCTGCTGGCCGCCGCCGAGATTGGTTACGCCAAAGCGCGAGCCGCCCGGCACGCGGGCCGCGACGGGCTGGTCGAACGAACCGCGCTGGAGACGCGGCAGCTCATCGAACGGGGACTCAAGCTGTCCCCCGACAACCTCGATCTTCGACTGCGTCTGGTCGTTCTGGAATCGCACTTTGGCGATCCGCAGAAAGCCCTCAGCCTGCTCGAATCGATTCTCGTAGAAACGCCAGGCGAATCGCGATCACAGATTCTGCTGGCCGACCTCACGATCGCGCAGGGAGATTTCGAGCGGGCCCGCGAAGCGATCGCCAGTCTGCCGCGAACTCCCGGCTCCGACGCAACGCGACTGTTCCTGGAAGGTCGCGTCGCGATGGCTTCCGGAAAGTGGCAGGAGGCGGCAACGGTCCTCACCGAAGCGCGACGGTTTCAGTCAAACTCCAACGGCCTCGCCGAGCGAACGGACCTCGCGCTGGCGCAGTGTTTCGGGCGGCTGCAAAACAGCGACGAAGAACTGCGGGCCTATCGCCGGATCCTCAAGTACCACGGCGAGTCGATTCCCGCCCGGCTGGGAATGGCCGCGATTCACCTGCGAGCCGATCGACTGCCGGATGCCATCGCCGAATACCAGGCGCTTCGCCATCTGAGTTCCGTGCGGCTGGCTCTTGTCCGGCTGCTGATCATTCAGAACCTGCGCGTGCCGGACGTCGCCCGCAACTGGCACGAGGTCACAAAACTGCTCGACGAAGCCCGCGAGGCGCAGGACAACCCGCCTCTGGAAACGCTGCTTCGCGCCGAGATGCTGATGGCGCGGGAGAAGTACGACGAAGCCGAAGCGCTCATCAAATCCGCTCAGGCCAGCCAGACGGGGCACGTTGAGTTCCGTCTCGCGCTGTCGCGGATTGCCGAGCGGACTGGCGATCAACACCTCGCCGCGTTGTGGCTGGGGCGAGCCCTCGCCGCGGCCGGCAGCGAGGACGCGGAAGAAAAACTGATCGAGGCGGCTGCGGGCGAAACGAAAAACGCGGAAGCCGCGCAAACGCTGATGCGGTTCTACCTTCGCCGGAATCGGCGTGACGATGCCGTCGCGGAATTCCGACGGCGAGCCTCACAAATGACGCGGCTGCAACTGGCCGAAACGTACGGGCTGTTCGGAGACGCCAGCCGCGCCGTCGACCTGTTTCGACAGGAATTGAAAGAGCATCCGCAGAACGCCGAGGCACTGGAAGGACTGGCCGACGTGCTGCTGACCAGCGGGCAACGTGACGCAGCGGCACCCGTGCTGCGGCAATCGGTCGAACTGGCGGGAACAACGGACTCGATCCGCGCGGCGGTGTCGCTCGCCCGTCGCAAGCTCGCCGTGCTGCTGTCCTCAACAGGACGGTTCGCCGACTGGAAAGAGGCGGTGGCTTTGCTCGATGCCAGCGACGCGGCGGGAGAGCGACCGAACCTCGAAGACGAGCGGGCTCGTGCCACCGTACTCGCCACCGGACCGACCAGTCAGGACCGTCAAGCGGCCGTCGCGCTGCTTGAGAATCTGGACAATCGAAATCAGCTGACGCCCCCCGATCGCTGGCTGCTGGGCCGTCTGTATCAGGACGCCGGGCAAAGCGAGCGGGCCGCGACGCAGTTGAAGCGGGCGCTGGAGCACGCTCCCGATGCGGCCGTCTTTGTGACGTCGTATGTCGAGACGCTGCTGCAGCGCAGCGACTTGAAAACGGCGTCCGGCTGGCTCGATCAACTGAGGACACTCGCCCCCGGTCTCGAAGAAACCGTCCGGCTGGAAGCCGCTCTGGACGCGCTGCAGGGAGAACTCGATGACGCGGAAAAACGACTGCGATCGTTCACGAAAACCGGCCGCCAGTCCGGACACGAACCGACGCTGCGGCTGGTCACGGCGGCAGAAATGGCCAGCTTCGTCGCCAGCCAGCTTCGCCTGCGTCACCGTCCCGAGTCGCCCGCAGCTCTTCACGGGTGACGTGCCCGATGATGTTGACGTGCGGGTCCGTTGCCGTCGCTGGCTGCTGCTTGGCGAGAGTCCGCAACGTTTTTCCGTCCCATGAGTCGCGAATCACTGCTGACAGGTCATTCTCGCGACGCTGGCAGACCCGCAGGACGCCGCCCAGCTCAGACTCAATGACCAGCAGGCGTTTATCGACGACACCGGGATCATGATCTCTTCCGGTTCCGCGTTCATCTCGCAACTGCCAGATCAGACCAGAACCAGACACGAGCCCGGAAACAGTGTTCTCCTGACAGAAACAGTGACCGCCCGGACCTGCTGCCCCGTCGACCAGACGAAAGAAGTGAGTCGCACAGTCCAGCGCCGTTCCTTTTCGTCCGCTCGCCGTACCACCAACGCAGACAGAAAACAAACGGGCGTGGTGCTTCGTACCGCTGACCTGAAAGTATCGCGCCCGCCCCATCATCGCCGCACTGATCGTCAGGAAGTGAAACAGCAGCGCGGCTTCATCGGCTTCCGTCTCAGGCAGAACGTCGGCGACAAATTCTCCAGCAGGCCCGTAGAAGGCTTCAGGCTTCATTGGTGGCGGCCAGGCATCGCCGTTATCGGGCGGCAGGTCGAGCAGTTGCAGCGGTCCTGAATTGTGTCGTTCTGGAGTGTCAACAGGTTGCTCTTGCACGGCATCCGCCGTACTCATGGATTGAGTTTCTGGTATCATAGGAGCCTCTTGCGAATTGACGGTGGTCTGTCTTTTTGTCCGGGACGACCGCCGTCTTTCATTTGGTTAGTTGGTTCAGTTTCGACGCGAACCCGGCGAAGTCGTTCAACTCGCGGCATCCGCTTGAGAGCCTCTTGAGACGTGTTGAGTCTGGCCGATTGGCGACAGGCATCGACTCCACACGGGTCACGCAGTTGGTCGCTGATCGTTGTCCCGACCAGAGCCAGCCTCAGCGCGAGACGGACAACCAGCTTCAAGCCAGTCCATCACGCCGGTGTCAGGATCACCCGTGCGTAGTCGCCACCGCACCGCGCGACCGATCTTGCAGCCGGCAGGGATCAGGCCGGCCTCATGATGCCTCCACAGCGTCGGCTTGCTGAGTCCCGTCACTTGGGACAACTCGCCCACGTCGATCATCCGAGCTGCGTCAAGGGACGTGTCAGTCATGCGACACCTCCCCGGCATCCAGATCGCTGCCCAGCATCAGCGGGATACCGTGTTCGCGCCGCAGTGTTGCAAGACACTCCACAGCTTTTTCGCGGTCACCATTTCGCAGGGCATCGACAACGATCACCGCCTGCTCCGCAGCTCCTTTTGGACATCGCGTACTGCTGTCTGATTTAAGCGAAGCGATAACAGCCTGAAGGTCATACCGGATGACCTTAGGCGTAATCCGGACTGTGGGTATTCGACCAGTACGAGACCAGTGCTTCACTGTGTCCGGCTTGACCCGCAGTTCCGCGCCTAATTCGTTCGCAGTTAATAGTCCGTCGGGCATGTTCGCGACTCCTTGCAAAGTGAAAGAATTGACCTCCCTTCATTTGCGGAGCCTTATGCAGATCGGTGCTGCATATCGTACGCATACCGTTGCAAATCATAGACTTACAGGATGCATAAGGATTTAATCGAAATTCTCAAACCGATCACGTTGCCGACTGGTGTGACGATCTTCACGCCGTCCAAGATCAATCGTTTCTGGGGGGAGAAAGAGAACGTCAGGCTTATCCGCTTTCGACATCCACGACTCTTGAGGGAAGCCGCATGCCTTGAAGTATTCCTCCACCGCAGTGACGTCCCGTGATATTTGGTACTGCTTCTTCTTTGCACCGTAGACATGTTCCGCAGTCTCGTTGGCCGAGACCCCTGTACTTCGCATGACAAACGCCCTGAATGCTTTATCACTCGGACGTTTCGGAAAGCCTTGGACACCGCTCAGAGGTTTTTCATCCGTTGACTTGTTCTCGTTCAAGAGCAATCGCTGTTTTCTGCGATCCGCCGCGGTCTTTGCTGCATCATCGCAGGCAAGCAATTCAAGTTCGATGTCGTACGGTTCCAGTGCGACAATCTTCGGCCAGAGAATGCGTTCCCATGTCTGGAGCAGACATTCCGCAATCTCAGTCGGCTCGGGTTTCCGGCCTTGTGAGATTTTCGCGACGCCAGAACAAATCCAGAAAATGCCCCATCCATGGAACGCGAACCGCCACGCTTTTTCCAGCGGATTCGCGGTGCCGCCGTTGCCAAGCAAATCCTCAGTGAGAGCATCCAGCCCACGCCGCGCAGCAATCTGGTGTTCGTGGATCCGGATGACATCGGGCACAAGCACCATCGACATGAATTCCAGCGAGACCTCTGGAGCCTTCGCGTATTCACCCGGCACGTCTGCGATCATCAGCGAGTTTCGCCGCAATCGATGCGATGCCGACGCAGCCAGCCGAGTATCCGCGAGTACCTGATAGATATCCGGAGGGAGTATTTCGTGCAGCTTGCCACTCATCACCGCGAGTCCGATTCACGCAGCGTCCGAAACAGAAAACGCGGCAGGCGGTCGGACGTCCGCTCTTCGCTCCGTCGAGCTAGCCGCGTCGATTTTCAGCATGGCACCGATTCCGTGGTGCCAAACGGATCCTAGCAGCGTAAACTTCAGACTGACCAGCCCTTCTGGCCAGCCACGATGTAATCGGAATTCGACAAATGCCACGTCCACAGCACGAAGCACCGCCTTCTACCGCAACCAGCCCACCGTCACGAATCTGTCGATCGTGTCTGCGAACCCAGCCACTCACAGAATTCCGCCGACGGTCAACAGACTCCGATCGTCGAATGCACCAATGCTCCGAGTGTCACACGGCCACAGAGCGTCTGAGACGACAAGAGCAGGCCGAAGGTCGAAAAGCCCGGCGAACGGTCCAGCAGGCACGACAGCTCGCTCAGACACGCCGTGACCGGGAACTGATCACCCTGGCATGTTCGCTCGTCCGAACGGTCGGGCCGAACAAGTTCGCCACCGACATGAAGTCTGCCTTGGACCACGCCCGCGACCACGGACACCACCGCGACGCCAAACAGCTCTTGCTCTGCGTTGCCCGCCTGGCAGAGAAGGCCGAAGACCTGCTCATCGGCTCCGGAAGCGCAATCGTTCACTGACGCAGAATCGCCAGAGTCAGCCATCTGTAAGGCAACTGAGCAATCCGGTCGCGATCGATCTCTTCACGGTCGTGTGATTCGTCACAGACTGGCACAACTCCATCAAATCCAATCCAATGCTCGCCATGTCAACTCTCGAACGTCAACTTGAAGAGCAGCTCATAGCGCCATCCGTGACGAACCCCCGACAGCGCATCATCGACCACGGCGAGGTGTTCACTCCGCCCGAACTGGTCAACCACATGCTCGACCTCGTCGCGCAGGAATGCGAGCGGGTCGATTCGCGCTTCCTCGAACCGGCGTGCGGGGACGGCAACTTCTTGGCCGAAGTGCTGCGGCGAAAGCTGCTGACCGTTGATAAAAGACACGCCCGCAACCGCGAGAATTGGGAAAGGGACGCGATCCTGTCCGTGTGCAGCCTCTACGGCATCGACCTGATGGCAGACAACATTACCGCCTGCCGTGATCGCCTCTTGAATGTGGTATGCGACAGCCACGTGGCGCGTTTCAACGCCCCACTCCCCGAACGCGCCGCCTGTGCCGCGACCTACATCCTTTCCCAGAACATCGTGCAGGGCGACGCGCTTCACATGCGTACGGCAGAGGACAGCCCGATCATCTTTCCCGAATGGTCACCGTTAGGGCGGGCGCGCCTTAAACGCCGCGACTATGCCTACGACGAACTCGCCGGCCAGAACGACTTTGCGCTATCGTCCCAAGTGAACGATTTCGGCCAAAGGGTCTTCCCGCCGCCCAAACCGATCGCGGATTACCCTCCCTGTCACTACCTCAAGGTCGCCGAGCAGGCGGAGGAGCGCCGATGATCCCCACCGGTCATAACCCCGACATCCTCACCTGCCTGGCGAACCTGTCCGCCGACGAGGTCTTCACCCCGCCCAAGCTGGCTTCGGCGATGCTCGACATCCTGCCGCAGGATCTGTTCCGCCGTCCCGACACGACGTTCCTCGACCCCTTCTGCAAGTCCGGCGTCTTCCTGCGCGAGATCGCCCGACGACTCAACGACGGGTTGCAAGTCCAAATGCCTGATCAGCAGGCGCGCATCAACCACATCCTCACCAAGCAAGTCTTCGGGCTGGCAACCAGCGAGCTGACAGCCTTGCTGAGCCGGCGGAGCGTCTATTGCTCGAAGAAGGCGGACGGCAAATACAGCATCGCCACCGCGTTCACCAAGCCGGACGGCAACATCCGCCTGCCCAAGACCGCGCATACTTGGAACGCCAGCGGCAGGTGCGAATCGTGCGGGGCCAACCAGGGCGAGTACGACCGCGACG
>JAQBZB010000542.1 GCA_027622275.1 Planctomycetota bacterium | reverse complement strand
CGAATTGTTTAATCAATATCTAGTTACCGCGCTACCCCAAGTTGCCTAAAGTGCGCGTTGGCCGTGAGCAGGATCGGGATGCGATCTCGACACCGACCAAGGTGCCGCTGATCAACCAGGTGACGCCGCATCTGTACAAACTCAGCCATCAGACGCAGGGCAAAAACTTTGCCATCATCGTGTCGGACAACGGCCGCGGGCTGATCCTCGACTGCGGGCTGTTTCCGAAAGCGATGCTGGAGGAAATCATTGTCGGCATGCGGCAGCATCTGGGGCTGAAGGCGATCGACGCGTTCTGGATTTCGCACATGCATGGCGATCATTTTCTGCTCGGCCCCGAACTCAAGGAGAAGTACGGCGCGAAGGCCTGGACGCTGGACCGCATTGCCGACAAGTGCGAGTTTCCGCGCCGCTACGACTACGCGGCGCTCGTGTCGGCCTATGGCGACGGCTTCGACGGCATGAAGATCGACAAGGCCTTTCGCGACGGCGAAGCGATCGAGTGGGAAGGCTACCAGATCCAAGTCGATGGGATGCCGGGCCAGACGGAGTTCGGCTGCTGCTTGTGGCTGGAGCTGGATGGCAAGCGGATCGCTTTCACCGGCGACAACCTCTTCGGGAATCCGGCCGACAAGAAGCAGAACGGCCATGAAGCCGTGGTCGCTCGCAACAGCGCGATCTTCGAGGAAGGCTATCTGCTCGGCAGCCGGTACCTGATGAACCTCAAACCCGACATCGTGATGGGCAGCCATTCGTACGTCATGCCCGACCCGGCAGAGTTTCTCGGCCGCTATCACGAGTGGTCGAAGGAAATCATTCAGCACTATCGGAACCTGCTGCCCGATAAGGACTACGAATACCTGTTTGATCCGTATTGGATTTCGGCCTATCCCTATCGCGTGGACTTCAGCCAGAACGATGTGCAGCAGGTGACCGTCACCGTCCGCAACTTTCGCGATCAAGCTCAGCGGCATCGGATCGAATTGAAACTCCCTGATGGACTGACCGCGGAACCGGCCGTGCTGGAAGGAACCATCGATCGCGAGAGCCGCCAGAGCTATCCTGTGAAGCTCCCGGCGGATCGCGATCTCGTTCCGCCGGGAGTGCAGCTCGTGCCGCTGGACATCACGCTGGACGACAAGCGTTACGGCGAGCTGTTTGATTTCCTGATTCGGGCGCAACAATGAACGACATTAGCGAGCCAGACCGAGGGGCTGTGCATTAAAAGCTTGAAGTGGAAGGGAAGATACCGCACACTTATCACTGGCCCGCAGTGACGCTCGATGGCGGACGATTGGTCGAGGAACGCCGAATTGAATCGAACATTGATTTCGCGACGCGACGCGTTGGCTCGCACCGGTTGCGGCTTTGGCATGTTGGCGCTGACCGACCTCTTGGCGAGCGACGCCCGCGCCGAACTCGAAACGGATCGCGCTGTGCGGCCCTACGCGGTTCGCGAGCCGCATTACCTGCCTCGCGCCAAGCGTGTCATATTTCTCTACATGCCGGGAGGGCCTTCGCATGTCGACTTGTTCGACCCGAAGCCGCGCTTGGCCAAGGAAAGCGGCCGGCCGCTGCCGTTCGAGAAGCCGAAGCTCGAGCGGACCAAGACCGGCAACCTGCTGCCGTCGCCCTGGAAGTTCGCGCGGCGCGGCGAGTCGGGGATTGAGGTGAGTGAACTCATGCCGCACGTCGCGTCTCGGATCGACGATATCTGCGTCATCCGCTCAATGCTGGCCGACAACATTAACCACACTGGGGCGGCGCTCCAAATGTGTACCGGCGAGCAAGCCTTCTCGCGGCCGAGTATGGGCTCGTGGCTGACGTATGGTCTGGGCACCGAGAACCAGAACCTGCCGGGCTTCGTCGTCGTCAGTCCCGCCGCGGTGTTTCAAGGAGCGCAGCTGTGGGCGTCGAGCTTTCTGCCGAGCGCCTATCAGGGAACGCTCGTCCGCGATCTGCAGAACCCGATCGCCAACCTCGGGGATCCATCAAGTAACCCGCAGCGTCAGCGAGGAAAGCTCGACGCGCTGCTGCGGTTGAACGAACTTCACAAGCAAGACCGCGTCATCGACAGTCAGCTCGACGCACGGATCGCTTCGTTCGAGCTGGCGTTTCGGATGCAGCGTGAAGCGCCCGAGGCGTTCGATCTGTCGCGTGAAAGCGAGGCGACGCACAAGCTCTACGGCACGGACCAGCCGATTTCGGAACTGTTCGGCCGCCAGTGCCTGCTGGCTCGGCGGTTGGTCGAGCGTGGTGTGCGGTTTGTGCAGCTGTTCGATGCGCCGGAGAACAACGCCTGGGACCATCACGGCGGCTTGCGAGATCGCTTGCCGAAGCGCTGCCAGGCCGTGGACCAGCCGATCGCCGGGCTGCTGACCGATCTAAAATTGCGCGGGCTGTTGGACGACACGCTGGTGCTGTGGGGCGGCGAATTTGGCCGTACGCCCACCGGCGAAGGGGACAACGGTCGCGAGCATCATCCGTTTGGTTTCACGATGTGGATGGCCGGCGGCGGCATTCGGGGCGGCATGGTCTACGGCGCGACCGACGAATACGGCTGGCACGCCCGCGACAACATCGTCCACGTCCACGACCTGCACGCCACGGTCCTGCACTTGATGGGCTTCGATCACGAACGACTCACCTATCGCCACGGTGGCCGCGATTACCGCCTGACTGATGTGTCGGGGAATGTGGTGCGGGAGATCATTGCCTAGCCCGCATTTCTCATAACACGGCTAGCGCGAGGCCCCCAGATTTGTCATAACTTGATTTCTTAA
>JAQBZB010000009.1 GCA_027622275.1 Planctomycetota bacterium | reverse complement strand
CAAACCCAAAGTGATCGTCACGATGGTCGAAACGATCATCTGTGTCGCGAAAGATCGACGGGCCGCTGCTGCATCCTTGGTCGACATGAATCGCTGTACCGAAACTTGATCGCCCCCGGCGGTACAGACTTGCCAGACGAGTACCGTTAGCACGGCTCCGAAGAAGGTAACGCGCGTACTCGGATCGAGACTGAAAAGTGGCTGTGTGTCCCAGTTGTCTTGCCACTGGGTGGGGAACCATCCGAAACCACCGAAATCGACCGTGACCATCACAATCACGAGCACGGCACCGCTGAACAGCAAAATCGTTTGCATCAAGTCAGTAATCACAACAGCTCGTAAGCCGCCGAGCGAAGCGTACGTCACCGACACGAGCCCCGTCACAAGAACGATCGCCGGAATCCAGCTCTCGCCGACGCCGATCATCACCGTTAGCGCCTTGGCCGTCAGATAGACGAGCAGTGACATCCAGACCAACCGCAGGCTCAAGAACATCACGACACCCAACATGCGGACGCTCACGCCCAATTGTGCCTCCAGCAACTCATAAGCGCTCGTCACGCGATATCGCATGTAAACCGGCAGCAAGACATATCCGACGATCAGGAACACCAGCGGCAAGGCCAGCAGGTTCGTCATGTAGACGGGGCCTTTGCCGAGTACTTCGCCGGGCATGGAAAGGTACGAGATCGTACTCAGCAGCGTCGCGAACAGCGACACACCGACCAGCACCGAGTTCATGTTGCCGCTGCCGACAAAGTATTCTTGCGTGTCGCGCTGCCGGCGGCTGAAGTACCAACCCAACGCGAGCGTCGACGCCGCATAGATCGCCACGATCGTCCAATCAATCCACGTCAAACCACCCATCCTGCAAACTCCCAGCTCGGCTAAGGCGTACCAGTAAGGTCAGGGTGACCAGCCTAAAGCGGATGCGCCGCAAAGGCAACCGATGAAAGGCCATGACCAGTGGCGCGGCTGACGCCAGTGCTCGACACCATTCATCACTGAATCTCTGGCGAGCGGGGGACGTAAGTCCCCTGATTGGATCAAACGTGGCGGGATCAGAGGACTTACGTCTCCCGCTCGCCTGTTGGCCGTAGCGACGTCGCCCGCAGTGGTTGCGTTACAGCTGGGAGTGTTGGTGCAGCGTTCTGCCGATACCCGCTGCCCCGATGTAGCCGGCATCTCCGCCGAGCATCGCGTAGTCGATCGTGACCGAATCACGAACGACGTGGTAAGCGCGAGATTGGAACTCTTCGCGCACGCGATCGAGAAACATCCGCCCGGTCGCTGTGTCGTGGCCGCCAAAATTCATGGCACCACCGAGAATGATCGCTTCGGGATCAACGGCGTGGACGACGCTGACAATGCCAACGCCCAGCATCCGCGCCGTTTCAACAATCACCTCGCGCGCGAGTTCATCCCCCTGCTCTGCCTCCTCGAAGAGCATCAATGACGAGAGTCCTTCACCTTGTACGATGCGTCTGGTCAGGCTGCTGGTGCGTCCGGCGGCGAGCAGATCGGCGGCACGCGCCGCGACAGCCGGCGCGCTGGCGTAAGCTTCCAGTTGCCCCTGCCCGCCTCCCCACACACAAAGTCGCGCGTCGAGGCTCGAATCGACAATGATATGTCCGAGTTCCGAGCCAAAACTATGGGCTCCGTCGAGCGAAACGCCGTCCAGGATGATGCCGCCGCCGACACCGGTTCCCAGTGTGATCATCACCATGCTGTTGCACTTTCTACCGCTCCCAACCCAATACTCGCCGTACGCGGCCGCATTCGCGTCGTTGGCGAAACCGACTGGCTTGCCACACAACTCGCTTAGGCAATCCCGCAAGGGGAAGTAACGCCAGCTGGGCATATTTGGCGGTTCCAGGATCAAGCCCTTCGGGATGTCCATCGAACCAGGCGTTCCGAGCCCCACCGCGGCAACGTCGTCGAACGTCAAGCCCAACTCGGCCAACAGGCCGACGATCGCGTCACGGCTTCGTTGCATCGCCGCTTCCGCACCAAGCTCTTCGTCGGTCGGAGTTGCCGTTTGCGCGAGAGTGCCGCCGTTGTCGTCAACGACACCAATTTTGATATTCGTGCCGCCGACATCGACGCCAACAAAAAAAGGAGCGACCGCCTGATCGCGCGGAATCCGTTCACTTGGCATGGCACCGTTACTGTTAAGGGATGACGAGTGTGGGTCAGTTCCTGAGTATAGGAGTTGCCCGCCCTGCCAACAATCCGCAACGCCAACCCGCCCTACCCGCCAACTACGCGTTGCAGTTCTGCACAGAGTTGCGGCGCAACATCACCAATGCTAGTGACTCGAAACTCACGCTCCGTATCGCCCAGAACTTGGATTTGAATCTCAACACGATCTAGCGGGAGGCAATTTCGAAAGCGCTCGCCCCATTCGACCAGCGTGATCCCGTCGGACGCGAACATCTCGTCCACACCAAGTTCGAGAAACTCGTCGTCGTCGCGAATGCGATAGGCATCCAAATGGTCGAACTGCCGCGATGCCGAATAGTGTTGGCACAACACGAACGTCGGGCTCACGACGTCGGCCCGGTTGACTCCACAGGCCGCCGCGATGGCTTGGACGAGCCGTGTCTTTCCCGCACCCAGCGTTCCGGACAAGCACACGGTTATCCCATTCGGCAAGAGCCTGGCAAGTGCCTCGCCGAAGCGATCGGTATCGTCGAGGCTGGTGGCTCGAAACGTGAAGGTGCTCGCTGTCATTAGTGTTCGTATCCACGCGGCGTCAGCGTCTGACAATCACCTGATTCGCTTCGCAGCCACAGTCCCGGTTCAGCAACAAACTCACCGATTCGAGTCAGTGGAACGCCGATCGGGCGGTCTGCGACGATTCGTTCCGCTGTTTCCGCGGAGACGGCGAGAATCAACTCGAAATCCTCGCCGTCGCTCAGAGCATGGTCAAGGGGCGAGCCACGATCCGGGTTCCGTTCAGCCAAACGAAAGGCATCGCCCGAGATCGGCACGCACGAAGCATCGATGATCGCACCGCACGAACTTTCGCGCGCCAGACGGCTCAAATCGAGCGAGAGACCGTCGCTGACATCGATTCCCGCGTGCAAGTCATAGCGCTGATGAAGGCAGAGCGCCTCGTCAACTCGCGGCCTGAAGTCAAAATGCCGGCCAAGAATGCTGCCCCCGAACTCCCCCGTGACGAGAATGGCGTCGCCGGCCCGCGCGCCGCTCCGCGTCAGGACTCCCCGCTGTGGCGGTTCACCGATGGCGGTAATGTTGATCACGAGCGGGTGTCTCCAGCTGTTCGTATCGCCTCCCGCCAACGCCACGCCGTACTCGGCAGCCAGTTCCAACAGACCGTCGTAGATGGCCTTCGTCACTTCTAGCGAAATGGTCGTTGGCACCGCGATCGACACAATCGCAGCAACAGGTTTGGATGCCATCGCCGCGAGATCGCTGAGATTAACAGCTAGCGCCTTTCGCCCGACCCGTCGCGGGTCGCAATCACTCAGCACAAAGTCCACTCCGTCCATCAGCATGTCACTCGTGACGACACACTGGCTCGACAAAAGCGAGAGGAGGGCGGCGTCGTCACCGATCCCGAGTGTCAATTGTGGATGCGCTGGCGCGTGACGTCGCAGCCAAGCGACAAATTCGGACTCCATGTCAACTCCGTGGCCGCGAGTGGTGAAAGGCGAGAGTTGCTCGACCCAAAGAAGGCAACCTTCAGCATACCAGCAAGTCGGGCCAGGTGTGCCTGACGAGAATTAAGTGCCGGAGGCACGACACAACCTCCGCCGGTGGCGTGAGCCCAATGCCACTCAGTTCGCGAAACAATCGGATGTAGTGGTGGCTTCCAGCTGCCACAAATTCCCGTGAAATCACGTGGCGGCTGGAAGCCACCACTACAAAGGGAGTGGCATTGGGCGTGAGCCACCGGCAGAGGTGATGCCGACCCTTCGGGCCTAATACGCGCAGCTTCAATAGGTCAGAGCACGCCTGGGCTCACATAGCGACGGCCCGTTGGGCCTGTCGCGTCACTGCGTGCGCATCGAGACCTGCAAGTGGCCAAAGAGCGTCTCGCCGCCGCGTAAGACGTAGAACTTCACCGGTTCATTGGCGCGGACGACGTCGCTTTCGAGAATGAACGCCACATTATCCATCGAAACCGTCTCCCACTTGTGCATCCCAACCAAGATGTCGCCGTAGCGAATCCCTTGCTGTGCGGCGGGGCTGTCGGGACGGACACCGATGACTTTCAAGCCGCCGCGATAGCGCGTGCTAATTCGTCGAAAGGTGCCGCTCGCCGTTGGCGTCAGGCGGATGCCGAACACGTCCCACGCCAACTCCGAGACGGAGCGTTCCGAGACAGACGGGTTGTCCAGAACGATCGCGAGTTTTCGTGGTTCGCCGCCGCGACGCACGGTCAGCAACAACTCGTCACCGCCACGTTTGTCGAGCAGCGCACGCTCAAAATCGAGGCTGCGGCTGATGGAAACACCCGCCACATTTAGGACCACGTCACCCGGCAGCACACCTGCTTTATCCGCCGCACTGCCGGCGGCGACAGCCGTGATCATAAACTCACTCTTCTGTGGGCTCACGAGCGTTTTGCCGTCAATGCCATGCGTCGCCGTCTTACGCACCTCGGTATCGAGCAACCAAGCGGCCACGTCCAGAGCACGATCGATCGGAACGGCAAAACCAATCCCCTGGGCACCGACTCGCACGGCGACATTGATTCCAATCATGTCGCCGTCGATGTTCAACAGCGGTCCGCCCGAGTTGCCTGGGTTGATGCTCGCGTCGGTTTGAATCAGGTCGGCGTACTCTTGCCCTTCGCCGACTTCCACGGTCCGATGCAAAGCACTGATGATTCCACGCGTGACGGTGTGCTCGTAACCGTACGCGTTGCCGATGGCGATTACTTCTTCTCCGGTCATCAGATCGCTCGATGTTCCAATGGTCATCGTTTGCATCGGTTGAGACGCTTCGATCTTGATAACTGCCAAATCGGTTACCGGGTCATTGGCAACAAGACGTGCGACCAGCGTGCTGCCGTCGGCCATCGAGACTTGGACTCGCTTCACGCCGTCCACGACGTGAAAATTGGTCACAATGTAGCCACGCGGGTCGATGACGATCCCGGTTCCCATCCCGTTGACTTGTTTAAACGCACCGGCTTCTTCTTCCGTGGCGACGGTCTTGCGGCCGTGAATGTTAACGACCGAGGGCCGGGCCTGTTCGACGGCTTGCACGATGGCACTCCGTCGAAGTGAGGTTGCGAACGCTGGCGGACCAGCCGTCACGGAAACGGCGACGATCAACCATCCGACCAGCATCCTGATCGAGAGACGCCGAAAACAGAACGCGAGATCAGGCATACGTGGCTCGTCAGGGTTGGGCTGGCCCGCTGGATCCCAGTTGAGGGAACGTAGCGGTAGAACTAGGTGCGCGGGAAACTCCTGTTCGATGTATCCGAAGGGTTTGATCGGCGGATCAGATCGGCTACCTATAGACGCCCCCCTTGAGGACGCAGTGTCGTCCTATCTTGCCGACTTTTACGAGCAACTGGGGGTTCTAGGCAGTGCGGGGGTGAGATGCGGCCCGGCGGACAAAGCCGTCGCCGTTGTCAGCTTGGGCAGACGATCCGCCAGCAGCGGTGAATCCGTCGGTTTCGGAAGTCCTCGGGGACGGTGTGTTTGCTGATCTCACGGATTTCCAGCGCTGGGAGGCCCGCTTCGTCCAGCTTGAATCGCCGGAAGTTCGTCGAGAAGAAGATCGTGCCGCCTGGCACCATCAACCGCCTGACACCGGACAGAAGCTCGATGTGGTCGCGCTGTATATCCCAATCTTCTTCGGTTCTTTTGCTGTTCGAAAAAGTGGGCGGATCGACGACGGCCAGGTCGTATTTTTGGTCTTCCCCAGGGTCTCGTAAGAACCCCCTCGCGTCACTCCGTAAGTATCGGTGCTCTGGACCGACGAACCCGTTCGCAGCCATATTGCGTTTGGCCCAATCGAGATAGCTACGCGACCAATCGACTGTTGTCGTTCGTGTCGCCCCGCCGCTCGCAGCATAAACCGTAAACGCTCCCGTATAGGCAAACAGGTTGAGAAAGTTCGCTCCCGTCGCCTGTTCACGAACCAGCGATCTTGTGATTCGGTGATCGAGGAACAAGCCGGTGTCGACGTAGTCGGACAAGTTCACGATGAACTGAAGTCCGCCTTCGTTGACTTTGATTTCGTATTGTCGGCCGGCGAGGTGTTCGTGCTGCTTCGCTCCACGTTGCCGTTCCCGGCGTTTGAAGAAGATCTTGTCGGGCGGAACGTCCAGCGCCTCGCCCGCGGTTTTTACCATGAGATCAAGCCAATCGGCATGTTGGCCGAGGTCACGATCGTGCGGCCGCTCGTATTCGGCGATGTGCAAGTGCTCTTCATAGCGGTCGACGACGAGCGGGATCTCGGGGATGTCTCGCTCGTAGACTCGAAAACAGGTGATTCCTTGCTTCGTCGGCCAGCGTCGAAGATGCCGGGCGCGCTTCTTCAATCGACTGCGAAACAACTCCGCCTGCTCGCTTCCCTTCTCGGTGATGCCACCGAAGACCGGCGTTGTTGCAGGTCTCGGAGGTCTCGGTGCTTTGATGTCCAGAGAACGATCTGTCTCGACGGACGCAGTTGATGGCGGACGCACGGCATCATCGCTGGAACCGGGACGCGGTCCGTGGAATTGGTAGTAGGTACACTCAATGCGGCCGTTGTACAGTTTCCGTCGACGGTCGGCGGGGCGTTGAATGAGTGATTCAAAATCGGGATACGACGTGATAATGAAGTGCGACCACGTCGGAAGCGTTCGCAGCACTTCGGGAATCGATTGATATAAGTCGTGCCACTCTCGCTGGTCACCGAGCCGTTCGCCGTAGGGCGGATTCGTCACGAGGCAGCCAAACTTTCGCTGACTTGCCAGCGACTCGAACGCTCGACGTTGGAAATGGACCTGCTCCGCCACGCCCGCCCGTTCGGCGTTTTGCCTCGCGGCGTAAAGGGCTCCCTGATCGATGTCCGTTCCCACGAGCCGCTCCTCGAACGGCGGCAACACCAAATCTCTCGCCTCTTGCCTTGCCTCGTCCCACAGGCGGTCTTCGAATTGCGGCCACTCCTCGGCGGGAAAGCTTCGGCGGATGCCGGGGGCGATGTTTCGCCCGATCAAGGCAGCTTCGATGGGCAGCGTGCCGCTGCCGCAAAAGGGATCGAGGAACGGTCGTTCGTGATTCCAGAAACTCAACTGGACCATCGCAGCGGCCAACGTCTCCTTTAAGGGAGCGTCGCCTGCTTGCAGCCGGTAGCCTCGTTTGTGCAGGCTTGGACCCGTGGTGTCGATGGTCAAGGTTGCCTGGTCGTTCAGCAGCGCGATCTCGACTTTGTAAATCGCCCCCGTCTCGGGCAAGGTCTCGACGCCGTGCGCGGCGCGCAGGCTCTCGACGATCGCTTTCTTGACGGCACGTTGACATGCCGGGACGCTCGATAACTGCGACTTCAGCGAGCGGCCGATGACCGGGAACTGGCCGTCTTTTGCGATCCAGCTTCCCCACGCTAACGCTTTCGTCGTCTCGAACAAGGCCTCGAAATCCGCGGCTTCAAAACTCGCGACACGCACGAGAACGCGGTCGGCCGTCCTCAGCCAAAAATTCGCTCGACAGATCGCGGACAAGTCACCGGCAAAATGAATTCGCCCCGGCTCGCCGATCCGGGCCTCGTAACCCAGTGCGGCCAGCTCGCGCTTCACGACCGCCTCCAGCCCGAACGCGGTGGTTGCGATTAAGTCGATGGGCTGATTCATGGCGAACATTTACCGTAGCTGGATTTGCAAAAATTCAGCCGCCACGTCGGAATCGCTGAATTATCGCAAATTCAGCTACTAGTCGAGCGGCACATGAATTCTTACCAACCGAAAGTTTTGGGAGGGCGAAGCTCCCGCTGAGCCGGTTCGGCAGGAGCCTCACCCTCCCGATAATTCTTCGTCTGCCGCTCACCCTAACCGTATCGCCGACCGGCTGGATCGTACATGGGCAGGCCGCCGATTCCTCCCAACGACATAAGCCTTGAAGCGAAATCCGAGGCATGGCAAGATAGTGCCAGAGGTTGCTGCCATTTGACCGAGCCTTTATTGTTTTTGAAACTGACACTATGAATATCGTTACTGCTTTCCCGAGATAAGAAGTCATGAGTACGGACGAGATACCCTATATCTGCGAGTGTGAGTTCTGCGAGCACGGTCTGCTTCGATTCCGGTCGTGCCCCGAGTGTGAAGCCATCTGCGCGGTCTGTGACGAATGCGAATTGGTCTGGGAGGATATCGCCGAAGTGAGCGACGACCCGAGCGTCAAAGCGGCGTGCTCCTATCCGCATTGTCCCGTGTGTGGCGCGAAGGAGAAGGGCTGGCCGGTGCTGGAGTTGGAAGAGATTCAAGACGCCGAGTTGGAAGACTATGTCGCTGACGAGTCGGTGTGACCGCCTACGCAGGTCACATGCGCCTCCCACATCGAAGGACAAACACCATGACAACTCCCTGGAATCGCAGGTCATTTCTCGCAGGGATTGGCGCCGCGAGTTTGGCGGCCGCCGTGTCTCGCCCAGCACACGCAACTCCCACGGCGACACTTGACGAGGCACGCGTCATCAGTCACCTCACGCATCGATACCACGGCTGGCCGACACTGGCTCGTCGGGCGAACGGCGAATTGCTTGTCGTCTGTTCCGGCGGGCGCGAGACGCACGTTTGCCCGTTCGGACGAGTCGAGCTGATGCGTTCCAAGGACGAAGGGCGGACGTGGTCCTGGCCAGAAGTCGTGATCGACGGGCCGATCGACGATCGCGACGCCGGGATCGTCGAGACGGCCAAAGGAACATTGCTGGTCACGACGTTCACATCGCTGGCCTACGAACCGATCTTGCAGAAGGCGGAACAGGCCGGCAATTGGGACGCCGCAAAGCTGTCGCGCTGGCAAGCGGCTCATCACCGCATCGATGCAGCGCAGCGCCAGGCAGCGCTGGGCGTGTGGATGAAGCGATCGACCGACGGCGGCGTGAATTGGTCGGGAACGTACGACTGTTTGGTCGACAGTCCGCACGGGCCGGTTCAATTGGCGGACGGCCGATTGCTGTACGCCGGCAAGGATTTGTGGCGCGAGCCGCATCGTGTCGGAGTTTGCGAGTCGAAAGACGACGGCCAGACGTGGAGTTGGCTGGCAGAGATTCCACCGCGAGATGGCGACGATCACGAACAGTATCACGAGTTGCACGCCGTCGAGACCGCGGATGGCAGAATCATCGTCCACGTCCGCAACCACAACGCCAAGAATTCCGGCGAGACGTTACAGAGCGAATCGAGTGACGGAGGAGAGACTTGGTCCGCGCCGCACGCCATCGGCGTCTGGGGTCTCCCGTCGCACCTGCTTCGTCTGCGAGATGATCGGCTCGTAATGAGTTACGGGCATCGGCGCGCTCCACTGGGCAACCAAGCCCGCCTCAGCGACGATCATGGTCGAACTTGGTCCGAGCCACTGCTCCTATCGGCCGATGGCACCTCGGGCGACCTCGGCTATCCGTCGACGGTGCAACTGACCGACGGATCATTGCTGACCGTTTGGTATGAATCTCTGAGAGCTTCTCCCTTCGCTCAGTTGCGGCAGGTACACTGGAATCTTTCATGACGGGCTTCCGGTCGCGGGCCAAGTACAAGCACGACGCGCAAGCGAGTGGGTTAAGCCGATGTACACACTCGCTTGCGCGTCGTGCTTGTATGAGTCGCGTCGAAAACCACGTAAGACTGTTCGATAACTGACGTAGGGAGAGTTTACGACAATGCGGGCAATATCCAGACGATTGGTTTTGAAACTGATGGGATTGGGCTCGGCGTGGTGGGGAGTTGGGCGAACCAGCGGCGCGGCACAAACGCCAGCACACACGTCCACCATCGTTGGCCTGTGGAGCAAGACGCCTGATCGTGTTTGGCTGAGCGGTGATTGCTGGGCCAATCCGATGGAGGATTGGCGGATCGATGCTGGCGCGGCCGAGTGTCAGTCGACTGGTGGCAACCGGAACATCCAACTGATTACCCATGAGCTGACGAACGCGTCAGGCTCGTTTGAGATGTCGGTCGAGGTAACACAAGCCGAAGTCAAGCTTCAAGACGGCGGCGTCGGCTTCCGCGTCGGAGTTCGCAGTGACATCGGTGAGTATCGCAGCAATTGCTTTGCCGGCGGAGGGCTGAACGCAGGGCTGATAAATGGCGAGTTGATGCTCGGCCGCCAGCAGGTACACGTCGAAGGAGCGGCGAAGCCAAACCAGATCACACTTCGTCTGACCGGAACGCCGCAGGGCGAACAGTTTGTTCTTCAATTGACGGCGGCCGACGCCACGGGTGAAGAACTGGGCTCGCTGAAACAGAGTTTCCCGGCCGATGCCGTACTAGGAAACGTTGCTCTCGTGAACAACTTCGATGCGAAACTGAAGAATGGCCAGGGAAGCCGCTATCGATTCAGCAACTGGTTGGTGGCCGGTGATGCCTTCACCGTGGATGCGACTCGCAAGTTCGGTCCGCTGTTGTGGTCGATGTATTCGCTGAGCGATTCCCGGAGCGATAAAGGCTTTGTGCTGAAGATCAGTGCGCTGACGGGGCCGCTCGGCGAAGCTGACAATAAGTCGGTCGAGCTGCACGTCGAGCGGGATGGTCAGTGGAATTCTCTCGCCGCGGCGGAGCTGGACGCCGATGCGTGGACGGCAACTTTTCGAATTGCAAATTGGAACGAGAAGGCAGCCGCCCGTTATAAGCTCGTTTACCAAGAGCAACATACCGACGGTTCGCAGACCGCCCACGAATGGTCGGGGACGATCAAGGCAAATCCCGCAGGACGTCCACTTCGGCTAGGGGCGCTGACCTGCCAAAAGGATTATGGCTTTCCTTATCAGCCAGTCGCGCAGAATCTGCTGCGGCTCGATCCGGACATGCTGTACTTCTCGGGCGATCAGCTGTACGAGGATCACGGCGGGTTCGGTTTGATCCGCGATCCCGCGGAACCAGCGATCCTGAACTACCTGCGAAAGTTCTACATGTTCGGCTGGGCGTTTCGCGCAGCGATGCGCGACCGGCCGACGGTTTGTATTCCGGACGATCACGATGTGTTTCAAGGCAACATCTGGGGCGAGGGCGGCGCGAAGATGAACGAGGGGACGACGTCGTCCAGCGGCGGCTATCGCGAGCCGGCTCGGATGGTCAACGTGGTTCACAAAACGTGCGCCAGTCATCACCCAGACTACTTCGATCCAGCACCCTGCAAGCAAGACATCAGTGTCTACTTTGGCGAGCTGGTCTATGGCGGTGTGAGTTTTGCGATCTTGGGTGACCGTCAGTTCAAGAGCGGCCCCGCGCGAGTCGAAACGGGCAGCGGGCGGGCGGACCACGTGCTCGACAAGGACTTCGATACGTCGGTTCTCGACAAACCGGGACTCGTCCTGTTAGGCGAACGGCAGGAGAGGTTTCTCGAGCATTGGTGCGACGACTGGCGCGGGCACAGCATGAAGGTGCTGCTGAGTCAAACCGTGTTCGCCGGTGTCGCGACTCATCACGGCGGCTTCTACGGCTATCTGAAAGCCGATCTCGACTCGGGCGGTTGGCCCCAAACGGCTCGCAACAACGCAGTTCGCATCCTTCGCAAGGGAATGCCGCTGCACATCAACGGCGACCAGCACCTGACGACGTTGGTTCAATACGGCGTCGACGAGCAACGAGACAGCTGCTGGTCCTTCTGCACGCCGGCCATCAGTGCCGGCTATCCGCGCTGGTGGCGGCCCGACGAAGTTGGCATGACGCACGAGAGCCGTCCGTCGCACGGCTTGCCGAACACCGGCGAGTATCTCGATGGCTTTGGCAATCGCGCCTACGTTTATGCCGTCGGCAATCCGGAGGTCGGCACCGAGAAGAACCGCTACGATCTGGCTCATCAAAAGGGAAGCGGCTTTGGGCTGGTGACGATCGACACCGAGGCCAAGACCTACAAGTTGGAGGCGTTTCGCTTCCTCTGTGATCCGACCGACGGGAACCCCGAGAACCAGTTTCCCGGCTGGCCGATCACGATTCATCAGCGAGAGAACGCGGGCGACAACGTGATCGGTTAAGTTAGTCGCCTTTCGCTCCGCGAAAGGGCGCGTTCTTTCGCGGAGCGAAAGACGACACAAAGAATCGGCGAAAAGATAACTTGACGACTTAGCGGAACGGCGCCAGTTAGCGGAACGGCGCAAGCCGTCCGGTGCCGCGAACCGGAGGGCTTGCGCCCTGCCGCTACTTTTCCAATTCATCAAGTTATTTTTTTGCGGTGCCTAAGTGGCGATCAACTCGCTGGCATCCAGCTCCACGCCTGACATCAACCGCACGATCTCGCCCCGATCGGCTTGGCTGGGAACGCCCCAGCCAGATTCGTACCGGAAGCATTCTCGGGCGCTCATGCCGCCGAAGTGGTCGTTCAAGATCGTGAAGTGATCGGTGGTGACGAGCGCTGGATGTTGCTTACCGCAGGCGTGACTCAACTGGAGCAACTCCTTCCGCAGCGTCGCCACGTAGTTCGCCAGCCGCGCGGCTTTGAACGTCGGGTCCAAGCCGGACATCAACCACTTGTTCTGCGTCGCTATTCCCGTTGGGCAATGCCCCGTGTGGCACTTCAGTGCTTGAATGCAGCCGATCGACAACATTGCCTCGCGGGCGACGTGTACCATGTCGCATCCCAGCGCCATCGCGAGCAACGCGGATTCTGGAAAGCCGAGCTTTCCCGAGCCGATGAAGGCGACTTGATCGGTCAGCCCAGCCTGCACGAACTCGCGATAGACGGTGACGAACCCCAACTTGAACGGCAACGCCACGTGATCCGCGAAAACTAATGGCGCGGCACCGGTTCCGCCTTCACCGCCGTCAACGGTGATGAAGTCGACACCACGTTCGGTGGTGGCCATTTGGTGAGTGAGATCTTTCCAGAACTGGATCTCGCCCACCGCGCTCTTGATGCCGACGGGCAAGCCGCTCAAGTCGGCGAGGCGCTCGACAAAATCCAACATGCTGTCGACGTCGCGGAACTCGCGGTGTGACGAGGGACTGATACAGTCCTTGCCCATCGGGATGCCGCGGATTTCCGCAATCTCGGCCGTGATCTTGGCAGCAGGCAACACGCCCCCCAGTCCCGGCTTGGCACCCTGACTTAACTTGATCTCGATGGCTCGAATCGGATTGGCTTGAACGACTTCGACAAACTTCTGTTCGTTGAATCGGCCATCGGCCGTGCGGCACCCGAAGTAGCCAGTCCCGATTTGCAAAATCAGATCGCCGCCGTTTTGGTGATGCTTCGAGACGCCGCCTTCGCCGGTGTTGTGCAAGCAGCCAGCCAGCTTCGCGCCGCGATTCATCGCCTCGACCGCGCGGCTGCTCAGCGATCCGTAACTCATCGCCGAGATGTTGACAATCGACGTTGGGCGAAACGCCTTCGCTCGGCCACGGTACTCGCCGAGGACCTTGGCGCAAGGTATCGGGTAGCGGGGATCGTAGCCCGCGTCGCCGGGTTTGGGGCCACTCAACGGAAACGCCGCGTGCCGCAAGATCAAATGGTTGGGCGACAACTCCAAGTCATTGTCCGTCCCGAAGCCGGAGTAATTGTTCTCTTTCTTGGCCGAGGCATAGATCCAGCTTCGCTGATCGCGGCTGAACGGAAGTTCTTCGTTATTGCTGGTGACGATGTACTGCCGCAACTCGGGACCGATCGCTTCCAGCCAATAGCGAAAGTGCCCGATGATCGGGAAGTTATGAATGATGGCATGGCGACGCTGACCGATGTCACGCAAGATCCAGATCGCGACCAAACAGACGGCGCCCACTAACCAAGGCATCCACCACATACTGCCACCTCGAAGCCTGAGTGATTTGAATCCCGCTAGAGCTTTGTCTCAAATGTAGGTCACGCCCGCCGAGCGTGACCTTGCCGCACCCGCGAACACCGCGGTTTCTAAGAGATCACGGAGAGGTCACGGAGAGGTCACTTCCGGCGGAAGTGACCTACTTGGACGTTCAATGCCATGTTTAGCGCACGCAGCTTTGAGTAGTATCGGAACGCACGGAGGCGTCGAACCGCAAGTTTGCCGATTGCATGAACTCGATACGTTGACGCGATCATGACGTCCAGGCCGGATATGCGACCTGGCCCGGAGTAGCGACTCTGGTCGTGAACAAAGTCTTGCCGGCGGTGATGTAGAGCGTTCTGCCGTCGGCCCCGCCGAAGGCGAGGTTCGTGAGCACGTCTTCGCGAATCGGGATGCGTGACTTCAAATCGCCTTCCGGCGTGACGATGTAGATCCCGGGCGGAACGTCGGCAGTCTCGTGCGGCCCCCGCGGAGTCATGATCCCGGCGGCGATGTAAAGATTGCCTTCGATGTCGAGCCGCATGCCATCGCCGCCTCGACCGGGTGCAAAGTCGATGACGACAAGTTGATTGGAGGGATTTCCTCGCTCATCGAGATCGAAGCCCCAGATCTTCCGGTTGCCGCCGATCGTCGGGCAACTGTCAACCAAGTACAGCCGCTTCGAGTCCTGAGTGACCGCGATGCCGTTGGGCCGCTCGATGTTGGGCTGCTGCAGAATGCGAGTGACGCTGCCGTCGAGATCGATCCGATAGACGCCCTCGATCTCCATCTCCATCTGCGAGCGGTCGCCGTAACAGGGGTCGGTGAAGTAGATCCGCCCTTGGCCATCGACACAGATATCGTTCGGCGCGTTATAGCGCACTCCATCGAAGCGATCCGTCAACACTTCGTACTCGTTTGTTTGAAGATTCGTCCGCGTGATTCGCCGTCCACCGCCCGCGCCAAACTCGGCACCTTCGCAGTGCAGCAACCGCCCTTGCTGATCGAACGTGTTGCCGTTCGTACGGCCGCTCGGCTCGCGAAAGACGCTTCGCGTGCCGTCGGGCGCAAGCTTCATGATCCGGTTGTTTTCGATATCCGAGAAGAAGACCGTTCCATCGGCGTGGACAGCGGGCCCTTCGGTAAAGGCCAGCGAGGTGGCGGTTGTGACTTCGGCAGTGCCGCTGGGCAAAGTGAGATTATGGAATCGCGTCGGCACGTTACGGTCTCCGATTGTTCGGATTGATGAGGCAGTGAAACATCAGGCACTCGTGCCGCCACGGTACCAAGTGCCCACTGTTTTGCAACGGGAGCGGTTCCATCCCGGACAAGAAACGACAGACGCCTCCGAATTGATCGGAGGCGTCTGGGTACAAAAGTTTGATTGAATGCTCATTTGAAGAACGACGTCAGAATTTCGGTGTAGCTCTTCTTCGCGGGACTCGCCGCGTTATGCTCTTCGAAGGCAATTGGCGCGATACGGCGATTGCTTTGCGGCAGGCTCGCTTCGACGGGCGGTGGATCGGCCAGCGCCGGGCTTTCGTCAGCAGGATCTTTGTCGCTCTTGCCGTTGCCATTCTTATAGCTGTCAACGTCCCAGCTGTACTTGCACGTCGAGCATTCGTACTCGTGCTTCATCAGCACGTTCACATACTTCGTACGACCACAGTTGGGAGCCGGACACGCATCCTTGCCGTTTCCCTTTCCGCAATCCGATTCCCAGGGGAACCGCACCTTCGGAATGCAGATCGCCTTTGTCTCGACGTTCCAACAATGTTTCGTTTCCTTTCCTTTGGTGACTGTAGGGTAACAGGCCTCGCCGCAGTGCGGACAGAAGGTGCGGCGTGCGACGTTGCCGTGCCCATCATGTTTTCCATCGTGATCGCTGTCACCCGCGCAGGCCGGTGCCGCGGTCATCGTCGCGAAAAGTGCCAGCGCCAACAATTGTAAACGCATATTCGTCTCTCCCATTGAAGAGGGCATTCGTTGATTAGAAGTCAACCATGAAGCGTGTGCCGATGATGTGATAGTTGCCCGCGGTCGATCCATTGACGTCGGCATGATTCGTGATGTCACCGTAAATATAGTTCAGTTGAAGCTTTGAGTAGGGTGTCCAAAACCAGTTGAGTCCGGCGGTGAAATTCTTTCCCTCTCCGCCGAGAATGTTCTCGTCCGAGAGATCCAGATACGAGTAGCGGGCGGCGATTTGCAACGCTCCCATCCCCCTGCCGCGTCCACCGCAGCAACGGTCGACAAGGAAGAAGTTTTCAAAGGGTTTTACGCGACCGATTGTTCCTGTCGTTCGCTCGTAAGGCTGATGTTCACCAGTCAGGAAGTACGACACGTAGACGTAGGCACCGTGAAAGTTCAGATCCGCGGCGGTGCTTCGCTGGGACCAGTTCGACTGATACTCACCGACCACTTGAAACGGCCCCACATTGACGATCGACTCCAGCCCAACAATCTCATAATCCGTGATTCCGGCGATGCGGCCGGTGTCGATCCAGCGGGAATTGGATCGTGCCTCCATGCGAGTGCGAAATCGGCCATCATTCGCATTGGTGTCGGCCGCGGTATTGTCACCATCCGGGCGAGCGTACATTCCGGAAACGGCCCAATGGAAATAGCCGCGACCACCGGAACTGTCGTCATACCAAGGGCTCGACGACAAGCGGAAGTTACCACTCAACTGGAGCGAGTCGCCGATGAAGCGCCCGTCCGTCGACGTGTTTTCCAAATTGTAAACGCCGTATCGCCAGTGATACTTTTCGTTGTCCGTGTAGCCATACGCGGCCAGACCGACTCGGCGAGCATCTTCGTTAAACGCTTCGACGACCAGCGGCCGCTCCATGAAGACGTTATAGCGACTACTGTTCAAGTGATCCAAGCCGAGCGGACGCTTTTGATTGCCGAGCAGGACGGTTTGATTGAATGGAAGCTCCTGCCATCCCAAATACACATCCTTGTATTCGGGCGTCCCCGGATTGTTCACATCGAACTCGAGCTTGTAGAGCATCGTGTCGAGAATGTCGCCTTGCATGCCGAGGCGGATGCGACGGAAAGCAAAGCGATCCTCAACATCGGTGCCGTCGATGGCGGCGGCTGGTGTCGAGGGAGGGTGTTCGAAATCGGAAATGCCGGAGGAGTGTTCCGGAAATCCCCAGTAATCCGCATGGATGCGGCCAGACCATTTGATGGTCGGCTTCCCCGAGGAACTGTCGCCCTTGTCAGCTCCCTTGTCGTCGAGGAACTCTTCCAATTCGGCGAGGCGGCTTTCAACGGCTGCGTTGGTTGCCGCGTTGTAGAACCCCGCTCCACTATCAACTGGCGGTAAACGGTTCACTTCCAATTGCTGAAGCCGAGCTTCTTGGCGGGCGACGACTTCTTGCAAGTGCTGGTAGTCTTCCAAAGTCGGTTGCTGAGCCGACAGTGGCGCGAACCCGCCGAAAGCCAGACAGCAGGCTACCAAGCCTCCTAGATAGAACCGTAAACGCATCTGCGCTCCTCCGTGAGTTTTCCAATGACTTGCCGGCTGCGTCAGTTGTAGGATGGACCTCTGGTCCGTCGTTTTGGCGGACGGACTGGAAGTCCATCCTACTGAGGGCTCGACGATGCCGGATGATCCGGCGGCAATAGCTGTACGTCTTGTAGTCTTTACTTCAGTCGGATCGGTCAACGCGAAGAGAACATTAAGATTGGTCCGGCAGCTACGTTTTTTGGGGCCGCTGCACATAATCGCTAAGACCGTTACAACCGCACCGTCTCGTCGTGGCGATTCCTGAATCAACTATTGAATCGCCCAGCCTAGTGCGCGATGCAGTCGGAACTGGGCCGCGTTGTAATCGACGACAGTGCGGACGTACTCGCGGCGAGCTTGATCGAGCGCCTGGATCGCTTGCAGGGTCTCGATCGGCAGGCCGACGCCTTCCTTGATGCGTGTCGTATTGCGCTCGTACGACTCGGTCGCAGCCTCGACCGCCGACTCAGCAACGGCGATCTGTCCCTTTCGGGAACGAACTTGTGCATGCGCGACGTTGATCTCGCGCGCCACGCGATCCATCAAACGCACCTCTTCCAACTGACGCTGCTCGTAGACAGACCAGCGTTCGTCACGCGCCGCACGTTCGCCGAAACCAAAGTTTCGCAACTCCCAGAACGCGACGGCGTCGAAGTCAAAGCGGTTGGCCGAGTTGCCAATGTTTCCGCCTAGCCCGCCACCGAAGGAACCGTCGCTCAGTCCTAACAGAACGCTTGGCAGCAAAGGTGCGTAACGCTCTCGCTCGTAGCGATGGACCGCTTCGTTAACGAGGTGACGAGCCTCGGCCAGTTCGGGCCGGCTCGACAAACCCATGGCCAGCAACTCGCCGGAGCCGTGGTCCGGGTCGATCAGGTGCAGCGGTACGACAACGGGCTCGGTGGGGACGATCCGCGTGTACGGATCGGCGCTCAGCACTTCCACGAGGCGGGCGTTCGCGACGTCCACTTCCTCTTCGGCACGAGCCACGTCGTTCGTCCGAATCGCGGCCTCAGTCTTGGCTCGGTCGGCGTCGGCTTGCGCCCCTTGGCCAGTGTCGGCGAAGGATGCCGTCAGTTTCGCGAGTTGGTTGGCGTTAGCAAGTGTCTCGTTGGCGACGGCCCGTAACTGCTCAGCTCGGAGTAGCTCAAGGTAGGCGATCGCTCCATCCAGCAGCGAGTCGTTCATCGCGGCGTCGACCGCGTGACTGCGAGCGGAGGCGGCATGTTCGTTGATACGCGGCTGGAAGATCGCGTCCGACGCGTGGAACTGCGCCACGACGCCAGGCACGGGCGTTGTCCCGGCCCCGACAGCGCCAACACCGAGACCGCCTTGGAATGAAGAACGATTGACGTCGGCGATCGCGCCGCCCGAGGCTTGCAGGTTGCCGTCGTGATGGTGATAGCTCACTCCCGCGCGAATCGAAGGAACCCACAAGACCTTCGAGGCTGCCAGACGCGCGTAAGCCTCTTCGTACCTGGCGGCTGCATGCGCCACGACGGGGCTTTGTCCCGACACCATCGCGAGCGTCGAAGTCAGATCGAGCTGCATCGTCGGCTGGCCAGCGTCGCTGATGTCTTCGCCGCCCCCTTGCGCCATGACCTCGGCGACGCTCCTCGGTCGTAGCCCGGCTGCCGTCGCTGGCACTAAACTCTCCGCCTCCAGCGTCACTTGCATGGCCGCTAGGCGAACGGGAGCGCTCGCCGTCGCCGTGGTTGTTGGCGGCAAACGCTGAAGTTGCTGCTGCCCAAGCATCGGCGGCGGATTGCGGCGTAGAGCCGAGCCCGCTCGCTGCGGCCCAGCGCAGCCCGCTATCGCGATGACAGCCGCGCAGCATGCTCCAGTGAGGATCCCTCTCAGTGGCGAAGACTTGCGGCGGTGCTTCATGGGTGTCTACCGGTGATGTGCGACTTTTCGGATTCATCCGCATGACCGGCGTCGGTCATACGGGGCGGACAACCGGGACTCAACGTATCTCTCTTCGATCCAGATCCTTCGCCAAAACCACTAGTTCGGGAATCACCAGCACAAGCGTGATAACAGGCACAACCAGAACAGGGAATCGCGAAGGCGCAGCTTGCGACCGACCATACTGCGGACTAGCTTGTATGAATCTGCATCGGTTAAGAGAACTCTACGGCCTGGGTCGTGCAGACAAACAGAGAATCGCGGCTCGCAAACGATTTTACCGCAGCTGTCGGGACCACGAAGGACCGAGTCGGAGAGCAATTTGATCCGCGGCTGCGGGTCACGGGGGCTTGGAAAGGTGATTTTGCGGTGAAATTGATTCTGTCGGCCCTGCGGCATCCGATCGCAGTGTTGATCGCCATCGTGGGCATCGTGCTGGGCAGCTTCATGGCCGTCGGAAAACCGGTGTGTCAGGGGTTGGGGTTGCCGTACCCGGACGCGCTGCCGAAAGGGATGGAAGTCGACGTCTTTCCCGCCTTGAATCTGCCGGTCATCTACGTCTGCCAGCCGTACGGCGGCATGGACCCGGCGCAGATGGAAGGCTACCTGACCAACTACTACGAATACCACTTCCTGTACATCAGCGGCATTCATCACGTCGAGTCGCGGAACATCCACAGCGTCGCCCTGATGAAGCTGACCTTTCATCCCGGCACGAACATGGCGCAGGCCATGGCCGAAACGATTAACTACGTGAACCGCTCGCAGGCGTTCATGCCGCCTGGCACCGTGTCGCCGTTTGTGATGCGGTTCGATACGGGCAGCGTGCCGGTCGGGCGGTTGGTGTTGTCGAGTGAGACGCGGACAATCGCCGAGATTCAGGATCTCGCACTGTTCCTCGTGCGGCCGATGTTCTCGGCGCTGCCGGGGGTCTCGGCCCCGCCGCCGTTCGGGGGCAGCCAGCGAACTGTGGTCGTGACGGTCGATCCGCAGCGGCTTCAAGCGTACGGCATGTCACCTGAAGAAGTCGTCACGGCGCTGGCTCAGAACAACCGCCTCAGCCCGTCGGGCAACATCCCGGTCGGCGACAAGTTTCCCATCGTGCCGGTCAATTCGGTCGTCAAGGACGTGAACGACCTGGCCAACTCGCCGATCCGCAGCGAAGCGGGCCGCCCCGTTTATCTGCGCGACGTGGGCACGGTCCGCGACTTCATGGACGTGCCGTCCGGCTATTCGCTGGTCAACGGCCGCCGCGCGGTGTACATCCTGGCGACGAAGCGGGCCGACGCCTCGACGCTCTCCGTAGTCAATGAAATCAAAGCCGCCGTGCCCGCCATGCAGGCCGTGCTGCCGGACGACATCCGCGTCAGCTTCGAGTTCGACCAGACGCCCTACGTCACCCGCGGCGTCACCGGTGTCGTTGTCGAAGGTGCGTTGGGAGCGGCGCTGGTCGGACTGATGATCCTGGTGTTTCTGCGCGACTGGCGCAGCTCGCTGGTCGTCGTGCTGAACATCCCGCTGGCGTTGATGGCCTCGGTGCTGATGCTGTGGCTGACCGGCCAGACGCTTAACTTGATGACGCTCGGCGGGCTGGCGCTGGCGATCGGCATTCTGGTTGACGAGGCGACCGTCGAAATCGAGAACATCCACTCACAGATGGAGCGTGTGGGCTCGATCGCCCGTGCGGTGAAACTCGGCAACGCGCAAACGGCCGTGCCCCGGTTCCTGGCGATGGTCTGCATTCTGGCCGTCTTCATTTCAGCGTTCTTTATGCACGGGGCCGCGCGGTCGCTGTTCGTGCCGCTGGCGATGGCCGTCGGATTTGCGATGATCGCCTCCTATATCCTCTCCAGTACGTTCGTGCCGGTGTTGTCGATCTGGCTGCTGCGCGGGCACGACGAGGCGGCTCAGCGGCACGCGCCGATCCTCGACCGCCTGCGATCGGGATACCAGTGGCTACTGACTCGCGTACTGCCGTTCCGCCTGGCGCTGGTCGCCGTGTATCTGGTCGGTAGCGCGGCGGTGATCGCCGGACTGGGGACGCAGTTAGGACTCGACATCTTTCCGCGCGTCGGGGCCGATCAGTTTCGCGTCCGCGTCCGCGCCCCGGATGGCACGCACCTGGGCCGCAGCGAGCAGATCGCGCTGCGAGTCATCGAGAGAATCGAACAGGAAGTGGGACGGGAAAACGTCGACCTGACGCTGGCCTACGTGGGCACGAACCCATCCAGTTATCCGATCAACGCCGTGTTTCACTGGTCGCGGGGGCCGGAAGAGACCGTGCTGTGGGTGGACCTGAAGGACGGTGCAGAAATCGACGTGGCCCAGGCGCAGGAGCGGCTACGGGACCAACTGACCACCGACCCGCAATTGGCCGGCGTGCGCTTCTCGTTCGAGCCGTCCGACATCATCAACGAGGTAATGAGTTTCGGTTCGCCGACGCCGGTCGAGATCGCCGTCAGCGGCCCGGACATGGCCGTCAGCCGTGCCTACGCCGAGAAGTTGTACGCCGAGTTAAACAAGGTTCCCGCGCTGCGGGACTTGCAGTTCGCCCAGTCGCTCGACTACCCGACGATCGAAGTGAACGTCGATCGAGAGCGGGCCGGGTTGGCCGGCGTCACGCCGATCGACGTGTCCAACTCACTGGTGGCCGCGACGTCATCGACCCGGTTCACTGTGCCGATCTTCTGGGCCGACCCGAAGAGCGGCCGCGGCTATCAGGTGCAAGTCGAGCTGCCGCGAGCGGTGGTCCGCGACAACGAAGGGTTCGACGCAATCGATTCGATCGACGAATTGAAGTCGATCCCAGTCAGCCGCAGCAACCACGGCAACACGGCGACCTCGAACTCCACCGTGCGGGTCCGCGATGTCGCCGAAGTGACTGAAGGCACGATGCCCGGCCAGTTTGACCGCTACAACATGCAGCGCGAGGTCGGTCTGACGGCAAACATCGTCGGTGCGGACTTGGGCAGCGTGGCGCGTGAAGTGACCGCCGCGCTCGACCGGGCGGGGGAACCACCGCGCGGCGTGAAGCTGCAAGTGCGCGGCCAAATCCCGCCGATGCGCGAGATGCTGGCCGGCTTGGGCCTCGGACTGCTGATGGCCATCGTCGTCATCTTCCTGATCCTGGCCGCGAATTTCCAGTCGCTTCGGCTGGCACTGGCGACGGTCTCGACGGCACCGGCCGTGGTGGCGGGAGTCGTGCTGCTGTTGTTCGTCACTGGGACGACGCTGAACGTTCAATCGTTCATCGGCTCGATCATGGCCGTCGGAGTGGCGATGGCCAACGCGATTCTGCTGGTCACGTTCGCCGAAAAGATCCGCCGCCAGGGCAGCGCGATTGAAACCGCCGCCGTCACCGGCGCGGAAAGCCGCATGCGAGCTGTGTTGATGACGACGTGCGCCATGATCGCCGGCATGATCCCGATGGCGCTGGCGATCGGTGAGGCCGGCCAGCAGAACGCACCACTCGGCCGCGCCGTCGTGGGTGGCCTGGCCGCCGGTACGCTGGCCACATTTTTCGTGCTGCCTTGCATGTTTGCGATCCTCCAGCGGCGAGCCAGCACCGCCTCGGGCTCGCTAGACCCGGACGACCCGGAGAGCATGCATTATCACGAAGACGAAGACGCATCGAATCTGAACGATCCAGGAGCCGCCTGATGAAACGAAATCTCGGAACTGTGATGTGGCTTGCCGTCGGTGCTTTGACGCTGACGTTGGCTGGCTGCACTGGCCACGCTGCCGCAACAACTCAAAAGGACAGTCAGGGCAAAGGCTCCGCCAATCCCGCCCAGGCGGCTGCGACGCCGCAAATCGGCGAAACCAAGCCGGACCCCGAGACGCCACCCAGGACGACGACCCAACCGGCTCGAATTGAACCGTTCGAACAGGCACCGTTGTATGCCAAGATCGAGGGCTACGTGCTTAAATCGCGGACGGTCGAAGGCGCGGACGGGCAGCCGAGCCAAGCACCGATCGCCGACATCGGCGACCTCGTGAAGGAGAACGATGTGCTGGCCGAGATCTGGGTGCCGGAAATGGAGCAGGAGTTGCGGCAGAAGCAGGCGCTACACGCACAGGCCGAAGCCGAGTTGGAACAAGCTGCTCAAGCGATCATCGTGGTCCAAAAGGCCGCTGAAAGTGCCCAGGCGAAAATCCGCGAAGCGGAAGCCGGCGTCATGCGTGCCGAAGGCGAATACCAGCGCTGGGAGGCCGAGAAGACCCGCATCCAGCAACTCGCCGGCGAAGGGTCCGTCAGCCAAAAACTGGCGGACGAAACGCTCAATCAGTTCCGCGCCGCCGACGCGGGCCGACGGGAAGTCGCCGCGAGAGTCGATTCGGCCAAGGCAGCGCTGGGTGAAGCGGAAGCCACGGTGGCCAAGGCGCGGGCCGACGAAGCCGCGGCCACGGCTCGCCTGGAAGTCGCCCAGGCCAACGTCGACCACATGCAGTCGATGCTCGCTTACGCCAAGATCCGCGCGCCGTTCGCCGGCGTCGTGACCCAGCGGAATGTGGATACCGGCCATCTGGTCCGACCGCCACAAGGGAGCGGCTCGCCATCGCTGTTCGTCGTGGTCCGCGCCGACGTTGTCCGCATCGTGACCGAGATCCCCGAGTTGGAAGCTCCCTTGGTCAAAGTCGGCAATCGCGTCTTCATCCGCATCCAAGCCCTGGGCGGCGAGGAAATCGAAGGTCAGGTCACACGCACCGCCTGGGTGCTCGATCCCTCCTCCAGAACGCTCCGCACCGAGATCGATCTGCCCAACCCGACCGGCCGCCTCCGCCCCGGCATGTACGCCACCGCGCGGATCATCCTTGAAGACGAATAGGCCGACCTCGCAAGAATCCAAGGCAGTTTCGATTGCGAAGCGGTCCCGAATCACCAATAATCATCCGCAGAGACCGAAGTCGCAAGCCAGCTTGCCTAGCTTAACCGTACATTGCGACAAGTTGTCGTCGGAAACATTGTTGTGCGACTCAATCTAATTCGATGGATGACCTTGTTTCTCGCATTCACGACGCTTTCTCTTTTGAACGCCCTACTTGCGTCGTAATTCATCCCGGCGACGACTGCTTCGACTGTCCCGACGTCGCAGACACTCTCGACGGAACAGATTGCAATTCTGTACTTCAGTCGTCCGAGCGACTGTTCGCCGTCATTCCGATGGACTGCATGTCGGCCGACGCTTTGCTCCACTACTTGCCTGCCATCGCACGCGAATCCTTTACTTCGGACGGTCTAACTGTTGCTGAAACCATTGCGTGGATTCTTGGTGCCGATGAATGGGAAACCGACTCAACGATCTCGGAGCAAATCAAACCAATTCTCAACCCCGTACAAACACGGCTGATTCGTAACCTTTTGGCGGCCTATTCGGAATTACCGTTTTCCGATCACGCACGGGAACAACTTGCAGGCGCAATCAAGTGGTGGGCGGAATAGCAACGCAACGTCGCACAACACAGATTTGCCGCAAAGCCGCGGCATCCATGCCGCGGTCGCCTTCGTTCTGGGCGCGACGTGCGTCCCGTTGTTAAAATCGTCTCTTGTTCCAACGTCGCCCGCTTCGTTCACGGCGGCGACGGCAAGTCTACCCGTTGTCCGCTGCAAGTTTGTTCCATGGGTCCAAAGACCACACAACTCTGCGAACGCATACGCGAAACCGCGCAACTCCTGCGGAGTGCTGGCGAATCTCACTGGGCCAAATGGATGGAGACTTCACTCCGACGCATCCAAAATGGCGACTTCTCCGGCGTGGAACATTTGCTTGGTGCGTATGGCGGCATGGGTAGTTTCAACGATCTCGTACTCGCGGCTGTCAATGGTCACACGGTCAATGACGACAACTGGCGTGAATTCAATGATCGCCTTGATGACTTGCGCGGCCAGCTTTACACGCTTGCAAACGACGTCCAGCGAAACGCGGTGATTGGTGACTGATTGTTGCCAATGGACACCACAACGGGCGGACAACACAGATTTGCCGCAAAGCCGCGGCATCCATGCGGCGGTCGCCTACGTTCTGGGCGCGACGTGCGCGGCGTTGTTAAAATCGTCTCTTGTTCCAACGTCTTCCGCTTCGTTCACGGCGACGACGGCAAATCTTCCCGTTGGGCAGACCAAACTCCTAGCCAATCACCATGGCCACGCTCAACGAAACACCCGCCAATACACGTCGTCGCTGGCTTCGATTCAGCCTTCGGACGCTATTGATCGTGTTTACAGTCCTGGGTGCTGTTCTCGGCTGGGTTGGCTGGGAGTTGGAGCAAGTACGGAAAGAGAAAAAGGCGATTGCTTGGGTCAGTGCGGCGCAGGGGGTTTATGTTTCCAGAAGTGGAGAATCTGGTCTGTTCAGTGTTTTGAAGTATCGGTTGTTTGGGGGGCGGGTGTATTACGTCCACCTCAAAAATACACAAGTGAGTGATCTCTCGACTTTGGCGGAGCTGAAGAAGCTAGAATCGCTTCGGCTTAGCTATACATCAGTGACCGATCTATCGCCCCTGGCGGAATTGAAGAATCTCGAATCGCTTCATCTCGATGGCACATTAGTAACCGACCTATCACCATTGGCGGCTTTGGAGAACCTCAGCGATCTTGACCTCCGCAGAACACCAGTGACCGATCTATCGCCCCTGGCGAAGTTGAAGAACCTCAAAGAGCTTCGCCTCAACGAAACACTGGTGAACGATCTATCGCCGCTGGCAGGGTTGAAAAACCTCGGCTCGCTTAGCCTCGTCTATACACGGGTAAGCGATGAACAGGTGCAAGAGTTACGACAGGCTCTTCCAAACTGCAAAATTATACCGTGATCTCTGGCGGCCGGCCCAACAATGCATGCCCGCTGGGGCCTTCGGCCACACCTTCGCTCTTGCTTCAACGCTCGTGTCGTTGGACAATCAACTCTTGCTCGACGTTGGTAGCCTTCGATGAGCGCGGTGACGGCCGTGCCAACCGTTGGGTGATCGAACTCACCCGAGATCGCTGATGAATGATTCCAATCCATACGCCTCGCCCAAGACCGATTCCGGCACAAATGAATCACCTGCAAAACCAACGCACCGCCGTTTCGCATTCGCGAGTATCTGCTTCCCGCGTTTCTTGGTGCCGTGATTGGCTCGATTGTGCTGGCACCGTATTTCCGTGGCTCTGGCGATCCGAACGGGCATTCGATTGCCGCGGGAGTCGGTGGTTTCGTCGGTTTATTCGTCGGCATTGTCATTCATATCGTTACTCGCAAATCGTAGCCGATTAGGCCGGAACGAGGCTCTGCGTGGTTCCGGCAGTTGAATTGGTGTGGATGCCGGAACTGCGCAAAGCCTTGGTCCGGCCTACTTTTCTCTGTCCACGCCTACGGGCTAACTCTTACGGAAGTCTTGTGCCAGGCGTTGAACATGTAGCCTTTCAGGTTCCACACCACCGTTTCAGGCTGCACGCCGCCGGTCGAGTCGACGGCGCGGGCGATGATCTCCGACGTCCTGGCGTGGACTTCGAGGTCAGCTTTCCACAACCTCCAACAGTACGGCTTGGCCTGGCTCGTGAAGCGGGCTTTCGTCCAGCTCTTGCCGCCATCCGTCGATAGCTCGACCTTTGCGATCGTCTCTCCCTGCAAGCCGGTCGCCAATGCATAGCCGCTGACTTCCAGTTTTCCTGTTACGACTTTGCTCCCCGCTGCGGGCACGCAAGTCACCGAATTGATCACGAAGTTATCGAGAGGCGGACTCGAGGCCAATTCGTCCTCCGTCCCTTCCGTCACGAGTTTGTAAGCCCCGGCAACGTAGTGATTCGTCGACGGACGATCGCTGACGATGATCTTGCCAAGCCATTTGACGCTGCGAGCACCTATATAGCCCGGCACGACCGTTCGTATCGGAAAGCCATGATCCGGCGACAGCGGTTGGCCGTTCATTTCGTAACAAACTAGCGCGCCCGGCATCGACTCGGTATCGCTCATTGCTTTATCGAGCGGGATCGAGGCACCGAAAGGAATCATGCCGCCTTTGTGCTCGACTTCGTCGACGCCGTCGAACCAAACGTGCTTGGCCCCTTCCTTGATTCCTGCTCTCTTCAGCAGATCCGACAATCGCACCCCCGCCCATTCAGCATTTCCGATGGCTCCCGCGCCCCACGGCACGCCCGAAACTTCCTTGACCAGACTGTGCTCCGAGCGGCGATTGCCGGCACAGGTCATCGTCGCGACAACCGCTTGCCGCTTGAAGTCGCTTTGCAGCTGCGCGAGTGAAATCTCGAACGGCCGCTCGACAATTCCTTCGACGGAAAGCCGAAACGTGTCGGCATCGACCTTCGGCACGGGCGCGTGGCTGCGGACATAGAACAGTTCGTTCGGCGTGATCCAAGACTGAACCAAGGAGCCGAGCGGCGGCTCGGCGTTGTGTGGCACGAGCGTATGAACGATCAGTCCCGTTTTTGGGTCGGGCGCCGCAAAGGCGCTGCGCCCCGCTAACCAGAAGGGAGCGAACAGGCTAGCCTGCTTCAGCAGGACACGTCGATCGAACATGGGGCACTCCGCATGCGGGGCAGCTGTTTCGGCGGTGATCTCAAACTGACTATAACTGCTCCCGCTTCGACTGTCACGATTGGTTCAAGCTCTACAACTTTGACGACGATAACGGATATAGGGATGAACCCAGACTCGCCGCCAGCAGCTTGGTGGCGAGTTGTCCCACCCTTCCTCATATCCGTCTCGCTGCTGTCGCACTTCATCATCCGTACTTCCCGGTTTTCGTGGTGGCGGCTGCCAGCCGTCGTTGTCCAGTGGCGGCTGGAAGCCACCACTACGGGAAATCATCAATGCACGGTTCGGAGTGCGATGGAAAATAATCATTCATGACACTTGCCCGCATCACGACTGTGCTCTGCGTCTGCCTGTTCGTCGGGTGCAGGCTGCCGCGGCCGGAGCGCGCGACGCTGTTCAGTCTTGGCGTTCGTGCGGCACCCGAACAATCATCGCTCGCCTGCGTTCCCGCACCGGCCGCTGAAATACTTCCCGTCGCGTACGCACAGCCCGGCGACCCGCCACTTCCGGAACCCATCGTCAGTACAGCGGACGGGCTCATGCCCGCTCCTGAACCTCAAATCGGAGCACCGTGGGACGGCGAGTTGACGCTGGAACAGCTCGAAGAGATCGCCCTCGCCACGAATCCGTCGCTGATCGAAGCGCGGGCGCACGTCAATGCGGCGCAAGGCAAATGGGTGCAAGTCGGGCTGTATCCCAACACGGTACTCGGCTACTCCGGTCAACAGATCGGCAGTCATGGGCAAGCGGAACAGCAAGGCGTCTACATCAGCCAAGAATTCGTGCGCGGCCACAAGCTGAGGCTGAACCGCGCCGTGGCCGATCAGGAGATCCTCAAAGCCGAGCAGATGGCGTTTGCGCAAGAGCAACGCGTTCTGACCGACGTGCGACTCGGGTTCTATGACGTTTTGATCGCACAGCGCCGGATGGCAGTAACGCAACAGTTGGTGGCGATCGCCGACGACGCACTGAAGACGGCTGAAGCGTTGTTCAACGCGGCGGAAGTCAGCCAGGTCGACGTGATTCGCAGCCGCGGCGCGTTGCAGATGGCCCAGCTGCTCGGCAAAAACGCCGCAAACTCGCAAGAGGCCGCCTGGACGCGACTCACCGCCGTCCTTGGTTCGCCCGGCATTCCGATTCGTCCGCTGACAGGTGACATCGAAACCATTACGACGCAAATCGAGCAGAACGAGTCTTTGCAAAGACTGCTTGCCGAGAGCCCTGAGATCGCGGCCGCCGTCGCGGAGATCGAGCGCGCCCGATGGGCTATCGATCGGGCTTACGCGGAGCCCATTCCAAATATCGACGTGCAAGCCATCATGCAAAGCGACAACGGAACCGGCAGCACCAATGGCAATTTGCAAGTCTCGATGCCGATCCCGTGGCTGAACCGAAACCAGGGCGGCATTCGTGAAGCCGAATCCGATCTGGTGGCTGCCGAACATGCAGTGGCCAAGATCGAACTCAGTTTACAGCGGCGCTTGGCAACCGTTTATCAACGCTACGCGAACGCCCGGAATCAGGCTGAAGACTACTCGAAGCCGGATGGGATTCTGGACAACTACCGAACGACTCTCGAGTTTGTCAAAAAGGGATACGAGGGAGGCGAGATCGCGTATTTGGATGTGCTGACCGCGCAAACGACGTTCTCCCAGACGAATTTGGCTTACATTGAAGCACTCGGCGAACTTTGGGCTGCATCGGTTGAGATCAAGGGGCTATTGTTGAAGGACAGCTTGGGGGCCGAGCCTAAGTAAGACGGCAGTTTCTACCATTGACGAATTGCGATGTGCCGCCGGCCATTGGAGCAAGCACGACTTGTATCGCTCGAGCCGCGAATCGCCGAGAGGGCTGGCGTCGCGTGGCGACCGCAACACTTCGAAATGACGAAACCGTAATCAGCGCGTCATCTTCTTGCCAGGCGCATCGGCTATCGTTGAACTAAACTTGCTCGCCACACTGTCTTTGACGCGACGGCGAATTTCTATCGCCTGTCGCGATTGTAAGGCTTGTGTGGGTTGCATCAGGATGCGGGCGCGAAATGGACACAACAAATGAAGGGGAACAAGCACCGAACAGGCCGATGCCCGTGACGCACGTGCGGAAACATCGATACTTTTGGCTGACCGTGGTTGCGGTGGTGCTGCTGGCAGCTCTCGCGGGAAGCGGGATCACCTATTTCACCTTGCGTGGTAGCCGATGGCTTTCCGCTCGCGTGCCGGCACAAACCGAGAATGGTCAACGGGCCGAAGAAGGCGAAGCGAGCGTCATCAGGTTGGAAAAGGCGAAATGGAAAGTCGCCGGCCTCCGCATCGAGCCGGCTCAACGCGAGACCCTCTCGCAAGTCGTGCAGGTGACGGGCAAGTTGGCGCTGAATGAAGATCGCCTCCCGCAGATTTACTCTCAAGTCGAGGGACTGGTTCACGAAGTGCCGGTCTATTTCGGTCAGGAAGTGGCCGCGGGCCAGAGGCTTGTCGTCATCGATAGCCAACAAATCGGTCTGGCGAAACTCGAACTGATCAAGAGCCGCTTGGCGACTCGTCTGGCCGAGGTGGACTATCAATGGCAACAAACGGTCGAGACCAACGTCCAGGCGTTAATCGAATCGTTGCGTAAACGCGTTCCGCTCGCACAGATTGAAGAGACCTTTCTGGACCGCGACATGGGCGATTATCGCTCGCAACTCGTCTCCGCCTACGCCCGACTGCACAAGTCACAGGCAGACTATGAACGGCTCAACGATCTTTCGGAACAACGCATCACGGCCGGCAAGGATCTGCTGACCGCCCAGGCGGCGTTGGAAGCAGACCAAGCGACGATGCTGGCGTTATTGGAGCAAATCAAGTTCACATCGAGCCACAGCCGACTCGCCGCCGAGCACGAGTTGCAGAAGGCCTAGACAGCCGAGTCGGTGAGCGAACTGAATCTGCGAATTCTCGGCGTCAGCGACACGGTGGGTCTCGCCGAGACCATAGGCAGTGGTGGCGAGACCGTCTCGCATTACACAATCACCGCCCCGTTTGCTGGTTCGATCATCCAGAAAGATGTCGTCCTCGAGGAGCGAGTCGATCCAACCGCGATGTTGTTTACCGTCGCCGATCTATCCACGGTCTGGGTCAAGGTCGACATTTTTTTGACCAGTACATTTCGCTGCTGACTCATCTCATGGATGAGTCGATTCGCTTTCGCGTGAACGCGTATCCGGATCGAGTTTTTGAGGGCCGCGTCTTTTCAACCGGATCGGTGGTGGACGACAAGACGCGGACCTTGCCGATGACCGCGATTGCCGAAAACCCGCAACGTTTGCTCAAGCCCGGCATGTTCGTCGAAGTGGAATTGCGTGGCGAACCGCTGACCGATGTGCTGGCCGTGCCGGTCAGCGCGATTCAGGAACATGAGAACAAGCGATTTGTTTTCGTGCATCTTGAAGGCGACGAGTTCGTTCGCCGCGACGTCTCGACAGGCCGCGCGGGCGGCGATATGGTCGAGGTCACTGCCGGACTCGCCGACGACGAAGCGGTCGTCGTGGAGGGGCGGGTTCTTCTTGAAATCGCAGATGCTCGCCGAGCAGTTCGCGGACGAGGATTGAACTGGCCATGGTCCAGCGTCTCATCGATCTGTCGCTCGACAACCGATTCGCCGTCTTTCTGCTGACGCTGGTGATGGTCGGGCTCGGCACCGTGTCGATGGTGAATCTGCCGGTGGACGCCGTGCCGGATTTGACCAACGTCCAGGTCTTGGTGCTAACGCAGGCTCCCGGCCTGGGGCCGGTCGAGGTCGAACAGTTCATCACCTTCCCGGTGGAAACATCGCTGAGCGGGATGCCTCGAGTTGCCGAGATCCGTTCGCTTTCCCTGGCGGGACTTTCCAACGTGACCGTGGTTTTCGAGGACGGCACCGACATCTACTGGGCTCGCAATCTGGTCAACGAGCGTTTGCAAGAAGCTCGCAACAACATCCCCGATGGCATTAGCGATCCACAAATGGGCCCGATCGCGACCGGTTTGGGAGAAATCTATCACTTCGAGGTTCGCGCGAAGCCAGGCTACGCATACAGTGTGATGGATCTGCGGACGATCCTCGAATGGCAGATCGCTTACCAGTTGCGCAGTGTGCCCGGCGTCATCGAAGTCAATACGCACGGCGGTGAACTTAAAACCTACGAGGTGCAGGTCGATCCCAACAAGTTGCTCAACTTCGACATTTCGCTGACGCAAGTGTTCGATGCGCTGCGACAGAATAACGCCAACGAGGGTGGCGGCTACATCGAGCATCGTGACGAACAACAACTCGTCCGTGGCGAGGCCCTGATCGGCAGTCTCGATGACATCGCGACGATCGTGGTGGACAGCCGCGCGGACGGCACGCCGATCATGATCCGCGACTTGGGCGAAGTCCGCTTCGCGCCGATGATTCGTTATGGAGCAGCAACTCGCGACGGTCGCGGCGAGATTGTAACGGGCACGGCGATGCTGCTGATGGGCGAGAACTCGCGACTTGTCGCCCGCCGCGTGGATGAACGCATTCGAGAAATCGAAAAGACGCTGCCGCCCGGCGTCTACGTCGACACCTTCTACGACCGCACCGCTCTGGTCGATCGCACGATCGCCACCGTGCGGCACAACATCAGCAGTGGAGCGGTGCTGGTGATCATTATGCTGTTTCTGCTGTTGGGCGACTTGCGAGCGGGGCTGATCGTCGCGGCGTCGATTCCACTTTCCGCACTGTTGATGTTCACGGCCATGCACTTGGCCGGAGTGCCCGCGAATTTGATGAGTCTTGGGGCATTGGATTTCGGCATCATTGTGGATGGTTCCGTCGTGATGGTCGAGCAGATCGTCAGAAGGTTGAGTGTTGAGGGTCGAGAGTTGAAAGAAAGAACAGACTCTCGACTCTCAACCCTCAACCATCGACTCTCAACCATCCACAATGCCGGTGCGGAAGTCGGTCGGCCGATTCTGTTCGCTGGCCTGGTGGTCATTATCGTCTTTCTGCCGATCCTCAGCCTACAGGGCATCGAAGGCAAAATGTTCCGCCCGATGGCGTTCAGCTTTATGTCGGCTCTCGCGGGCGCGTTGGTCCTATCCGTGACAGTGATTCCAGTCATGGCGTCGTTGTTCCTGGCTCACCAGATCAGCGACAAGGAAACCTGGCTCGTACGAATCTGCAAAAGCGGCTACGGACCAGTGCTCCGCCGCGCGATCGCTCATCCCGTCTTGGTTGCGATCACGGCGTTTGTCGTCTTCGCCAGTAGCTTGGTGATTGCCACGCGGTTCGGCGCCGAGTTCATTCCCACGTTGGACGAAGGCGATATCGCGATGGAAGGTTATCGCCTGCAAAGCGTCTCGCTGGAAACTTCAATCCGGCTGAGTACTGACATCGAACGAACACTGTTGGACGAATTCCCGGACGAAGTACAGTCTGTCATCTCGAAGATCGGACGAGCGGAAATCGCCACCGACCCGATGGGCGTCAACCGGAGCGACATCTTCGTCATGCTCAAGCCAAAGGGCGAGTGGAAACGATTCGACGACAAGGAAGAACTGGTCGAGGCGATGGAAGAGACCTTGGCTGAAAAGATTCCAGGTCAGGGATTTGGTTTCAGCCAGCCGATTGAATTACGAGTGCAGGAGCTGATTGCCGGAGTGCGAGCCGACGTTGGGATCAGCCTATACGGCGACGATTTGCAGACCTTGTCGCGCACAGCCGACGAGATCGTGCGGGCCATCGGACAAGTGCGAGGTGCAGCCGATGTGCGCGCCGAGCAACTCGGTGGCATGGCCTACCTGCGGATCAAGGTCAAGCGCGATCAGATTGCCCGCTACGGCATCAACGCCCGCGATGTGCTCGACGCGGTAGCGATCGTGGGCGGGCATGAAGTCGGGCAGGTCTTCGAAGGGCAAAAACGATTTGCGTTGCAAGTGCGCCTCGCTCCACAATGGCGCGCCGACCTTGAGTCCATCAAAAAACTGAAGATCGCAGACCCGCTTGGCCGCCAGATTCCCTTGGAGCAACTGGCGGACGTAGTGGTCGAAGAGGGGCCCGCGTTGATCAGCCGCGACGACATCCATCGCCGCATCCTCGTGCAGTGCAACGTCCGCGGTCGCGACCTGGCCAGCTTTGTGGCCGACGCCCAGCAGGCCGTCGAACAAAACGTCCAGTTGCCACCCAGTTATCGCATTACCTGGGGCGGGCAATTCAAGAATCTGCAAGAAGCCAATCGTCGCTTGATGATCGCCGTACCGGTCGCACTGTTTCTGATCTTCTCGCTACTCTACATGGCATTTCGCTCGGGCCGACTGGCGCTGCTGATCTACCTGAACGTCCCGATGGCGGCCACGGGCGGCATCCTCTTGCTCTGGCTGCGTGGGATGCCGTTTTCCATTTCGGCCGGTGTCGGCTTCATTGCTTTATTTGGCATCGCTGTGATGAATGGCGTGGTGCTGGTCGAGCACATTCGCGATCTGCGCAAGAAAGGTGCGGCGATCAACGACGCAATTTATCACGGCGCAATGGACCGTCTCCGTCCGGTGCTGATGACCGCCACGACCGACGCCCTTGGCTTTTTGCCCATGGCCATCTCCACCAGCACTGGTGCCGAAGTCCAACAACCATTGGCAACTGTCGTCATCGGTGGCGTACTCACGTCGAGCCTGCTAACGCTGGTCGTGCTCCCGGCCATCTACCGCTGGTTCGAGCCGCCAATGGAAACTCGTTTGTAGAATAATTGTCCCAATTGTTCCCGTCACAAGTCCGTTGCCAAATCACGACGAGTTGCTCAATCAACTGAGTTCCGCCGACCGCCGGGACTTCAAGCAGCTCAGTGACCGCATCTTTCACCGCTCGCTTGATGACTGTCGCGGAGCGTGCCTGTTGAGGCGTCCCAAACTGGCCAAGGTCGTCGGCGATGCGATGCGGTTCTATCAAGACACGAAATACGATCTCGATCGGTTTATCGTGATGCCGAATCATGTTCATGCGATCGTTCAGTTTCGAGTTGGAGCCGATCTCAAGACCGTCAGTCAGAGTTGGATGCGATACACCGCTCGCAAAATCAATGCGGCGACCGGTGCGTCCGGGGCCTTTTGGCAACCCGAGCCATTCGATCACATCGTCCGCGGCCCGGAGCAGTTCGAGTACCTTCAAAAGTACATCGCCGAGAATCCGAAAAAGGCAAATCTGCGCGAGGGCGAGTTTCTGTATTGGGAAAGAACGTAGAACAGTTGTCTCAACTGTTCGGAGACACCGGTTCCCGATCCCGTGACAGGACAAGAACCGTTGAGACAACTGTTCTACATGCTTCGCCGATTGCGCGCGCCGTCTTCTTCCGTGAAAAGTCACGTGGTGATCTTGAATTGACGAACGGTCGTGAAAACGGCACTGGCGACTAGGGCCAACCCCGCTCCCCATCCAAACGCGACGGCAGGGCCGCACGAGTCGTACAAGCCTCCGAAGATCAAGCTCGACGGTAGTGCCGAAATGCCTATAGCAAAGTTGTACCAGCCGAATGCCGTCCCCTTTCGATCGGCCCCGACAAGTTCGGTCACCAGCTTCTTTTCCGCAGGCTCCGTCAGAGCGTAGAAGACAGCGTAAACCAGGAACAGCGCCCACGCTTGCCATGCCGCCGTCGCGAAACCGAAACCCAGATAGACAGCGGCGTACATCATCCAGCCAACAAAGATCGGAACCCTTGTTCCGACACGGTCAACGAGCCGGCCTGCCGCCAGATTCCCACCGCTCTTGGCAACGTGGAACACGAACCACAACAAGGGCAACGCGGCGATTGGAACGCCCAACTCCTCAGCCCTTACCAGAAGAAAGGCATCGCTGGAATTCCCCAAAGTGAAGACGGTCAACGCCAGCAGATAGCGGACAAAGTTGGCATCGAGTGAGTTGAGAGCCGGAGAAGAGTCAAGAGACGAGAGTTGAGAGTCCAGCGCCGGAACTTCTGGATCGCCGCTTTCCCGACTTAGCTCTCCGTCGCTCTTAACTCTCCGCTCCCTAAGTCCCAGGACGAGCAAGCCCATGACCAACAATCCGGGCACGATCGTCACGAGAAACATCGTTCGCAATTGCCCCGGCCAAAACCACAGGAAGGCCATCGCGAAAAGCGGCCCAATGGCAGCGCCGAGGTGATCCATCGCTCGATGAAATCCAAAGGCACGGCCTCGGATGCTTGCGTCGGCCGCGTCGGCGATCATGGCGTCGCGCGGCGATGTGCGAATCCCTTTGCCGATTCGATCGACCACGCGAGTCACAAAAAACTGCCACGGGGCGACGACCAGACCAAGAACCGGTCGAGCAACGGTAGCGAGCGCGTAGCCGAAAACGACAAAGCCCTTTCGCCTCCCGACGCGATCGGATCGTGTGCCCGACCACAGCTTCAGCAGACTGGCGACTGAGTCCGCGACGCCTTCAATGATGCCGAGATGAAAGCGGCTGCCGCCCAAGACCCCGATCAGAAACTGCGGCATCAGCGGATAGATCATCTCGCTGGCAACGTCGTTCAAAAAACTCGCCCAACCGAGCAGCTTGACATTGCGCGGCAACGATTCAACGGTTCGTTTTGGGGTGTCTTGGGAACGGTTTGACATGCAACCCTTTGCGATCTCGAAAAGTCACTGCCGCAGCGCGGCGGCGGGTTCCAGGCGAGCAGCGGAGATCGCCGGCAGCAAGCAAGCGGCGGCGCTCGCACCCAGGCTGACTGCGGCCGCCAAGGCGGGAAGCTGCCAATCGACGGAAATGGGAAGTGCGGAAAAGTTCACGACGACCAGCGCGACGAGAAGGCCAAGGACCAGCCCGCCGGCAACTCCCAGGCTGGCGAGCGAAGTACCTTCCAAGAAGAATTGCAAACAGATGTCCCACGGTGTTGCGCCGAGCGCACGTCGCAGGCCGATCTCCGCGCGGCGTTGGCGCACGACGAGCAGCATCAACGTGGCAATGCCGATCACGCCGACCGTCAAAAGCAAGACGCTCGTCGCCGAGACTGCCCACAGTGCCGTGGTTTGCAAACCCGATTGCTGGGCGCTCAGATCGGCCAGGTCGCGGACCACGATGTCGTCCACCTGGCCCTGAAACCGTCCATGCCGGGCGCGAAGCACGGAGTTAACTGCCGCGACCACTGGGCTCGAATCCGCTTTGGGGGCAACTTGCAAGTAGAGGAAATTCAGCCACGGACGGTTCGCCAGGCGGGTTTGATATGTGTCGATGGGGATGAACGCCTGGTGGTCCTCGTCTTCGCCGGCGAAGTTTACGCCTTGTCGCTTCAGCAAGCCGAGAACCTCGTAGGGTTGACCGTTAAGCTGCGCGACGTCGCCGACCGCTACGCCGTAGGGAAAGAGTTCCCGCGCCACGCCGTCGCCTAGCACGATGACGCGTTGTCGCACATCTTCGGGCGTGAAGAAGCGGCCTTTCGCGAGTTGAAACCCGCGCAGGGTGAAGTAGTCCGGGCTCGTGCCGATCAGTCGCATGCGAGACGTTGTCTGTTCCACTCGCAGCGTTGCCGTGCGAGCCGTCACTGGAACAACTCGCTGCAATTGCGGAACGGCTGCTTGCAAGGCGGCCCCATCCTCGGGAATCAACGAGATGAAGTGTTCCAGTTGCCGCGCGCGGCCAGGGTAGGCCGGGACTTTGTTGGGGGACACGACGATCAGTCCGCCGCCGAGCATCTGCATCTTGACTTCCATTTCGGCGAGTTGTGCTTGCCCCATGACGCCCGCGACAATGACGCCCGCCGTCCCCAAGCTGCACACGGCGAGCGTCAGGAGCGAACGGACGGCGTTCTGTTTGAGCACCGCCCAGGCGGCCTGCACCGCGACGACAACAGCGGAAGGGCGCATGCTGGGCACTTGTTAAACCTGCGGGCGGAGTGCTTCGGCGGGATCAAGACCGGCGGCGGATCGCGCCGGGATGAGACCGGCCAGGGATGCAAACACCACAATCGCCAGCGGCGCGACGACGACTAGCGGGCCGAAGCCAAATTCCAGTCCTCGGGATGCGGCCAGGCCATACGCTCCGCCGATACCGAGCAACACGCCGACGAGTCCGCCGATAACGCTGGTGACCAATCCCTCGGCCCAAAACTGAATCAGAATGTCGCCCGGAGTTGCTCCCATCGCGCGGCGAATGCCGATCTCGCCGCGCCGGCTGCGCACCGCTTGTCCGTAGACGAGCACGATTAAGAAGACCGCCGCCAAACCGCAGACTCCGGCGAGTCCCAGCAGCAAGTAAAATACGTTCCGCGACACGCCTCGGGACTGCTCGGCAATCGTGCTGGGCAGACGGATCGTGAAGTCGTTCTTCTCTCCTTCCTTGAGTTTGCGCTCCGTTCGCAAGATAGACTGGATGTCACCCTCCAGCTTTGCGAGCGTCGCCTGCTCGCTGTCGCGGGCCTGCACCACGATTTGGTCGAGATGCACTCGTTTGTAGAGGCGGTCATAGAACGTGGTGACCGGAATCACGATGCGGGCGTCGCGGTCGCCTTCCGCTGGACTGGAACCCTTCGTCACCAGCACTCCCTTCACGCGGAAGGGGACTTGATTGATTGTCACCTCCTGTCCGATTGGGTCCTGATCACCAAAAAGTTCACGCGTGGGGGTCTGTCCCAACAGACAAACGCGGGCACTGGATTGCACGTCGTCGTCGTCCAGGAAGTCACCGCGATCCGCACCGAACTGGCGCACGTCTGCCCAGGGCGGTCGGACGCCGAACAGCTTGTATCGGCCGCTTTTGCTGCCGGCGGACGTCGGCACGTTGTCTTCTCTCCGCGTGCCTTCGATGGCCTTGTAACCCCGGAGCCGTTCAAGCAGCGCGTCCACGTCCTCCGCAGAGAGACTTGTGGCTGTCCCGCTCTGGCCAGCGATGACCCGCGCGCCTGGTCGGATTGAAATTACGTCTTGGCCGAAGCTGCGGGCCGCTTGTTCGGCTTTGGCGCTAAGCCCTTGGTCAATAGCCAGCGTGGCCAGAGCGAGCGCCGTCGCAGCGGCAACCGGTAGTGCCAGCAGAATGACTCGCCCCGGCATGGCGGCGGCAACCTGGAAAGCGGCAGACATATTCTTGGCAGCGCTCATTTAGCACGTCCCACTGATTCGCGGCGATTGTCCGAATCGATCTGTCCGCCTTCCATCTTGATTTGACGGTCGGCGCGGGCGGAGATCGCGGGATCGTGAGTCACCATCACAATGGTCTTGCCTTGCTGCACCAGCAGTTCAAAGAGATCAAGCACGCCCTGCGCTACAGCCGAGTCGAGGTTGCCGGTTGGCTCGTCGGCCAGGATCAAATCCGCCCCCAGTACCAGCGCCCTGGCAATGGCGACGCGCTGCATTTGACCACCTGATAACTCGCCCGGATACCGCTGCGACATTCCTTCCAGGTCCACGGACTTCAGCAGCGATTCAATGTGTTCGTGGCTGGGGCGCTGGCCGTGATGGTTGTACATGAAAGGCAGGGCGATATTGGCCTCGACCGCGAGGAACGGCAACAGGTGAAATGCCTGAAAGACAAATCCGATGCGGCGGTTTCGCAGGTCGGCTCGCTGGCCTTCCGACCACGCCCCGACATTTTCCCCGTCGAACCGGTACTCGCCGCCGTCGAACCGGTCGAGGCAACCGAGAATGTTCAGCAACGTGGACTTGCCGCAGCCTGACGCGCCGGAGAGTGCGACGAACGCGCCCTGCTCGACCTGAAGGCTCAATTGTTTGAGCACGGAGACCGGCTGGCCCTGCCGGTCACGATATGACTTGTCGATCTCCGTCAATTCGATCAGCACGAATTATCTCCGGTACGGAATTTGGCCGTCATGCCGTAACAAAGTCAAACGAATTGACGACGCGTACGCCAACATCGCTGATGTCATTCACGTTGCATCGCGATCCTTTCCGCAATTCTGAAATCACGTTCGTGTCGAGCAGATAAAGCATCAGTTCGCCAAATCGACATCGCGAATCGATCCTTCGATCCTCGAAAAATCAGTGTCCATTCCCACGTCGGGCATGGTTCGTAGATATGCCTCAAACGTGATGGCAGGTGCTTCTTCTCCGTCGCCCAGCAGCGTATCGCGCAGGATCGCGCGATGCTCTTCTTCGACACTACGGTGGTGCTTTTCCGCGCGCTGCTTGAGCTTTTCAACAATGGAGAATTCGACTTCTCGCAGAATCGACTCGGTCATGTATCGCACCGTTTGGCTATCAGGAACCACTTTCAACCATTCACCACGATTCTCAGTTTAGCCGAACAACTAGGCATTGGCGAGTTGAACTTCCATTCCATACAGACCGCGAAAGGATTCCAGGTACGTTCCAGGAACCGTCGATTTAGGATGACGATAGCCGCATTAGCACTTGAAAACGGTGCCATAGACCTCTCCTTCGATCGCGTGCAGCTCATGCATGCCAATCGCCAGCGAGACCACAATCGCAGGGTTGCACAGTGAACAGCGAAGGCCAGGGAGATAGACACGCTGCACGAAGCCATCGAGGACGGAGCAACTTCGCGGCGTGGCGAAACTCGCCAGGAGTTTCGGCCTGTTGCGTCTGAGTCGCATCGGCCTGACTCGCATGGACTGGTGCATCACCTTTTCGAATGCCGCGAAGTCCGCATCTTTGCTGAAAAATCGCGCCGCCGGGTGCCACGATTGCGCACGTGAAAAAACCATTCCACCAGGAACAAATCTTGTTGGTCGAGGCATCCAACGTTGCTACCTATTCTTCCTGGGCATGTCAGATTTGGTGGCCGTCACCCTTTCCGGCCCACCTTTCACGATTTCCCCCTGCCATTTTGGACGCTACAATGGACGATGGCTTTGGCGGTCCCAAACAACTATCGGAGCGACTTGAATGTCCGAGAACACCACTATCGAGCAGCGATTGACCGCCGTGGAGAACGAACTGCGGAATCTGAAGCGGAAGGTCGAATCCACGGACTCCTGGTACGACCGCATGACCGGTGCCTTTGAAAACGATCCGGCGTTTGACGAAGTCCTCGCGCTGGGCCGTCAGTTTCGAGAATCCCAAGGTCAAGCTGACGAGGATGACTGACCGTGTATGTACTCGATACGGACCATGCGAGCATCATTCAGCGGCGATCTGAGCCCGATTTCAGTCGCCTCGACCAAAGAATGAGGGCTCGTCCCCTATCGGACTTTTACTTCACGATCATCACCTTTCACGAACTCGTGATGGGCGCAAACTTGTACATTTCGAAAGCGAAGGACGAGGCCGGGTTGACGCGAGGTTATCGCCTGATGGACGAGATCTTGGCACAGTTCAAACCGGCTCAGGTTCTGTCGTTCGACGAACCCTCCGCGAGAACCTATCGGGATCTGCGCGACCAGAAGATTCGGATCGGAAAAATGGACTTGCGAATTGGCGCGATTGTTCTTTCGCACAACATGACGTTGTTGACGAGGAATACTTCCGATTTCGAGCACATTCCGAATTTGTAAGTCGAGGACTGGACGAAGTGACGCTGGGCACGTCAGTCCCACCGGCGCAGTCGCGATCTGCGCCGAGACTTTATCGCGTGTACGGCGCGAGTGGAATCGCCCAATTCGGCCTCACCCATCCCGACCGTGTGAGCAACGTGGTTCGCCGTGGCGATACGGTATTGGCGTTCGCCGCTTATCCGACTGGTACACCTGTGCGAGTCGCGGATCTAATTCGCGTCAGAAACAGCTCGACCTCCGCGGGATGCTGGCGGAACAAAACTTCGATCGAAAGTTGGAAGCGGCACCCGAGGCAAAGGCGAAGCGCGGACGACTCAACGGTCCCTGGAGTCTTTACCTCTCCTGCGCATGTGAATCATGCACAGTCCGAGGCAGAATTGTCAGCGATCAGCAGTTCCGTCCGGAAAGGCGCACAGCAAGGAAGCAGTCAGTTCGCAAGTCAGCAGCCCGACTCTAACTTGATCATTCACTCCGTCCATGTGGCTGGCCCAGAAAGAAATGAGCTGCGTCTACTATTTACTCTTTTATTTACTCTTCCAAGAATCCGGTCAGTACGGAATTTCGCCGGTCGATTCCCATTCTGTCCAGGGCGTGGGGCGACGTGGCGAATTCCGCTTGGCTCCCCAACGATCTAGTCGCCGCCTGCGGTGCCGGCAAGCAGCGGCTGTACGTCATCCCATCCCGGAAACTCGTAGTGGTCCGGCAAGGCGGTCTGAGCCAGGGATTTTCCGACATCGAGTTTCTAAGTCTGCTGCTCCAACGGCGTGGCGCCAGCGATTGAAGCTGAAGTCGGTAGTCCCGCCGGCAAACACGTCTCGAAATAGTCGCACAGAGCCAGCAACAACATGACCAACCAGTTCCCTGGTCGCCGGCCCGGCCAAGTCGCTTGCGCCCCGTTGGTCAACGACGGCACGAATTGTAAGTCACGGCGATACGTAGGGCAGGTGCGTGGAATTGTTGTATCGCCGAGTGCGGTAGGTATATTGGTTCGGCGTGTGCTTGCGTTACTGTTGAGTGTTGCACCAACCTCGTGACTTGGAGTGGGACAATGAAGGCTGCCGATTCCGTACCGCAACTTGCGGACTCCGTTGGCGCGGCAGATTCGCCGGCCGCCAGCCCGCAACGTTCCCAGCTCGTCGTGTTCATGTTCACGGACCTGGTCGGTTCCTCGGCCTTGGCCCGCCAGCTCGGCGACGCCGACTATGTGCGGTGCGTGCTGGAACCGCACAACGCGATCTTTCGGCGATTGCGGGCCGAGTATTCCGGGGCCAAAGAAATTAAGCACACCGGCGACGGCTTCATGGCCACGTTTGCCAGCGCCAGCGACGCGGCCGAATGTTCCTTGCGGTTCCATCACGCGCTGAGACTCGCGAAGTGGGTGCGTGTTGAGCCGCAGTCGACGGTCGGCATCCATCTGGGCGAGGCGATCGAGTTTGACGCGCGGAGCGAAGGCGATCGGGACTTGGCCGGTGATGCGGCCAACATGACGGCCCGCGTGATGAGCCTGGCCCAGCCCGGGCAAACGCTGCTGACGCGCGTGGCCTTCGACAGCGCCCGCCAGTCGGGCCGCGTGCGCGCCCACTGGCTCGAAGCCGGCGCCGACGCCTCGCCGCCGGAAGTCCAGTGGCTGAACCACGGCCGCTACCGGTTCAAAGGCAGCGTCGGCTGCCCGGTCCCGCGGACCTGGCCGAGCGGCTGGAGACCCTGCCCCAGCGCCGCGCGGCGCTCGACGCGCAGCGGCGCACTGAGCGTCAAGCCCGGCGATTGAAACAACTGCGGCGCGTGACGACCGCCACCATCGCCGCCCTGATCGTGCTCAGTTCACTGACCGCATTCAGCGTCGTCCAGTGGCAGCGTGCCGAGCGGAACGAGCGCGAGGTGACAGACGAACGCAACAAAGTCGTCGCCGCTCAGGAGCAGGATCAAGAGCGTTTGGCAGAAAGCCGGTTACTTGACGCACAGGCTGCACTACGGCGGCACGACCTTGCGAGTGCAGTTGAGGCATTTGGAGCAGCTATCGACTACCTACCGCCCTCTGATCCTCGCGCCTCAGTTGCGCTAGCGGGCATTGTTGCGAACCTTGCGAGCGCTCCCCGGTCACTCAGCGATATCGGCCCCGTATGGGCCGCCGCGCTCTCGGTTGATGCGGACAAAGTCCTTGTACGCCGACACACAGGACGAGTCGAAGTGTTCGAAGGAACCACCGGACGGAAGTTGCCGGCACCTGACGTTGGATTGCTCCACAACGACTTTCAGTGGATGAACTTCATGGAGCGATACCCGATAGGCTTGAGTGATGACGGGACACTTGCCTCACTCGTATTCCCGGCAGAGGCATTCCGTCCAGGGACGGAGCGCACGCGCCCATGGGTCTTCACTCTTGCGGTGTGGCGTCCTGGAAGCGACAAACTTCTATGGCAAAGCAGCGGCGACGACTTCTCGGTTTCCCACGGACCTCGCGGCTACGTGCTGATTCGTGCGCGAGATGAGTCAACAGAGATTCTTCGCATTGGTCAGGAGCGCGTCGACACGATGCGACTCAGCGGTGGAACGGTCGCTGAAGGCTTCCCCTCGACCGGTGAGTCCTTCATCGTTTGGCAGACCGGCGGACCCCAGATGCGCGCTGACGGAGGGGGGTATGCCGCCGGGGAGCTACGATTGGCTCTTGTCGACGTTGACAAGATTCCGTCCGGATACTCAGGGCCGGTTCCCGAGGGCGCAACCTTGTGGACACACTCAATCATTGGTTTCTCGGGTCAAGTGCGCTGGCAGGGTTACCCGGCGAAACCTGCTTTTGTCTTCAGGAACATCGACGAGACGTGGTACTGCGATTCGACCGCGTGCAAACAAATCACACGTCGCGATCATCCGATCGTGACGTATGCGGAGGCACCAACGACGGGTGTTCGCCCCCTCATAGACGAGTTTGCAGCCGCGATAGGGGTGAACGCCGACAAGGCCTGGGACGACCTTGGTATAGGACAAGCATGGGCTCAAGGACCAGGCCCGAACACTATCTCCTTCCTTGACGCCAACGGTCTTCGGGTGCGGGACCTATATTCGGGAGCCGAAGAAGCGATTCGAAACGTGGGAGCGTCCGTCGTAGCTCGGAAATGGAACCGCTCCGGAAGCGAGATGTGGGTGATAAACGGAGATGGTGAGTTCGTCTCGTTGCCGATCCGTGTATTCCAGTCGCCCGACTCTCTGGAGGCCCGGCCGAGGAATGGCGAAGGCCGGGAGCGTACAGCGTTCTCGCCCCGGCACGATAGATCGCTGACTATCCGAAGCACCTATGGAACAGGCAAGCACGAGATCACTTCCAGATCGTTGGGGGCGCATGCGAGCGAGCGCCAGACATGGAAGAAGACGATACCTGGCGACGACATAACCACACACGCTCGGTTCTCCACGGATGGCCGGTACGTGATTATCGACGAGAGCCACGTAACGGAGCGAGAAGCAAGAGCCAAAGTGACGGTGCTCGACGCCGAATCCGGGGTCGAGTCGGCGGCCTTTGATTCGAATGGATGGCTACTTGATGGAGACGCCTGGATCGGCGAAGGCCGCCGGCTGGCCGCGGTTTCGAGGTTCTCCGGCGATGTGAGGCAGACATTCGCCGTCTGTGAATGGTCGGAAGCCGGGATCTCAAGATGTTCCAAGCCGCTTGAAACCTTGGCGAGAATCTCCCGCGACGGGAAGTACTTCATCGAAGATCGACCCTATACGACCGCGGTCTACGCTTCGAGTGAACTTAGGGAGAATCAGCCCCCAGTGCTTGAGATCTCGGGAACGCGAGCGCGCCAGCGATTCGACAGAGCCCTCCTCAAGTTGCTTATTGTTAGTTCGGATTCCGTTCACCTGTCGAAAGCAGACCGCGGGACGGAGCTGACCGCGTATCGGAACGGTACGCTGTTTGTCGCCAGCGACTCGAATGACGGTGGCTTCAGTGTCCGGGTCGGCAAGCAAGTACTCCGATACCCCCCGTATTCATTCGAAAGCGAGCATGGACTTTGGGGGCCGGAGGTGCGGGACCTTGCGCTTGCATCAGATGGTCGGCGAATGATTGTCGCTCTGCACCACAAAGTGGATTGTGAGGTGTGGGACGTGGAAACTGGAACCGTCCTTGCAGTCTTACCGTGGGGCGAGGGTGCGCTTAGTTTCTCGGATGACAACGAAACCGTGCAACTCCTAACTGAGACGCACCCAATCGACCTCCTTTATCTGGGTACGAGAAACACGGGTTGGCCAGCTTGGGCGTCGGGCTCTGCGATGTCTGCACTGGTTCGTGGCAAGGGAAACGGTAGATGGCGAACACGTGATGATGTGCTCCGTGCGATTAACGAGGCGGCGGAACGTGGTGATACAGTATCCAAGCGTGTCTCTCGAATGGTCGCGGAAGCATTGAGCCGATAGCAGCGTTGCGCAGATGACTCATTGTGTCGGGCGGAGAATCAGCGTCAGGTCTTGACTTTTAACTTTGGACCGCCGCCTCTTAGGAAAAGTTAAAACTCAAGACCTGACGCCATCACCCCCCGAAACGCGAACTGGCCAGCCTGGAACAGCCCGCCGCGAAACTGCGGGGGTGCTGGAAAAGGTGACCGCCACCAGGTGCTGGAAAAGGTGACCGCCACCAAATTTAGAGATGCTAAATAGAGATCATGGGTCGTCCTGATTTCTCGTTTTCCTTCTTTGGCCGACCGCGCGGTCGTAGCGTCGAGTCCAGGCCAAGCTGTTTTGAAGTGCTTTCGATCCAGCGCTGGTCACCAACAGGAATCCGCGATGCACACGAAGACGCAAGGCTGCGAGTTCGGAATCTGTTGGCGGCTGGTTCACCAGATCAACCCAAACCAGTTAACCGCGCACCGCCCGTTCGATTTCCTCAACGCTCGGTTCTTTGCCGCGTCGCGTTTTTCGCATGAACTTCATGACGCGCCGGTGGAGCGTTTCCTGGTCCACGTCTTTCAGCCGGTCGCTGAAAAACGTCAGCGTTTCCTGCTGGGCGATCGTGGCGGCGAGGGTGGCGTTTATGAAAGCGTTGAGCGAGACGCCCTGCTCTTTGGCAAGCTGCTGGGCCTTTTGTTTCAGGTCGTCTCGCATGCGCAGCGATAGCGTGGCCATTGTGTTTTCCTTATGAATAGTGGGCGAGGAATTCCCGGGGCGTCATGACGGTCCAGCCATGCGGTGTCAAATCCGGCGAGCGAAAGTCGCTCACGTTGTAGGTGGCGACCACCCCTGCCGTATGCGCAGGGCTCAGGTCTGGGCATCGACCGCTGCCCCAATCTTCTGTTCGAACTCTGATTCGCTGAGGAGCCCGCGGTAGTCGAGTTGCTGTTGCGTGGCGATGAGTTCCGCTTCGCGGACGTGGTTGCCTGCCGGTTGCTCGGCAAAGGCGAGCAGCGTGTCGGTTGGTTGGTGGCGAAAAACGCGACGAGATGGCGTGGCGCTGGAGACATCCTCGAATCCAAGTCGCAACAACAGATCGAAAAGCGACTGATAAGTGACCTCAACTTCATTCATGGCTATCTCCTTGTTGATCGCGATTGGCGATCGACTGTTGCAGTTGTTTAAGCATCACATCGCGGTCGGCGCGGAATTGCTCGACTGCCGATTCTGTGAACTCGTTGGCGAAGGGAAGGTGAACGGTAACGCTCTCGCCGAGATCGTCGAGCTGACGTTGCTCGGCAGCCTGTTGAATGTTCAGCCACCACGCTCGTTCTTGCGAAGCGTCGTAGACGGCGAGAATGACTGGAAACGGCTGCATGACCCAATGGCTGACATGCGCGGTTTCCAATCGTTGAGCAAATACTTCACCGCTCTTTAGCGGTTTGACTTGCTCAGTCGCACGAACTTGAATCTCGATCTGCCCGTTTTCAAGTTCGCAATTCTCATCGAACGTCAAGACAACCAAGTCGACGCCATAATCCTGACCTGGACTCGTGCGATTCACTGCGTGACCGCATTTGAGCACTTGGCGTTCGACGTAATTTACGCCAAGGTCCGCGATAATGTGTTCACGCGTTCGACGTTTTCTGGTTGCCACAATGCATTACCTCTTTGCGCGAAGATACCACACCCGGAAACTACCTGGAACGTCACTTTCCATTCCATCCCACTGCAAAGCCAGTGAATTCTCGAACCTTCCCTTCGCCCGGCCCTGGTCCACTGGAATTGGCGCTGGTTCCTCGCTTGCTGTCTGCCGGGCGGCCGCGCGGGCGATGTTTCTCGACATGCCAGCGAAGACCAATCGGTGAACCGGAAACAGAGCGTACCAGTACGCGAGACCCCGCTTTTTCAGAAGCCCGGCTTGTTTGAGAAGCCGGGCTTCTGAAATCAAAGGCATTGTTTGCGTTTCCTACGGTTCTTCCAGCACTTCATCGCCGGCTTTCAGACCGTCCACGATTTCGGCGCGGCCTTCCGACTTCGGGCCGATCTTGACGCTCTTCTCGACCGGCCCACCTTCCGCCGGCACCATGACGAACCAGCCATCCGACCGCGATTTGACGGCGGTGAGTGGCAGGGTCAGCGCGTTTTCCCGCGCCGCTGTTTGGACATATGCGAGCGCCGTCATCTCAGGGCGCAAGAGCGACCTCTGCGCGGCGTCAATCTCCACGACGGCCAGGTAGTAAACGACGTTCTCCTGCAAGATCGGCTGCGGCAACAGACGCACAATGTTCCCTGCGATGATCTCGCCAGGATAGGAGTCAACGCGGAAGGTGACGCGTTGCGCTACCTGCACGCGCCCGAAGTCCGACTCATCCACGTACAGGTGAAGTTGGAGCTGTGCCAGGTCGAGCATCGTCAGCACGGGATTCGCGGGATTGTTGCTGGTCAGCTCTCCCTGATGCTGGTTCACCATGAGAATCTGACCGTCTATCGGCGCGATGAGCGTGCTCCAGCGAATTTGGACTTCGCTGTTGCGAATCACCGCTTGCGAATTGGCGAGCTGCGATTCGAGCACGAGGATATCCGTGCGGAACTTCTCCTTGACTTGCTGAAGTGCGGCCTTCGACTCCGCCAGTTGGGCTTGGGCGACGTCGTAATCGTTGAGTGCCGTTTCCGTTTCGAGGGTGCTCGCGGCGCTCGTTGTGCCCACGAGTTTGGCGAGACGTTCATGAACGCGCTTCGTGTGCGATTGGTGTGCTTCCGCGGCGGCCAGGCGTGCCTCCGCGGCCTTGATTTCCACTGGCTCAATCGCCTTGGCGGCGACCAGCTTCTGCTCGAATACCTTCGATTCGGTCGTAAGCTGCGCGAGTGTGGCCTGTAGATCAGAGACGTCTAGTTGTGCGAGCGTTTCACCCGCTTTGACCGCGTCGCCTTCCACCCACGGCAACTCGATAATCCGCCGTGAGACGTCCTTCGGCATCGGAAACCCGACGCGAACGAGCGCGTTCGGGGCGGGCTTGACGATCCCGCGGGCCTTGATCGCTTGTTCGATGCGACCAGATCGGACGCGAACGGTTGCTGCTTCAGGTTGACTGCCATTGGTTCCTCGCTGCTTTGACCACACGCCATGCGCGAACCATCCCGCGATAGCCGCAAGGCAAATGAGCGTCGAGATGACGAGAAACCGTTTCATGGATTTTCGGGTCAGTAGATAAAGGGACATTTGATTCTAGCAATCTAGCGACGCAACCTGATAGCCTGATGACGACAAGATGACAATCGTGTCATCTTGCGGTGGCGAGCGATCATCTTCGCGGCGGAGGAATCTCCTCGGGTGCTGGAACGGCCGCGGGGGCCTCATCCACGTCCAATTGCATGAGGGCTTGCAGGTCAGCGTAGGCTTGCAACAGATTGCGGCGCACGTCGGCCCGCCGCAGTTTGGTGGAATTCAAGTTTTGCTGCGCGAGCAACACGTCGGCGAAAGAACGCTTCGGATCGCCTCCGGCGTATAAATCTTGTACCGCCTTGAGGCCCTCTTCCAGCAGCGGCAGTACCTTTCGCGTCAGCCGGTCTTCCTGCTCCTTGAACCCCAGATACCGGCCATAGGCGTTGGCCGTATCGCGGCTCAAACGCGTCTCGGCGCTTCGCAGGATGGCGGTTGTCTGCACTAGTCGAGCCTGCGATTCACGCACCAGACCCTGTTTGCGATCCCAGAACGGGAGCGGCACCTGGGCACTCACAATCGCTCCGGGCTGACCGGCGGTGAAATTGTTTCGGTAGCCGGCCCCAATGGTTACGTTTGGCACAGCAGCAACCTCGGCCCGCGCAAGCTGCGCCCGCGCCTGCTCGATCTGCATCGCCAATTGTTTCAACTCAGTGTTCGCAGATTGCACCCGCTCGGCCACGAGAACTTCGTCCAGGTCCGGCAGCGCCTCGAAGAATGGTGGCCGCTCCGGCGGCGCGGCAAGCTCCGGCACACCCACCTCGGCCGCCAGTTGTTTCCAACTGGCCGCAAACGCGGCCTCCGTGAGCACCCGCGCTGCTTCGGCGTCCTCCAAGAGGGCTCTCATTCGCACGAGGTCAACGGGCGGCCGGCTCTTCACGTCCTCGACTAACTTTCGCGTTGTTTCCGTGTCGCGGGCCAGCGACGCGACCACTTCGTCATTCACGTCGAGAATGTGGCCCAGCGCCACGTAGTCGAAGTAAGCCCGACGAATGCGGCCGAGCACGTCGAACTTGCGGTTCACCAACGCCAGATACGCCACGTCCGTGCCCCTCGAAGCGGAGGCAATGTCGAGCCGACGTTTGCCAGCCGTGATGATCTCTTGACGAATCTGTAGATTCAAAATCCCCGCTGCATGGCGGCTGTCTCCCAGCCCGGTTTCCGAGTACGTGAAGTCGGGGTTGAGGTAGAGGCTCGATTGCAACAATCGGCCCCGCGCCGCTTCGAGTCCGGCCGCTGCCTCGCGGAGTGCCGGGTTTGTTTCGATGGCCAGACTCCAGAGATCAGGCAAATGCGGCTGGTTGGAAAGTTCGGGAGACAGTGACGTCGGCGGCAATCGCTCTGGAATTGCGTGAACGTCAGCCACATGAGCAATGCGCGCTTCGATGCACGGCTCAACGGGCGGGCAGCAGGTTCTGCAACCCGAGGCACCAGCCGCTAGCAACATAAATAGGAGCCATGCGCGCATAATGTGACCCGGAAGAATTGGCAAACCTTTCCGGTTGTATCGACTTTGCGGGCGATGCTGCTTGACGATTAATGTTTATCTTAACCCTGCGCTGACGTGGACAAGATCGTCGAATCAAATCAAAGAAGGGTTCGCGTGGTGAGGTGGGCGTTGCCAGCCAGCAAGCGGGCAAAATCACTGAAGCGACAATATCCCTACAGCCGATACAGGAAGAGCGGATATTGTGCATATTCATTCGAGAACGATCCGATGCCGACCGTCAGACGAGCACCGAAATGCCTGGTTTGGCTGACGGCCGTGCTCGCATCGCTGCAGGTATTGCAGGGGTCGCCAATCGTGTGCCATCTCGGTGTCTGTCACGCAGCAAGCGAATCGGATTCACAAGTTTGCTGCGCCAAGAGGGTCTCACAGTCGGAGTCTCGCCGAGACGCGTCTCGCGGCATGGACTTGGATGAAGTCGGGGTACCGGTCGCCCCATGCAATTGTCCGACTGGTTGCTGGTGTCGGCGACCAGCGCAGGCTCTTTTGCAGATATGTGAGCTGATGCCTTTGGCAACTGGAGACGAGCCGGTTGTCTCCTGGAGTCCCGTTATTGATACGAATGATTCACGGCCCGCGTTAGCCGCCGCTCCGCCCATCCCCAAATCACCGCAGCAGGTCTGCGCCGTTCTCTGCCGCTTCTTGGCATGATTGCTCCGCGAGCGATGCCTTCGACTTGAAGGCGGGGCTTTACACTCGCGATCGATGATCCATGTGTTTCCGCATCGCTCGACTCCCGTCAACGATCGGAACCGACTCGGACACAGTTCAGCAATCAGTTCATCATTTCGAGAATTCCACGGACAGAGTACCTATGGCAGCCACAAGAATCATAGTCGTAGCCGCGCTGTGCCTGTGCGCTGGCTGCCAGACGGCAGGACGGCAACACTCAATCGATGCGAGTCGCGAAATGGTTGGACCGAACCACGCGAACTCCGGTCAGGCTCCCAACTCGTTTGAAAGTCCGCAAGCTCCGCTCGGTGTACCAGCCATGCGAGTGCAACCGGTTGCCCACATTCAGCCAGCGCAACCGGTGATCGTACCCGAACCGCTCGATATCCCATCGCCAGCAACTTCGGAATTGACGCTGGCGGAACTCGAAGAAATGGCGATCTCCTTCAATCCGGCATTGGCCAAAGCCCAGGCACTTGTTGACGCAACTCGTGGTAAGTGGGTTCAAGTTGGCTTGCCGCCAAACACGACACTTGGCTACTCCGGCCAGCAGATCGGCAGCCACGGGCAAGCGGAACAGCAGGGTGTGTACATCCAACAGAAATTTGTGCGAGGCCACAAATTGCGGCTGAACCGTGCCATCGTAGACCAGGAGATCGAGCAGGCGCGATCGAGCCTATGCCGAACCGATTCCTAACGTGGACGTGCAAGCCATTCTGCAAAGTGACAACGGCACGGGCAGCAGCAACGGCAATCTTCAGGTGTCGATGCCAATTCCCTGGCTGAACCGAAACCAGGGAGGAATTCGGCAAGCCCAGTCCGAGTTGGTCGCCGCCGAACGGGCGGTGGGACAATTGGAACTAAGCCTCAAGCGACGGTTGGCTGGCGTCTATCAGCGCTACGCATCGGCGAGAAACCAGATGCAGGCCTACTCGAAGCCGGAAGGCATCCTCGCTAACTCACAGGCAACGCTCGAATTCGTACGCCAGGGATACCAGGCGGGCGAGATCGGCTACCTCGATCTCCTGACCGCTCAACGCACCTACTTCCAAAACAACTTGGCATACGTCGAAGCTTTGGGGGAACTATGGGCGGCAGTGGTCGAGATCGAGGGGCTGTTACTGAAGGACAGTTTGGAGAATGGCAGTGCCTCGGCACCGTGAATTGAAACGAATGGAGGCAATCAATTATGCAAGGCCGCCCACCAACATTTACCCAACAGGACCGCCAGTACTTGGCGGAACTGATCCGAGAACACGGCATTCGCGGAGCCCGGCGGAAGTCGAGAATCTCCGTTTGCCAGCAGACTTTAAGCAAGATTGCTCGCGAATTCGAAATCCCTCTGAGGTCAGGAAGACGAGCCAAGCAGGCCGCGTAGTGAGCTAGACTTTATGATGAACTTCCCGATTCCAATCCGACTCACGAAGTTTCCGGCGTTGACCGGAACCCGTGAAACGCCAATCATTACGTGTTCGCGTGTTTCTCGTTTGGAGTCCTACGTGCAGTTTCTCTTGCCACAGTTCACGACGTTCCTGCTAGTCATGCATATGGCATTTGGCTGCTGTATGCATCATGCACATGCGTGTGAAGCGAACTGCTGCTCCGAACCGACAGCGACCGCCGAAGCATGCCCGTGCGGCACGCATCGCCACGACGATATGACGGAAGGCTCGGTGGACGGAGCTGGGCACGTCCCCGAAGGTGGCGGCCACGGGCAGCGGCATCAATGCGCCGGTGATCATTGCACCTTTGTCCAGAGTCAGCCTGCGCCAGACGAAGTCGGTGAGTTTGTCGCCAATCTCTGCCCGCTGGAAATGGTTGCTACCGAGGGCAACGTCGTCTCGTTTCGCTCCCACCTTGATCGCAGTCTCGACCAGCCGCTCTCTGTCGCTGGCACCTCTTTGCGCACGCATCTTGCGCTGCACGTACTGCTTGTCTAAAGCGAAGAGCTGAGGGCGGAGAGCTGAGAGCCAGAGTGGTTTCGTGAGTTCTGGTGATCGCTATTCCCCCTCTATCTTCTGCTGTCTGGCTCTCCGCTCTCCACTCTCGCCTCTCCGCTATTTGAGATACCCATGAAGAATTTGACGCACGCACTGAAACAGCGCTGGCCTGCAGTCGTCTCGGCCTTGCTGGTCATCACGATCGTTTTGGCCGCCGGCGTTACATACAAGTTGTGGCTTCCACAAGTCCGCGGCTACTTCGAGAAAGATTCCACACCCGTCGTGGACGATCACAAAGGCCACGACCACGACGAACATGACCACTCTCATCCGGGACACGTCGAGGAATCGGCGATCGAGTTTTCGGTGACCGGCCTCAAAAATATCGATTTTGAACCCGCAACGGTCACGCTCAGCACGTTCGAGCGCAGCATCACGCTGCCGGCGATGGTCGTCGAGCGGCCCGGTCATTCGCAGATCTACAGCACCGCACCGATGACAGGCGTTGTCACTCGCATCTATCCAGTCGAGGGTGCGGCCATCGAGCCAGGCAGCCCGATGTTCGATATTCGGCTGACCCACGAGGAAGTCGTCAACGCTCAGCGTAGCTTCCTGCAGACGCTCGAAAGTTCCGACGTGGTGCAGCGCGAGATTGACCGACTCAAGGCAGCGGGTGAGGGCGTGATCGCTGGGAAACGCATCATCGAACAGGAGTACGAACAACAGAAACTCCAAGCGTCGCTGCGTGCAGAACAGCAGGCCCTGCTCTTGCATGGTCTCAAAGAGGAGCAGATTGACGGCATTAAAAAGAGTCGGCGACTCTTGCAATCGCTAACGGTCTTCGCACCAGTCCACAGCCACGATGAAGAGGCCTGCGACGAGGAACACTTATTCCATGTGCAGCAATTACCCGTGAAGCTTGGCGAGCAGGTGAGTGCGGGACAACTCTTGTGCATCGTGGCGGACCACTGTGAGCTGTACATCGAAGGTCGAGCCTTTGAGGACGACGCGATGCGACTGCGCGAAGCCGCGCGCGAATCACGCAGCGTGACAGCATCTGTCGTCGTGGGTCGGCGTCAGGCGGACGTGATCCAGGGGTTGAAACTTCTTTACTTGGCCGATCACGTGGACGCAGAAACGCGTGCATTTCGTTTCTATTTGACTCTCCCGAACAAAGTCGCGCTCGATCAAACGGCGGAGAATGGTCGGCGATTTATTGCCTGGCGATTCAATCCTGGCCAGCGGATGGAATTACGGGTCCCGGTTGAACTTTGGCCGGATCGGATCGTGTTGCCTGTTAGCGCGATCGTCGAGGAAGGGGCCGAGGCATTCGTCTATGAGCGGAATGGAGATCATTTCGATCGTGTCTCAGTCCACGTCGAATACCGGGACCAAACCGCCGCCGTGATTGCCAACGATGGCGCGATCAAACCGGGCGATGTCGTCGCGGCCAAGGGTGCGTATCAAATGCATCTGGCGTTAAAGAACAGGGCCGGAGGCGGAGTCGATCCACACGCCGGGCATAACCACTAAGAGAGCTGAAAGTCCAGGGTCGAGAGTCGAGAGCCAGAAAGAAGGAAGCAGATGTTTCGCTTTGAAAAGTTAGAGGTGTGGCAGCGTGCTATTACGTTTGCAGATCGCGTGTACGAGTTAACGCAAACATTTCCCGGTGACGAGCGATTCGGACTCACGAGCCAAATGCGACGAGCGTCCGTTTCCGTTTCCTCCAACATTGCTGAAGGAAGCGGCCGGTCCTCCGACAAAGACTTTGCCCACTTCGTGGAGATCGCCTACGGCTCGCTAATGGAAGTCGTTTCTCAGACGCAGATCGCAGTGCGTCGATCGTTCCTGCCAACGGAAGCTCACGACGAACTGTACCGGCACGCTGAAGAGTTGGCCCGCATGCTCAGCGGCCTAAGAAACTCATTGCTTCGACCGTCGTCTCCCTCTGGCTCTTGACCCTCGCCCCTCGACTCTGGACTCTCCCATGCTCAACGCCATCATTCGATTTTCACTCCACAACCGCCTGCTCGTCATCGCGTTGGCAGTGTTTATGCTCGCTTACGGCGGTTGGCAAGCTTACCAATTGCCGATCGACGTCTTTCCGAATCTGAACCGGCCGCGAGTCGTCATCATGACCGAAGCTCCGGGGCTCGCTCCGGAGGAAGTCGAGACGCTGATCACCTTTCCGCTGGAAACGTCTTTGAATGGCGCGACCGGAGTGCAGGCGGTCCGAAGTTCGTCGGGCGTCGGCCTGTCGGTGATTTATGTCGAGTTCGATTGGAATACCAACATCTACAACGACCGTCAAATCGTGAACGAGCGAATGGCGTTGATTGCCGATCGGTTGCCGAAGGGTGTCCAACCTCAACTGGCACCCATCTCGTCGATCATGGGGCAAATCTTGATCGTGGGAATGTACGTCGAAGCGGAGAGTCCAGAGTCGAGAGACCAGAGCCAGCAAGATTCTTCTCTGGCTCTCGACTCTAGACTCTCGACCCTCGACTCGCCAACTTCGGCGATGGAACTGCGGACGTTGGCCGATTGGGTCGTGCGGCAACGATTGCTAACCATCTCGGGTGTGTCACAAGTCGTCACGATGGGCGGCGAGCGTAAGCAATTTCAGGTGCTCGTCGATCCCAACGAAATGTTACGCTATGGCGTCACGCTTAGCGAAGTCAAAACTGCGCTTCGTGAAAGCAACCAAAATACGGCTGGTGGTTATTTGGATGAACAAGGTCCGAACGAATTGCTCGTTCGCTCGCTGGGGCGAGTCAAGACTATCGACGAGATCAGTCACATCGTAGTCAAACACCGCGGCGGCCAGTCCGTGCGACTCTCGCAGGTTGCCAACATTGTCGAGGGACCGCAGACAAAACGCGGCGACAGCTCAGCTTTCACCCGCAATGACGCCGGTGAGTTGGTGGGTGGACAGACGGTTGTCCTGACGATCAACAAGCAACCAAACGCGGACACTAGGCGAGTCACCGAGGCCGTCCAGAAGGCGCTGCGTGAACTGCAAACGTCGCTCCCCAAGGATGTTCACATACTGCCGGAGTTGTACCAACAAAAGACCTTCATTGACCTGTCCATTAAGAACGTCATCGAAGCCCTTCGCGACGGCAGTATTCTGGTGGTCATCATTCTGTTTCTGTTTTTGATGAACTTCCGGACAACCTTCATCACCTTGACGGCCATCCCACTCTCGATCGTCATTACCGCGCTCGTATTCAAGGCGTTCGATTTGTCCATCAACACGATGACGCTGGGCGGGCTGGCCGTCGCGATTGGCGAATTGGTTGACGATGCAATCGTCGATGTGGAAAACATTTTCCGTCGGCTCCGCGAGAATCGGCACAGTCCACAACCAAAGCACTCGCTGCTCGTCGTCTTTCAAGCGAGCTGCGAGATCCGCAACTCGATCGTCTATGGCACGATGATTGTTGTGCTGGTCTTCATCCCGCTGTTTGCACTGAGCGGCATGGAAGGCCGACTGTTCGCGCCGCTGGGCATCGCGTACATCGTCTCCATTGTGTCTTCGCTGCTCGTGTCACTAACTATCACGCCCGTGCTGAGCTACTGGCTGCTGAGTCGAGAGTCGAGCGTCGAGAGTCGAGAGCCAGAAGGAAAGTCTGCTTTTGATTCTTCTGGCTCTGGACTCTCGACCCTCAACTCTGGACACTCCGACGGCTTTCTGCTCCGTTGGTTGAAGGCATTGGCGGATCGCGTGATGCGACTGAGCCTGCGCCTGGCGTGGCCAATACTACTTATCGCGTCGATCGCGGTGGCCGTCGCGGCCTGGGGGATGTTACGGCTGGAGAAGGACTTTTTGCCGCCGTTCAACGAAGGAGCCGTGCAGATCAATGTGCTGTTGCCACCCGGCACTTCCTTGGCGAAATCAAATGAGGTCTCCGCGAAGGTCGAGCAGCGACTTCAACAAATTGACGACATTGTCGCATTCGTCCGCAAGACTGGCCGGGCGGAACTCGACGAACACGCCGAAGGAGTCAACGTCACCGAGATGATCGCCACGATCGACCCGGACACGCCGCGATCGCGCGAGGAAGTCATCGAGGAAATCAGTGAAGCTTTGGCCGACATCCCAGGCATCGTAACGGCCGTTGAACAACCACTCGCGCATCTCATTTCGCACATGCTCTCCGGTGTGAAGGCTCAAGTCGCGGTCAAGCTGTATGGTGACGACCTGGACGTGCTGCGGCGGCAAGCTGAGAAGATGAAGGCTGCGATTGCTGGCGTCGAAGGCGTGCGTGACTTGCAAGTCGAGCAACAAGTCAATATTCCGCAACTGCGCATCGAAGTAGATGGTAGCCGCTTGGAGACGTTCGGACTGCGACGGCTGGATGTCAACGAGTTCGTCGAGACTGCCATGCAAGGCGAAGTCGTCTCCGAAGTACTCGACGGTCAGCGGACATTTGATCTGCTGGTCAAGATGGACGAGTCGTATCGGGAAGATATCGAGGCGCTGCGGCGACTGGTGATCGACTTGCCCGAAGGCGGTTCTGTGAAGCTGGAAGATGTGGCAAACATCTACCCGTCCAGCGGGCCAAATACGATCAATCGCGAACAGGTGCGGCGGCGAATCATCATCCAGTGCAACGTCCGAGATCGCGGCTTGGTCGACGTCGTGGAAGACATCAAGCGTCGCATTGCTCCGATCGAGGCCGCGTTGCCGAGGGGCTACTTCCTGGAGTACAGCGGTCAGTTCGAGAGTCAGCAGTCGGCGTCGCGAATGATCGGCATCTTGTTCGTTGTTTCGCTTATCGGGATGTTCCTGGTGCTGTTCAAGATGTTTGGCTCGGCCAACTTGTCACTACAGGTCATGATTGCCCTACCGATGGCATTCATCGGTTCGGTCGCGGCACTGTATCTGACGCAACAGACTCTGACGATCGCCAGCATGGTTGGTTTCATTTCGCTCTGCGGCATTGCCTCGCGCAATGGGATCTTGTTGATCAATCACTACTTGCACTTGGTCCAGCACGAAGGCGAAACGTGGTCGCGCGAGATGATCGTTCGCGCTGGTAAGGATCGGCTCGCACCAGTGTTGATGACTGCGCTCACCTCAGGTATCGGATTAGTGCCGCTGGCACTTGCTTCGGGCGAGCCCGGCAAGGAAATCTTGTACCCAGTCGCCACGGTCATTATTGGCGGCTTGCTCAGCAGCACGCTGCTGGAATTCTTGGTGCGTCCTGCGTTGTTTTGGAAATTTGGAATGACTTCGGCGCGGCGAGTAACGGAGAACTCACAGGCCGAAATCAAATTGGTGGAATACTCCGGAGAAACCCATGCGTCAAACCCATGAGACCCGTGAGCGATCTGACGCACATCGCGGCGCAGTGCCTCAGCAAGCTTCCTCGCAACTTCCAAAGTCAACGTAATTGCCTTGCGAAATGTTTTTTCCGGACGCGTCCGGGGGTAAAACGCCCCGTACGGAGAAGTCTCTGTCTTGCTTAAGCCAAGACTGCGGCTATGATTGCCTGTTCAGACGGCGGGTTCGATTCGATTCACCCAGGGTGCCACAAGACTTACACAATGTTCCGCCGACTCCTCTGCCTTCTGCTCGTCGCTTTGATGCTCGCCAGCCAGGGCCTGCGCCCTGCGCACTCGCATCGCGGAGCCGACTTTGCCGAGCCGGAAGGTCACGACTCACGATCTCATTTTCACGTGGGCGGTCATACTCACCACCACTCGCAGCATCATTCGGCTCAGGGCTCGGATCATTCACAAGGTGATCACGCCCCTCGTGTTCCGCCCTTCGACGCGCACGATGCTACGCTCGTGCGATCTCTTTTGCCGGCCGGCGACCATGACGCCAGCGCGGTGTACCGCGCGGAAACCGAGACCTTCGCTCGCGATGGAAACTCAGTAAGGGTCTTGGCAGAGAACGTCGCCCCGTCGGCCATTCTTCGCGTCGCGAATCGGAGCGACGGGTTGTTGCGTTTGGGACCGCTCCGCGGTCCGCCAGCGTCGATCTTTGACGGGGCATGTCCTATCTATCTGCGCACGCTCTCTCTGCGCATTTAATCGCGTTGCCGCCATCGACCGTGTCTGGGGTCGATGATCTTTCGCGCTGCATCTGCCGCGATTGCCTTCCGATGTGCTTGCGGCTGAACTGCTGCGTCGCATTACCTCTGATCCGTGCCAATTGCCGAGGTCGAATTATGGATCGTAAGCGAACACTCCGATTATCCGGTGGCGTTGCGATTGTCGTTGCCTTCGTTGGAATAAGTATTGCCGCGCTGGTGACACGCGATCGTTGGTGGCCCTGGCTAAGTTCGAAGGACGCGACTGCCAAGTCCGCCGAGCATCAAGCGGCCATCGAGGACGCCAAGGTGCTTAAACTCAGCCCCCAGGCCCGCAAGAACCTGGAGTTGGTCTCGCAGCCCGTGGCGATTCAAAGTTACTGGCGAACCGTGCAAGTGCCGGGCGTGGTCGTCGACCGGCCGGGCCTGTCCGATCGCGGCGTCACCTCGCCGGCGGTTGGCGTCGTGACGCAGGTGCATGCGTTTGCGGGCGACACCGTCCGGCCCGGCGAGATCCTGTTCACGCTGCGGCTGTTCAGTGAATACTTGCAGAACACGCAGTCCGAGTTGTTCAAGGCCACTCGCGAGACGCAACTGATCAAGGAAGAACGCGCACGGCTCGAGAAGCTTGCCAGCAGCGGGACCATCGCCGGCAGCCGCATCATTGAACTCGACCAGCGGATTCTTCGGCAGGACGGGCTCATTCAAGCGTACCGGCAGGATCTATTAACTCGCGGACTTGCTCCAACCCAGATCGAGCAGATCACGGAGGGAAAGTTTGTCTCGACGATCGACGTGGTCGCCCCGCCGCCGGTCGGCGGTCTCCGCGCGGAAGGCGAATCCAAACTGGTCGCGAACGCGGACGATCCGAGCGGCGAAGGGCTTGTCTATGAAGTTCAGGAACTGAAGGCCGAACTCGGCCAGCAGGTGCAAGCCGGACAGTTACTCTCGGTGTTGTCGAATCATCGGTTGCTCTACATCGAAGGTCATGCTTTCAAGCAGGAAGCCCCGATGCTCGAACAGGCAGCGCAAAACGGCTGGCCGATCGATGTCGAGTTCGCCGAAGATGACAGCCGGCATTGGCCACCGCTGGAGCAAACATTTCAGATCCGGCACCTCGCCAACACGATCGATTCGGCCAGCCGTACCTTCGATTTCTTCATTTCGCTAACCAATCAATCGCGCGCTTACGAGAAAGACGGGCAAACATTTATCGTCTGGCGTCTGAGGCCGGGACAGCGAGTGCGCTTGCATATTCCGGTTGAGCAATTCGAGAACGTGATCGTATTGCCGACGGCCGCGCTCGTTCGCGAAGGTCCGGAAGCCTATGTCTTCAGCCAGAACGGCGATCTCTTCAATCGCTTGCCGGTTCACGTACTGCATGAGGATCGATTGAACGTCGTGCTGGCCAACGACGGAAGCGTTGGTCCAGGGAGCTATCTTGCACAAGGCTCCGGCGCGTCGCTCAACCGCGTGCTCAAAGCACAGGCCGCCAGCGGCATGCGTGCGGATGTCCATGTGCATGCCGACGGCACCACGCATGCTCCGCATTGATTCAAGTCCGCCCAATCCTCAATCACAAATCAACAATCGTAAATCAAAAATGTTAAACGCGATCATTCGGTTCTCGCTTCGCTATCGCATGCTGGTCGTCGTGATCAGTCTGGCGATGTTGATCTACGGATCTTACTTGGCGACGACGATGCCGATCGATGTGTTTCCCGACCTGGACCGGCCGCGTGTGATCATCATCACGGAGAGCCCCGGCCTTGCCACCGAGGAGGTCGAGACGCTCGTCACGCAGCCGATCGAGATCGCGTTGCTGGGGGCCAACGGTGTGAAGGACGTCCGCAGTCAAACGACCGCTGGGCTGAACGTCATCTACATTGAATTCGATTGGACCACAGAGATTCGCGCTGCCCGGCAAACCGTCCAGGAACGCTTGTCTTCGTTAGAAGGGATACTGCCCGCAGGGATCCGTCCTCAAATGACGCCGCCGTCCTCGATCATGGGGCAAATCGTGATTGCGGGCATCTATCGACAGCAGGGGCCGAACGGCGGTGAACTGACGGCGATCGACAAGACGGACTACCTGGTGGAATTGTCGATTGACGATGTTCGATTGCCGATTGAAGACGACGAACTCCGGCAATCGCAAATCAACAATCTAGAATCGAAAATGCACGTCTGGCGGGCCGGCGATCGTCGTCATTATGAAACGTGGAAAGAAGTGCGGTACACGGATCTTCGTTGGCTCGATTCAGCGGAAAATGGTGGACATCGGGCGACGCTGAGAATCGACGGCACCGAGTTCGAGGTTGAGTTCCTGGCGGAGCAACAACGCCTCATGGCCTTGCGAACAGTGTCGGACTGGGTGATCCGGCCCAGGGTTCTCAAGGTTACCGGCGTGGCCGAAGTCTTCCAGATGGGAGCCGATCGTAAGCAGTACCAGATTCTGGTTGATCCGACAGCGTTGCTCGAATATGGCGTCTCCCTACAAGATGTCGAACACGCACTTCAGGAGAGCAACATCAACACGAGCGGCGGGTTCGCGATCACCGGAGAAACCGAACGTCCCATCCGCATCTTAGGCCGATTGGGTCCCGATTCACGAGTGGTCCTCGAAGATCTGCGAAAAGTTCCCGTGAAGGTCCATGAAAAGCGAACGATTCTGTTGGGACAAGTCGCACGCGTTGTCGAAGGGCCGCAGTTTAAGCGAGGTGACGGCAGTGTGAACGGCCGTCCCGGCGTCGTCTTCACCATCGTCAAGCAACCCCATGTCGACACTCGCGCGTTGACAGATTCGATCACAGCGGCATTTGAAGAAGCGGAAGCGTCGCTGCCAGCCGACATCGTCGTCAACACGGAACTCTTTCAACTAAAGAACTTCATCGATCGCGGCATCTTCAACGTCGGCGAAGCGTTGGTCATCGGTGCCTTTCTCGTCCTGATCATTCTCTTTTTGTTTCTGCTCAACTTTCGCACCACGTTCATCACGCTAACAGCCATCCCGTTGTCGCTTGTGATCACGACATTGGTCTTTCGCTTGATCGGTTATCTGACTGGAAGCGAGTTGTCGATCAACGTCATGACGCTGGGCGGCGTGGCGGTCGCGATGGGCGAACTCGTCGATGACGCCATTGTCGATGTGGAAAACATCTTTCGGCGACTAAGGAATTGGCGATTGGCGATCGATGATTGCCGATTGCATGGCGACGATGCCTCGGAACAATCGCAAATCAAAAATCAAAAATCGGCAATCCAAGTCGTTTACGAGGCCAGCATGGAGATTCGCAGTGCCATCGTCTTCGGTACGGCCGTTGTGATCCTGGTCTTCCTGCCGCTGTTTGCACTTTCCGGCGTGGAAGGCCGCTTGTTTGCACCGCTTGGTGTTGCGTACATCGTGTCCATTCTCGCCTCGCTGCTGGTGTCGCTCACGGTCACTCCCGTGCTTTCGTACTACTTGCTGCCGCAATCCAAAGCGACGCATCAGGAGCACGATGGCCCGCTGCTGCGAGGCATGAAGTGGATGGCCACTTATCTAATTCGGATCAGCATGGCGTGGCCGGTCGTGCTGCTGGTGGCGACTTGGATCGGAGTCGGCATCGCCGCCTGGCAATTCGCACAACTGGGACGCAACTTCCTGCCGCAGTTCGACGAAGGCAGTGTCTTGGTCAACGTCACGCTGCCACCCGGCTCGTCGCTCGAAGCGTCCAATGCGACATCCGGGATCATCGATGCCAAGTTTCGCACGATGCAAAAGACCGACCAGAATCCCGACGGCGAGATCCTGCACTTCGTTCGCCGCACCGGTCGGGCCGAGATGGACGAGCACGCGGCTCCCGTGAATGCCGGTGAATATATTCTGAGCATGAATCCCGAATCGGGTCGGCATCGCGAAGAAACGATCTCGGAGTTGCTCAGCGAGTTGCGCGAGGAAGTGCCGGGCGTCGATATCGAGGTCGAGCAACCACTGGCGCATCTGATCAGTCACATGGTCTCCGGTGTCTACGCTCAGATCGCGATCAAGATCCACGGCGATGACCTTGACACCTTGCAGCAGCTGGCGGAGCGTGTGAGGGCCACGATCCAAACGATTCCGGGCCTCACGCCGCCGGTGGTTGAACCGATTAAACAGACGGAAGAACTTCACATTCGACTCCGATCCGATGATCTGGCCTTTCATGGCGTGACTCGCGCCTACGTCGGACAGATCCTGCAAACGGCCTTACAAGGCGAAGTCGTATCGCAGGTGCTGGAAGGTCAACGCCGATTCGACCTGTTGATTCGGTTGGAAGACACGTACCGCACGGATTACGCCAACCTCGGACGGCTACGCATCGACCTTCCGGACAACCGGGGGCAGATCGAACTGCGCGAGTTGGCTGACATCGGCGAAGGCGCGGGGCCAAATGCCGTGAATCGCGAGAACGCTCGCCGGCGCATCGTCATCCGCTGCAACACGCAGGACCGCGACTTGGCGAGTGCTGTCGCCGAAATCGAACAGCGAGTCCAAAGCCAAGTTGTCCTGCCCGCAGGTTACTTTGTTGAATACGGCGGCCAATTCGAAAGCCAGCAGCGTGCGACGAGACTCATCGTGATCCTCGCCGGAGTGTCCGTCATCGGCATGTTCGTCGTGCTGATGATTCTGTTTCCTTCGGTGCGGATCGTGCTGCAAATCCTCAACGCGCTGCCGACGGCGTTCATTGGCGGCGTCGCAGCGCTCGTGATCACGCAACAAGACTTGACGGTGGCCAGCCTCGTCGGTTTCATCTCGCTCGGCGGTATCGCCGTCCGCAACGGCATTCTGCTCGTCACCCACTACATCCACTTGATGAAGGAAGAGGGCGAGGAGTTCACGCCGGAGATGATCATGCGCGGCAGTCTGGAGCGACTCGCACCTGTACTGATGACGGCGTTGACCGCCGGTATTGGACTCGTGCCGCTAGTCCTCGGCGGCCAAGAACCGGGTCGCGAGATCCTGTACCCCGTCGCCACCGTGATCCTCGGCGGCCTCGTTACTTCGACATTTTGCGAGTTTTTAATTCACCCCGGACTGTTTTTGAAGTTCAGCGGCAAAGACGCGGCGGCGGTTGCGCGATCGCATGAACTGGAAGGTAACTCGGAAAACCTACTGACCTGAACCTGATCCTTGCCAGCCATCAACTCATGCCACGTGGCGTGCACTGGCATCTCTCGATGAACGGAGTTTGAACCCATGAAGAAAACTGTACGAACACTGACCTCACTGGCCGCGATCGGCACGCTCACCTTTGTTGTTGGTTGCGGCGGATCGAAGCCGCCCGCGACACCGACAACGCCAGCGGCACCATCGCAACCGGCCGCCCATGCTGACGACCATGCGCATTCCGGTCACGGTGCCGGGCCGCACGATGGAACTCTGGCCGACTGGGGCGGCGGCAAGTACCACGTGGAATTCACGGTCGATCACGACAAGCAGGAAGGCACGGTCTACATTCTCGGCGACGACGAGAAAACGGCCTCGCCCATTACGTCCGCCGAGATTCAACTCATTATCAAAGACCCACCGATGCAAGTCGCACTGAAGGCCGCGCCTCAGGAAGGCGATCCGGAAGGTTCCGCCTCACGCTTCGTCGGCAATCACGAAAGTCTGGGCGTGGTCCAAGAGTATGCCGGAACCATCACCGGCCTGATCGACGACACGCCTTACTCCGGCGATTTCAAAGAAGAACCGCACGGGACTCACGCTCACTAAGAGTTACGACCTATGATTTGGACCCTTGTCAAAGCCATCATCTCAGCGGCGGTCATTGTGGCCGTCGCTGAGGTGTCGGGGCGAATACCTCGGCTCGGAGCGCTCTTGTTAACGCTGCCGATCGTCAGCATCTTGGCGTTCATCATGACGTGGACCAAGGAAGGCGAGATGACGACGATCGCGCAACTCGCGCGAGAAACGCTCGTGCTCGTCCCACTAGGGCTGCCGTTCTTCATCCCATTCGCGTTAGCCAACCGTACCGGGTTATCTTTCTGGCCGACTTTCGCCATCGGCGTGCTGTTGGCTTCGATCACGATTGGGCTCTGGTTCCGGTTCGGACCGAGTCCGCCAGCATCGCCGAGTCGTCCCGCGCAGACCGAAAGGGAAGATTCGTCTCGCTGATAGAACACTCGCTAACCGCTACCTCCGATCACAAAATGAGCCTCCATGCCGACGATGGCGCTGGGGACGGCTTCACTGCCTTCGTCAGTTCGTGGTACTTCGGCGTCTTCCATAAACCCCATTACTGCACGTGCAATTCCAAGAGCGGCAATCGTGTTGCCAACGCAGCATCATCGTGCAGTCAACGGTTTCTGACAATTGGTGCGAGATTCAAACCGTTCATATTTGTTGGTGCATCTTGCTATTGCCGTGACGGCTGCTCTATTTACGTAGACAGTGGAGCGTTGGTTTGACCGGAAGTGATTCACGGTTCGGTCCTTTGCCAAAGGAGTCGTCGACATGAAGCCTGTTCCTTGTTGTGCTGTGGTCGCGTGTGTCTTGTTCATGGCGACGGCAGCCGTTGCTGATGAGAAGTGGACGTTCGAGGACGCCGCGGTTGGCAAGCTGCCGCAAGGCTGGTCCAGGGCGCAGACCGGCAGAGGCGAGGGAAGCGTCTGGAAAATTCAGCACGACGAATCGGCTCCGGCTGGTCCGAATGTGCTCGCGCAAGTTTCGGACGCTGGGCCGAACCCGCTGTTCAACCTGTGTGTTCTAGACGAAGAAAACTACGGCGACGTGGACATCACCGTGTCCTTGAAAGCCGTGGCGGGAAAGATCGACCAGGGCGGTGGACCCGTGTGGCGCTATCAAGACGCCAACAACTATTACGTCTGCCGCCACAATCCGCTCGAAGACAATTTTCGCATCTACAAAGTCATCGACGGCAAGCGGACGCAACTGGCCAGCGCCGACGCCAAGGCTCCGGCCGGGACGTGGCACACGATCAAAGTCACGATGCGAAAGGACAAGATCGTTTGCTCGATCAACGGAGACAAGCTTGACGCGCGTGACGACACGATCACGGCAGCGGGTAAAGTCGGTCTGTGGACCAAGGCAGATGCCGTGACAAACTTCGACGACTTCCACGTCCAACCGGCTGACAAGTAACCAATCGCACCATCATCAAATAGGGAGAGAGCGATGAGTACCAAAATGTCGATTGCGTTCGTCTCGGCGATGCTTTGTGGTCTCGCCTTGCAAACCAATGCCGAAGATGTTCCCAGCCGATTGTTCGTCGTCAACACCGGCGACGAAACGGTGTCGCTGGTCGATCTCAAAGCGATGAAGGAGATCAAGCGGCTCAAAGTGGGCGCCAACCCCTACGGTGTCGCCGTTAGCGCCGACGGAAAACGAGTGGCCATCGGTGTCGAAGGGGAAGGCAAGGTCAAATTCTTCGATACCGAGACGTTCGCGCCGCTGGCCGAAGTCAAGATCGGCGAAATGCACCATGACCACATCGTCCTGACAACCGATGGCAAGTACATCATGGACGCGAACTTCCACAGCGACACGGTAGTGGGAATCAACTTCGCGACAATGAAAGAGGAGTTTCGCATTGAAGGCTGCTCGGCTCCGCACGTCGTCAAGTACGGGCCGCTCCACAAGAACGCCTACGTGACTTGCAAGAAAATCACGGGCATCGCGATCATCGACCCCGCCGCGCGGAAGCTGGTCAAGTTCTATCAAACGAATGTCAACCCACGCAGCCTGACGCTGTCGCCCGATGAGTCGAAACTGTACTTTGGTAGTTTCTGGGTCGACGGCTTCTTCGAGATGGATACCGCCACCGGCCAAGTGACTCGACTGTTCCAGCCGCCAACTCCCAAGGACAATTCCGCGCCGCAGGAAGTGACATACCACGGTTGCGAGTTTGTGGGCGAGGACATTGTGCTGGCGGCCAACGAGGGCCGTTCTTATGTGGATTCCGTCAATGTCACGACCGGCGAGCACATTGATCGATTGACTGACGTTGCCAAGCCGTGCTGTATCGAACGGATACCAGGAACCAGCCCCGTGCAAGTTCTGATCAGCAACATTGGCGACGGCTCGCTGGGTGTGGCGGAAGTGTCCGGCCTCGGGAAGCTGAAATTGCTCGCGAAGATCAAGGTCGGAGCGGCTCCCAAACGTGTTGCATTCTTGCCGTGAAACCGAAGACCAACCACTTTGAAAGAACAACCGTCATGAACGATGTTTCGCGCCGCAACTTTCTGTTCGCTTCATCGGGTGCCGCCGCTGGATCGCTGCTTGTGTCCGGACTGGCCGAGGGTGAAGATCTGGATGGCCTGTTTTCCAAGAGTGGGTTGGTGACTGGAGTGCCCAAGCCGTTGCGTCTGACGTCGATTCCAGGATTCTTGAGTGCCGAACAGATCGCCCCGCACCACACGGCTCACTACGGCGGCGCGCTCAAGGGCTACGCCGCGGCCGATGCCAAGATTGAAGAGTCGGTGAAGGCCGGCCAACCGCTTGACCCGGCGGCCTATGGAGCGCTCAAGCGAGCCGTCAATAGCAAAGGGAACAGCGTCGTCTTGCACGAAATGTATTTCGACGGCATGGCCGCCAAAGCGCCCGATCCAACGGCCGAACTCCGCTCCGCCATCGAGCAGCGATTCGGCTCGATCGACAAGTGGGCCGGTGACTTCATCGCATCCGCCAAAGACGCCGCCGGCTGGGCGATGCTCGTCAAGCATCCGGTCAATGACAAGCTGTACAATGTCGTCAGCGACGAGCACGCGATGGGCGTCCTGTGGATGGCGATTCCGCTGGTCGTGATCGACACCTACGAACATGCCTTCTACATCGACTACCAAAACCGCAAGGCCGAGTATGTCGAGAAGTTCATCGACCACATCGACTGGAACGAAGCCAATCAGCGATTCGCGGCCCGCGGATAGATCACGGCGCGCTGCTTGCGATTCCAGCGCTTCGGAGGACGAAATGAAGCTGGGGCAGATTAGGTTGTCATTGACCGCTGTCCCGCGTCGACTTACGATGGAACTGTTGAAAGTCGCTTGGGAGTTTATGTTTGAGATGATCACACGTCGTTGCATTTCGTTTGTCATGACAGCACTCGTGCTGGGATGTCCGCTGCAATGTGCGGAATGCTGCGGGATGTGCTGGAATCAAGCGTACGCGGATTCTGACAGCCCAGCTTGCGGAAACGATGCTGACTGCGATTGCAAGCCAGACGGCCAGCTTCCCTGTGACCACGATGGCGGCAGCTCCAAAGAAGCTGACTGCTTCTGCAACGGGGCCGTACTGAGTGATGGAGCAAAGTGTCCTGATCTCGATGTGAATCGCGGGTTCTTCGCGGTGGTGATGAACGGTACCGTCGCAAGGCAGCTTGCCGGCACAAGCAGCGGCAATCCAGCGCTGCGTGGCGGCTCTCACTTCCCGCCGCTCGTATCCGGGCGCGACATCTGCACGCTGGTGAATTCTTACCTGCTGTAATCTCTTCGCGGACACGCTGGCCGCAACCGCTACGTAGATCGCTGCCGATCGGTATGCGTTTCCTGTTGCAGATGTTTGTTTCTTTGTGCCCGCTCCCCCGTTGAGTCTTTGCCATGAGCCCAGCAGACAGTCACCGACAACCGATTGAAGAAGCGACCGCATCGGGCCAGAAGCCCCATTCCTGGCAGGGAACTGGGCGTTGGATTCTCGGAGCCACACCCACCATCGCCGTGCTGCTCCTGTTGAGTGCAATCGGATACTGGGGGCATCACTCGGGTTGGACGGTGCCAAAATTCTCCGCATTGACTTCCCGCTACGAGGTCGAAGGTGTCGCGTGGTGTGAGGAGCATGGCGTTCCGGAAGCAGATTGCATCTCTTGCAACGCTGAGCTAATGCCCAAGGGAACGCTGCGCGGCTGGTGTCAAGAACACGGCGTGGCCGAATGCGTACTCGAACATCCCGAACTTGGGCAATTCAAGGAAACTCCGGTCATTTCGCAGCAAGATCTCGACCGGGCGCGGCGGGCACTGGCGACCAGGGAGAGGCCGAAGAACGATCCATCGTGCAAGCTCCACCTACGCCGCATCCAATTCACTTCTGGCGAAGCTGCCGACAAGGCCGGCATCGACATCGCCCTGGTGGATCGCGGACGGATCATCGAGACGGTTGCGACGACTGGCGAGATTCGTTACGACCCAACGCTGGTCACTCGCCTGGCGTCCCGAGCCGCGGGCACGGTGTGGCGAGTCGAAAGAAATGTCGGCGATCCGGTTCGCGAAGGTGATCTATTGGCCTTAGTCGATGCCGCGGTTGTCGGGCAGGCCAAAGCGGAACTGCTACAGGCTGCCGCCCAGCTCAATCTGCAAGACCAAACCGTTGAGCGGTTGGCGGGCTTGGGCGATGTCGTGGCGGGGCGGCGATTGCAGGAAGCCGAAGCGGCACGCGCGGAAGCCGAAGCGGCGGTTCGCAAAGCGGTGCAGACCCTGGCGAACCTCGGCTTGCCGATCACCCTGGACGAACTGCGAGGCAAAAGCGGAAACGAAATCGCGACGCAACTTCACTCACTTGGATTGCCATCCGCCGAATTGCTACGGCTCGACAGACAACCAACGACGGCGAATCTCATTCCCATTCTCGCGCCGCGTGACGGCGTTGTTACCACTCGCGATGTCGTCGCGGGCGAAGCCGTCGACACGATGAAGACCTTGTTCACCATCGTGGACAATCGCCGCATGTGGCTGATGCTGAACGTGGCTTTGGAAGACGCCCAGTACGTCAAGGCCGGACAACAGGTCGCGTTTCGCCCAGACGGTGGAACTCGTGAACACACTGGCCAGATCACGTGGATCAGCTCACACATTGATTCCGAAACCCGCACCGTCAAGGTGCGCGCGGAACTTCCCAATGACGATGGTGATTTGCGCGACGAAAGCTTCGGTGCCGGCCAGATCGTGCTCCGCGACGAAGACCAAGCGATCGTCGCGCCCAACGACGCGATTCACTGGGAGGGCTGCTGCTTTGTGGCGTTTGTCCGTGACAGGAACTTCTTGGCCAAGGACTCGTACAAGGTATTCCACACTCGCATGGTCCGGCCTGGCGTGACGAATGGAGACTACACGGAAGTGATCGCGGGACTGCTGCCTGACGAGATAGTCGTGACTAAGGGAAGTGGTGTCCTGCGGGCCGAGTTGCTCAAAGGCAATCTCGGCGCCGGGTGACTGTGCGAGCACTAGCAGCCGGTCGGCTGTGGAGAGTCAAGAGTCCAGAGGCGAGAGCCAGAAGAAGGCGAAGGGTCGAGAGTCGAGAGACAAGTGTCAAGAGCCGGAGAGGAGCGAGCATGTTTCGATTTGAGAAGTTGGATGTCTGGGAGAAGAGCGTGGCGTTCGCGGATCGTGTGTATGTAGTTACGAAAGCGTTTCCACGTGATGAGCGGTTTGGATTGACGAGTCAGATGCGGCGGGCGGCCGTCTCGATCTCGTCGAATATCGCGGAAGGAAGTGGGCGTGGTTCAGACAAGGACTTCGCTCACTTTCTCGAAATCGCCTACGGCTCGTTAATGGAAGTCGTATCGCAGTCGCAGGTCGCGCTTCACCAGTCGCTGCTCGAACAGGAAACTCGCGATGCCCTCTATCAACGCGCCGAAGAACTAGCGCGCATGCTCAGCGGTCTCAGAAATTCGCTGCTCCGATCGTCGTCTTCCGGCTCTCGCCCCTCGACTCTGGACTCTGGACCTCCCTCTGGCTCTTGACTCTCGCCCCTCCACTCTGGACTATCCCATGCTGAACTGGATCATCGACGTCTCGCTGCGGAACCGAGCTGTCGTGCTCGTGGCGGTCGGCGTGGTGATTGCGGCAGGTGCCTGGTCGCTGCAATACATCGACATCGACGCCTTCCCTGACACGACGCCGGTGATGGTGCAGGTCAACACGACCGCACCCGCGCTGTCGCCCGAGGAAGTTGAACAGCAGATCACGTTTCCGATCGAGCAGGTTATCAGTGGGTTGCCCGATTTGGAGAAACTGCGGTCGATCTCGAAGTTTGGGATGTCGCAAGTCGTCGTCACCTTCGAGGACGGCACCGACATCTATTTCGCGCGGCAACTGATCGGTGAGCGGCTGGCGACCGTCGAACTGCCGGAAGGCATCGAGCGGCCGAAGATGGGCCCCGTTTCGACCGGGCTGGGCGAAGTCTTTCACTACGTCGTGCGGGCCGAAGGCGTCGATATCACGTCGCTTCCCAAGGCACGGCGCGTCGAGAAGCTGACCGAACTGCGGACCATCCACGATTGGATCATTCGCCCTCAGATGCGGACCGTTGCCGGTTCCGCGGAAGTGAACAGTTGGGGCGGCTACGAAAAGCAATATCAAGTTCGCATCGACCCCAATCGAGTCATCAAACATGGATTGACATTCGATGAGGTCGTCACAGCCGTCAAAGAAAACAATCGCAACGTCGGCGGCGGCAACATCACCCGCAACGCGGAAATGCTGCTCGTCCACGGAATTGGCCGGACGGTTAACACGCAGCAGATCGGAAACATCGTCATCAAAGCGAAGGATGGCGTTCCGATCAGAGTCCGCGATGTGGCGGACGTCCAGATCGGCAACGAGATTCGCAGGGGTGCTGTTACGGCGGACGGCAAAGGCGAAGTTGTCTACGGTCTCGGTTTCATGCTCATGGGCGAAAACAGCCACGAAGTGACGAATCTGCTCAAGGCGAAGATGGACGAAGTCAAATCGTCGTTGCCGCCGGGAGTTGAAGTCGAGACCGTTTACGATCGTACGGAACTGGTCGATCATGTCATCGGCACGGTCGAGCAGAATCTGTTCGAGGGCGGGCTGCTGGTCGTCGCGGTGCTGTTCATGTTCCTGGGGAATCTGCGAGCCGGCCTGATTGTCGCGTTGGCAATTCCGCTTTCCATGCTCTGCGCATTCTCCGGAATGTTGCAGTTCGGCGTCGCCGCCAGCCTATTGAGTCTCGGTTCGATCGATTTCGGGCTGGTCGTGGATAGCTCGGTGGTGATGATCGAAAATTGCGTCCGGAGATTAGCGGAAAGTCCAGAGTCCAGAGTCCAGAGTCCAGAGTCGAGAGTGGAGAGCCAGAATTACGCGTCCGGTTCTGGCTCTGGACTCTCGACTCTGGACTCTCGGCTCTCGCTTGGCTCTCGACCCTCGACCCTCGACTCTCGACTCTCGACAATTCGCGAGGCGGCCATCGAAGTCCGCAAACCGACGATGTTCGGCGAAATGATCATCATGATCGTCTACCTGCCGATCCTCACGCTCGAAGGTGTCGAAGGCAAACTGTTCCGGCCGATGGCGCTGACCGTGATTTTCGCTCTCGCCGGTTCGATGATCCTCTCGCTGACGCTCATGCCGGTGCTGGCCAGCTTGATGCTGCCCAAACAGATTGAGGAACGTGAGCCGTTTCTGATTCGCTGGATCAAGCGGGCTTATCGGCCGGTGCTTCATTTCACCATGCACCAGAAGTTTGTCGTCATTGGGTTTGCGCTTTGCGTACTGGTGGTCGCGTTTGGCTTGATCGCGCCGAACTTGGGCAGCGAGTTTGTCCCGAAGCTGTCGGAAGGTGCCGTCGCCATCAACGTGGTCCGTTTGGCGGGCACCGATCTCGACGAATCGATCCGCTACAACACGCACATGGAACAGGCGATCCTGAAGGAATTCCCGCACGAAGTCGAACACGTCTGGAGCCGCATCGGCAGTGCCGAAGTCGCCACCGACCCGATGGGCATCGAGCTGACGGATGTGTTTATTACGCTCAAACCCCGCGATCAATGGACGCGTGCCAAAACACAGGACGAACTGACCTCGCTGATCCAGCAGTCACTGCGCGAGATGCCCGGCCAACGCATTGCCATGACCCAGCCGATCGAAATGCGAGTGAACGAGATGATCAGCGGCATCCGTTCGGACGTCGCCGTGAAACTCTTCGGCGACGACTTCGATACGTTGGTCGAGACGGCGGAAGACATCGAACAGGTGCTGCGCTCGATCGACGGCAACGCCGATGTGGCCGTCGAACAGATCACGGGCCAGCCCGTGTTGCAAATCAAAGTCCGGCAAGACGAGATCGCCCGCTACGGCGTCTCGGCCAAACAAGTGCTCGATCTGGTCGAGTCACTCGGCAGCTTCAAGCTCGGAGAAGTTTACGAGGGCCAACTTCGCTTTCCGCTGGTGGTCCGATTGCCGGAACAGTATCGTAGCGATCCGGCCGCCATCGGAGCGATTCAAATCAGCACGGCTTCGGGTGAGCGAATTCCGCTCCAGCGGCTGGCCGACATCAACGTGGTCGAAGGCCCCTCAACGATCACTCGCGAATGGGGCTATCGGCGGATTACCGTTTCGACAAACATTCGCGGCCGGGACATGGGCAGCTTCGTGGCAGAAGCACAACGGCGGATCGACGAGGAGGTAAAACTACCGCCTGGCCGCTACCACATCGAATGGGGCGGTCAGTTTGAAAACTTGCTCAGCGCCCAGCGGCGGCTGATGGTCGTCGTGCCGTTGGCCATCGTGTTGATTTTCGGGCTGCTGTTTCTGACCTACCGCAACATCATCGACGCGATTCGCGTTTTCACCGGCGTACCCTTTGCGTGGACAGGCGGGATCATTGCTCTGTGGATTCGCGACATGCCGTTTTCGATCTCGGCTGCGATCGGTTTTATCGCCTTGTCCGGGGTCGCTGTGCTCGACGACATGCTACTCGTATCCACCATTCGACGTCTGCGCCGACACGGTATGGGACTGGAGGAAGCGGTCGAGACGGCGGCCATGACGCGCTTGCGCCCCGTGCTGATGACGACTCTGGTCGCGGCCCTCGGCTTTGTCCCCATGGCACTCAACACCGGCATGGGCGCGGAAGTTCAACGACCGTTGGCAACGGTCGTCATTGGCGGCGTCATCAGCTCGACCGTGATGTCGCTACTTGTGCTGCGCGTGCTGTACATGGTCTTCGCTGGACCCGTCGGCCGAAGAGTCGAGAGACAAGAGTTGGATGTGGAGAGCCAGGAGATGGCAGCATCTGAAGCTGGAAGGGAATGACTCATGGAGCAGGATTGCAACTCATCTGAACAGGAGAAAACCAAGGAAACAGAGGCTCTGTTTCCTCGGTTGTCTTCTGTTCCGAAAATCGTTCTCAAAAAAGGAGTGAAGGATGAGTATTGTGCTACTTAAGCGAAGTGCGATGTTTGGTGCGCTGTTGGCTGTTGCGGTAATCGCCGTCGGCTGCGGCCACCAGGCCAATGACAGCGGAGCGAAGCAAGTTGCCGCGGAGGGCGACGAGCACGATCACGGAGACTGGTGGTGTGCGGAACACGGCATCCCGGAAGAGCAATGCAGCATGTGCAGCTCGAAGGCCGCCGACGCGTTCAAGGCCAAGGGGGATTGGTGCGAAGATCACAACCGCGCCGAATCCCAGTGCTTCGTCTGCGACCCGTCGCGGGCCGACAAGTTTGTCAAACTTTACGAAGCCAAATTCGGCCACGAACCGCCCCCGCGAGAAGAGTGATCAGAGTCCGCAGGCCACTTAGAAACTGTGTCTCGATAAGATCCCGTAGTGGTGGCTT
>JAQBZB010000187.1 GCA_027622275.1 Planctomycetota bacterium | reverse complement strand
TAAGAAATCAAGTTATGACAAATCTGGGGGCCTCGCGCTAGCCGTGTTATGAGAAATGCGGGCTAGGAGGTCGCTGCTCATTCGATGCCTTGCGCTGATCGTCGTGGCTGCCCGTCGCGATCGTGCCGGTTGTAGGATTCAATCGCTCCAAACGGATTCTCGCTGCACAAACAAGCTTAGCACGCAAACTAGTCGGGCAAGCTACTTCGAAGAATCTGTTGTCCCAATCAGCATCCGCAAGTCATTCGGCGTTGCTTCGCCCAAAGAAACAGCCGACAAAAGCCAGTACAACCGCCACTGCCGCACTCGTCGCGCGCGCTGTTGCATCCACGCCAGGCAGCCAATGGTCAAACAAGCTCCCAGCACAAACCGCACACGGGCACCGAAGAACATGTTCAACCAACCGTTGATGGTGTCACGAAGCAAATGTTGTGGCGGTTCCTTGCCTCCTCGGACTTCAGCGAGCATTGCCTTGATCCGTGCTGCTTCGCAGCCGCTGCCGCCACGGGATCACTGCCGCGTTCTTCAGGCCGAATGCGGCTCGATGCCACCGGCTGCTCGACCATCGCCGCCGCCAATCGGCGAGCCTGAGCCGGCGCCTCGTCCGCGGAGACACCTTGCGCCTTTAACCCCGCCTGTTCCACACGTGCCAAGTGCACGCGAGTCTGCCTGGTTCGATGAGACTTGAGTCGGGCGTCAAGCCACGTCAGCAGCGGCTCGCGCCAGGCACGGAATTGGACTCGTGAACAGGCCCGTTCGTGGTGGGAGAACTACGGTTGCCCCAACAAAAAGGCGCTCGATCGAGAAGTCTTCGCAACCAGCAACGTCTGACGATCACGCAATCAACTCGTTGATCACCTTGCCGCCGAACTGCGACAACTGTTTGAATCGACCGGCGTGGAAATACGTCAGCTTGTGATCGTCCAAACCGAGCAATCTTAGCATCGTGACGTGCAAGTCGCGGACGTGATGAACGTTCTCGACCGCTTCCGCTCCCGTCTCGTCTGTCGCACCGATCGTGTGTCCGGCCCTGACGCCGCCACCGGCAAACCAGATCGTCATGGCCTTCGGATTGTGATCCCGACCGTACGCAACACCGCCTCGCACACCATTGTCCGGACTCCGTCCAAACTCGCCGCACCAGACGATCAACGTCTCGTCCAACAAGCCCCGTTGCCGCAGATCGGCGATCAAGGCCGCGATCGGTTGATCGACTTGCTTCACCAGCGCGCCGTGAGCCCGTTCGATGTAATCGTGCGAGTCCCAAGTCCCGGCGTACAGCTGAACAAACCGGACCCCTCGCTCAACCAATCGCCGAGCCAATAAACACTTCCTGCCCAGCGGGTCGGTCGGTCCTTTCCCCACACCGTACAGGTCGAGCGTCGCTTGCGTCTCGTTGTCGATGCTCAGAATCCCTGGCACCTGTGCCTGCATCCGGAATGCCAACTCGTAGTTGTTCATCCGAGCCGACAATTCGTCATGCCAAGGATGCTTCGCCACATGCCCGTTGTTCAACGTGGCCAGCAAGTCCAAGTTGGCTCGTTGATGCTCGCGCGTAATCCCGGCAGGCGGATTGAGATCCAAGATCGGTGAACCCTTCGGCCGCAAGGAAGTTCCTTGATAGTGAGCCGGTAGATAGCCGTTACTCCAATTTGCCGGACCACCTTGCGGAAACGCAACCTCGGGCAGCACAACAAATCCCGGGAGATCTTGGTTCACGCTTCCCAAGCCGTACGTCGTCCAAGCACCAATCGCGGGATCACCACCGAACCGGTTCCCCGAATTCATCTGGTACATGGCCGTCGGATGATTCACCGAATCAACTTGGCAACCGCGATAAAAGCACAGTTCGTCGGCCACTCCGGCCAAATGCTCCCAGTTCTCCGCCATGTCCGCCCCGCACTCTCCCGCCTGGCGAAACTTGAAGGGGCTTTCGACATAGTACCGCTTACCGCTCTCCATCGCCGACTTTGTTTCGCCCGAGCGTGTAAACTCCTGAAGATGCAAGTCCTTGAGCTTCGGTTTTGGATCGAACGTATCGATATGACTCGGACCACCTTCCATCATCAGGAAGATGCAACGCTTGGCTGGGGCGGCAAAATGACCGGACTTCGGTGCCAGTGGCTCCGCTGCCGTTGTCTCGCCCTGCTCTTCCGCGAGCAGTTGGCTGAACGCAACGCTGCCCAGACTTGCGCCGAGTCCATAGAGAAAGTCACGCCGCGAAGACTGTGTAAACATAACACTATTTTAGCACCGTTCGAGGAATTAGTGAGCGGAATGGCGCTAGCCACCGGTTCTTCGTGCGCCGTGAAACACCGGCGGCTAGCGCCGTGCCGCTCACCTGAATTCGGACAGGTATTTCTCGAACGGTCCTTAGTCGAGGGTTGCTCCCGGCAGCTAGAACGCATTTCAAAACCGGGAGGGCGAGGCTCCCGCCGAGCCGAGACTCCGCAAATTCAGGCTTCGCCCTCCCGTAATCCCGGTATTGAAATACGCTCTAGTCAAACAACCTCCGGGAGCGGCGGCTAGTAAATCGAGAGTTGAAACGCGACACGGAAGCCTTGGATGTCTTCGGCCCGGCCCATGACGATCGCGATATCGGCCGCTTGAAAGGTGTAATCGGCGTCGGGATTAAAAATCATTTCGCCATCCGCCTGCTTGACGGCCACGACGAGCAGGCGATGCTTGCGGTGTGCCTCGGTCGATGCAACGGTCACACCGATTAAGTGGCAATGTTCCGGCAAAGTGATCTCGTCCAGCTCCAGATCCATAAAGCTAGATTCGCTAAGCAGCTCGATCAGATGCGCCGTCGAGGGGCGTGTGATCAGCCGCTCCAGCCGGTGGGCGCCGATAATGGCAGGCATGATCACTTTGTTGGCGCCAGCTTGAAGCAGCTTCTTCTCGGTGGTCGGATGTTCCGCACGGGCGAGGATCTGGATGTCGGGGCAAAGCGTTCGCGCGGTGAGCGTGATGAAGACGTTGTCCGAGTCACTGGGGAGCGACGAGACAACTGTCCGAGCGCGTTCAATCCCGGCTTGCAATAACGTCTCGTCCGACATCGCATTGCCGCAAATGCAAAGACAATCGAGCGCCTTGGCGGCTTCAAAACGCTCCGTTTTGGCGTCGATCACGACGAATTCGCGACGACTGTGTTTCAAATCGCTCGCCAGGACTTCGCCAATCCGGCCAAAGCCGCAAACGATCACGTGATCGCTCAGGTTTTCAATTCCTCGAGTCATACGTCTGTGTCCTAAAAGTACTTCGAGTTCGCCTTCTAACACCATTTGAACGAAACCACCGAACGTATACGCAGCCGCCGACATGCCAAAGACAATGACGCCGACCGTGAACAACTGGAAGGCCGGCGTCGAGTCGGTCGATTCCGAAAATCCCACGCTCGAAATCGTAATCGTCGTCATCCAGAACGCGCTCACCCAGTCGTAATCGCCCAACAGGCGAAAGCCAACGACCGCGCCAACGAAGACAACACCTAAGACAACAAGCCCATTGCGAATTCGCGTGAGGGGCGACTTGGAATGCGAACCGCGGGTCAATCGGAGCGATCGATGGCTGCTCGGTTCCCGTTGCATCTGACTCACCACGGCGAAGGCTATCCGATCACGTCGTGCAAGATGTTGCCATGAATATCGGTTAGCCGGAAGTCACGACCTTGGAACCGAAACGTCAGCCGTTCATGATTGAAGCCCAAGAGGTGCAGGATCGTGGCTTGCAAATCATGCACGTGCTTGCCGTGTTCAACGGCTCCCAACCCCAACTCGTCCGTCTTGCCATGCACCAAACCCGGTTTGAAGCCGCCCCCGGCCGCCCACATCGAATAGCCGTCGATGTGATGATCGCGGCCTGTCTTTTCCCGCACCTCGCCCATCGGCGTCCTTCCAAACTCGCCGCCCCAAATCACCATCGTATCGTCCAACAGCCCGCGCTGCTTGAGATCCAACACCAACGCCGCCGAAGCTTGATCGATCTCCTTGCAGATCGCGGGAAGATGTTCTTCGAGGTTCTCGGTGGGGCCGCCGTGATGATCCCAGTTGGTGTGATACAGCTGGACGAAGCGGACGCCCCGTTCGACCAAGCGTCTCGCCAGCAGGCAGTTATTCGCATACGACGGCTTGCCGGGCGTGGCACCATACAGGTCGAGCGTCGACTGCGATTCTTGGGACAGCTCCATCAACTCGGGCGCGCTGCTTTGCATCTCGTAGGCCATCTCGTAGGCGGCGATGCGAGTTGCGATCTCGGCATCGCCAACTTGATCGAGCCGCAGTTGATTTAGCTCCGACACAATATCGACAAAGCGACGCTCGCGCTGGCGAGTCATGCCGGCGGGGCTCTTCAGATTCAGAATCGGTTCCGGCCCGCTACGCAGCGGCACGCCTTGATACGTCGTCGGCAAGAAGCCGCTGGACCACAACGACGACCCGGCGCGCGGGCCTCGCGGGCCGGACTGCAACACGACGAAACCGGGCAGATCGCTGGCCTCGCTTCCTAACCCATACGTCACCCACGATCCCATGCTCGGGCGACCGGGCTGCGGCGAGCCGGTGTTGACGAACAGCTTGGCCGGCCCGTGATTGAACACATCGGTGTTTATGCCGTGCAACCAACAGACTTCATCGACGATCTGCCGATGGCAGGGCAACAAGTCGCTCAACTCTTGGCCGCATTCGCCATAGCGACCGAACTTCCGCGGACTTGCCAACAGCGTCTCGGTCCCCTTGAGGAAGGCGAAGCGTTTTCCTTCGAGGTAGCTCTGCGGCGGCAACTGGCCGTGATGCCGGCGAAGCAGCGGTTTGTCCGTCAGTAGATCGAGCTGACTAGGGCCGCCAGCCATGAACAAGAATATGACGGATTTTGCCCGCGGCTTGTAGTGCGGCGGGCGAGGTGCCATCGCGTTCGTCACGACAAGCTTGGCTTCCGCCTGCTCCTGTGCGAGCATCGACGCCAACGCCATGCCGCCGACGCCCACGCCGCAGCGCTCGAAGAACTGGCGACGAGTCGTGTGGCGGAGCCGCGCCCTTTCGTTCGTATGCGACTCGCTCATAAGTATTCCAGCTGGTTTCGAAGATCTTCTGCTTGCTCGTTCGCCATCAGTGCGGCCAATCGCCGGATCTTTTCGCCGACAGAATATCGCTGACGAGGTATCGCAACGATGCCAGCATGATCTCGCCCCTGCTCCTGATACTCGCGATGCAAGATCGCAAAATCACGGACATTGAATGTGTAAATCGCGCGGCCCATCTCTGATGCAAAGTTCAATTGTGCTTCATCGTCCAGGCTCAATCGACCCACCTCCTGAACCGTCAGCAAATCAAAACCACGGGCACGTAGTCCACGAACAACTGCATGCTCGCTTGCATCTTCATCGACGTAGAGCCGAAGTTCGCTCATTTCACTTTACTAGAGAACTCTTGTTTCAATTGATCGTACAACGCGTCCTCTTCGGCCAAAGCGGCATCGATCTCCTCGCGGTTCGAAAGATAGTAGGCCAATGCCGCGTACACCTGGGCAAGTGACAAGTGTTCATAAGTCTGTTCGATGTCTTCGGCGGATAGGCCTTTCTTAAACAGCACCGCCACTTGCTGTACGCTAATCCGCGTTCCATTGATGCGGAGCCGCCCACCGCAAGTCCCGGGAGTTGCAACGAGCATTGTTTCTAGTGGAATTGACATAATCTGATTTTACCCAATTCTGGTCGGCAGGCTACTTTACTCGCGCGTAATGAACTCATCTAAGTTTAGCAGGACTCGCGCGGCAATGGTCCAGGCGGCCAGTTCCGCAAGTTGTTCGTCGCTGCCCTCGGCGGCTTCGCTGATTGCTTTGGCATCGGTCGGGCTGGCGAGGAAGTCCGTTCGTTGCGACCCGACGAAGGCCAGCAAGCGATCGGCTTCTTGCTGACTCGGATCGCGGGCGAAACAGAGTTGATAGGCCAGTCCGATTCGATCGCCATCCGCACTTGCCTCGTGAATCAGCCGTCGTCCCAAGGCTCTGGCGGCCTCCAGCATGGTTTCGTCGTTGGCCAGGGTTAGCGATTGCAGCGGCGTATTCGAGCGTACGCGGCGCGTACACGTTGTGTTGAACCGAGGCGTATCGAAAGTGGTCAGCATGGGATACGGCGCACTTCGCATAAAGAATGTGTACAACCCACGGCGATAGCGGTCCGCTCCCTTGCTGGTCGGCCAGGCCGCATTGCGTTGTGTGAACGCATATACGCCGCTGGGTTGTGGCGGGTAAACGCTCGGGCCGCCGACGTGGCCATCGAGCAGTCCGCTTGCGGCGAGCGCGAGATCGCGGACGATCTCGGCGTCGACGCGCAGCCTGGTCTGTCGCGAGATCAGCTTGTTCGAAGGGTCAAGCCGCTCGGCATCCTCGCGCTGGTGAGACGACTGGCGGTAGGCGGCCGACGTCACGATCACACGATGCAGTTGCTTCATCGACCAGCCTGACTCCATCAACTCGCTCGCCAACCAATCCAAGAGATCAGGATGCGTGGGCGGAGTTCCTTGCAGGCCGAAATCGTTTTCTGTTTCAACAAGGGCCTGCCCAAAGAGCCTTCCCCAGACGCGATTGACCGTGACGCGAGCGGTCAGCGGATGCTCGCCGCTCACCAACCATGTGGCCAGATCCAACCGCGAGTGCGACGCCTCGCCGTCCATGCCGGGCAAGAAGGTGGGCGCATCGGCCTCGACGACGTCGCCCTTTCTCAGGAAGTCGCCGCGAATCAGGACGTTGGTTTCACGCGGCTTGTCGAGTTCCCGCATGATCATCGTCGCGGGGAGATTCTTGGCGAGTTTGATTCGCTCTTGGAGTTGCTTGAGTGTGGCCTCGTTTTGTTCGAGACGTTGCTGGTCGGATTGAGCCACAGCCTCTTTTGCCTCTGCAATCTGTCGGTCGAGTTCGTCGATCCTCGCTTGCTCGGCTTCCGTCGCGACGGTCAAAGTCGGGTTGACGCTGTTGACGTCCTGCGAGCTGTTGAAGAACGCGAACAACCGATAGTACTCATGTTGCGTCAGCGGATCGAACTTGTGGGTGTGGCATTGAGCACAACCGACGGTCAGCCCCATCCACACGGCTCCCGTCGTGTTGACGCGGTCGACGACCGCTTCGTTGCGGAATTGTTCTGCGTCGGTGCCGCCTTCTTGATTGACCAGCGTGTTGCGATGAAAGCCGGTCGCGATCAGCTGGTCTTGCGTCGGCGTCGGCAAGAGGTCACCTGCGAGTTGTTCGATCGTGAACCGGTCGAACGGCAGGTCAGCGTTGATCGCTTGGATGACCCAGTCCCGGTACGGCCACATCGTCCGTTCGGAATCGACGGTATAACCGTGTGTGTCGGCGTAGCGAGCCTGATCCAACCAGTGCCGGCCCCAGCGTTCGCCGTAGTGCGGGTTCGCAAGAACGCGGTCCACCATCCGATCGTAGGCTCCCGGCCGTTGATCGTTGATGAATTGGCTTACATCATCGCGACTCGGCGGTAACCCGAGCAGATCGAGACTGACGCGACGAACGAGCGTCGGCCGATCTGCTTCGTTTGCAGGGCGAAGACCCGCGTGTTCCAGCCGCTTGGTCACAAACGCATCAATCGGGTTCTGCGTGACCGCTGGATCGTCGTCCGGTACCGGAGATCGATTGACCGGACGAAAGGACCAGTGCTGATCGTACTTGCCGCCTTGGGTGATCCAGGCCGTGAGCAACGCGACATCCGCCGCTGACAGCTCGAGGCCACTGTCTGGCGGAGGCATGCGTTCGTCCGGGTCGGAGGTCGTGATCCGAGCAATCAACGTGCTGGCCTCGGGTTCGTTCGGCTTGACGGCTTGATAGCCGCCCAGATCCGCGTAGGCTCCCTCGGGCGTGTCCAACCGCAAGTCCCCTTCACGCTCTTCTTCGTCGGGTCCGTGACACTTGAAGCAAGCGTTTGACAGCAGCGGACGAATGTCGCGGGCAAAATCGATCGCGCGCGCGTCCGCCGCGACGTCGGAACTCAGCCAAGACGCGCTAGCCAGGAACATCGCAAGCGTGACAAACTGAGTGAGCGTGAGGCGTTGGTGGGACATGACGGCGGGTAAGATGATTGTGCGTGCGGCAACAGATTATCGTTTCTCCAGTATAACAAGCTCGCACCAAGCGGCGGTCGGCCAGCATCTAGCGCAGCAAAACCTCTGACAAAGTCACGGCTCGTCGCCGATCCTAAGTTGATCCGATGTCGGTATCTGCGACTAATGCTAGATTAGGTAACGAGAGTGCGTGAGGCCTTGACCCGCCTTCACCCTTTAGCAATCGAAAGTCGTTGCGTGCTGAATTCATTCTGAAAGAATTTGCTTGCTCTTGGATTCGGCAACTGGTAGATTCACAACAGTACAGTTCAAAAAAGGTTGAATGAATCCAGCACGAGGGCGGTTGTGAAACGGTCAAATCGAGCATTTGCTGTCGATTTTGTTTTGGCTTGCACTTTCTTATCGATCGGGTGCAACGGTCAGCCCCCCCCCCCACACACACGCACGCATCCGATAACGCGATGTCCATTGAGACCGGTTCGCCAACTCGGGTGCATGCTATTAACCCCATCGTTCTCTCGCATCACTTCGGTGTAGTACGCGCTGGGCAAAGTGTCGAGCACGCGTTTACGGTCAGTAATCCGTCGAAAGAAGATTGGACCGTCTCACGGATTGTCAATTCCTGTCGATGCACTTTCGCCAAGGATCTGCCAAGCGTCATCGAAGCCGGTTCCAGCGCGGATGTCCGTGTCGTCTATGATGCCAAGGGTGATGCGCGTGACGACTCGACAACCGTTCGAATTGCGTTCAAGGAAAGGTCAAGTCGCACGTTTACCCTACAGGTAAGTGCGAATGTTCGCCCGCCGTTGACGATTCTTCCGAGTTCGCTGCACGTGTCTGTACATCCCGGTGGCAGCCATCAGAGCCAAGTTGAAGTTCAGAACTTTAGTGATGTTGTCTGGGCTGGCATCTCGGTCAAACCGTCGCTTGACTGGATCGCAGCGGAGATTGTGCAGTTGCCCGCGCCAGACCCCGCGGAAAACTCTCCTCTGAAACAACGCTGGCGAGTCGCCTTGACCGTCACTCCATCACACTCGTTGTTGACAAGCGTGCAAGCAAACGTGGCTGTATCTGTGCCGGACACATCCACGGTCGAATACGTTCCCCTAAGTATCAACATACGAACCGCCGCTGTTGTGATCCCAAGCGAATTGTTTTTGGGACGCACAACGCCTTCCGAAGAAACGACGAAGTACACCGTTCTTCATTTTCGTGACGCGTCGGACATCCCGAAAGACGTCTCGCTAATCACAATTGAACATAATCTTGGCGACGAGTTACAAGTTAGCTGGACGCAACATGACGGGGATCGCTGGAAACTGAAATCAACATTTCGGCCAAATTCCAGCCGCGGTTTTGTCGATGGCAGTATCACGATTCGTTTTGATGAATCGGATCTGCCCCCACTGTCGATTCCCGTGCGTGGGATCGTTGAGGAGTAACGTATGTTAAATGCGATGCGCCACACTTCAGCGATCGGAGTCGTATTCATCTGGGCTATTTACGGCTTGCGCGTGTTGCCAGCGCAAGATATTGAATTCGACGAACGAAAACTTGATGACGTGATTTGCGGTCCTCGGTGTGTCGAGTTCGTTTTGCGGCATTACGACCAACGCGGTGATGAACTCGTTGATCTGATTCGAGAAATGCAATGGCCCGAGTTCGAGGCAGGGTCGGCGCTGTTCGGCGTTCAATACGCATTAGAGAAGCGACACGTGTCGACCTATGCCATGCAGCTCCCAGCTGGCGCGCGATTGCGCTGGAAACATCCCGTCATTTTGCATTTGGCAGATCAAGAGAATTCCCTCGGGCACTTTGTCGTATGGTTGCCGTCATCCACGCCTGGCGCGGCGCATGTGTGGACAGGGCTGCCGGGGATTCAGATTGGACGGACTTCACAATTATTTGCAGAACCACGCGTAGTACTGCTAACGGCCCCAGAACCAATTGTGGATCCGCGTCTTGCGATCGTTAACTTCGACGTCGTTGGTTTTTGGACCATGCTCACGATTCTCGGCTTGACCGCGATTGCGGCAATCTTGACGGTGTATCTCGCCCGGCAGTGGATTGTTGTGCGCGCGTTTCGCAAGCAGGCGGCTAACAGTGCCGAAGTTTTACGTTCTACTCAGAAAGGAAGTGTCAGATGTTGAAGCGATCTATTCTAGCAATTGTTGGAATCGCGACTTTAGTCGCGGTTTCCTATGTTTCGGCACAGCGAACGACGACCATGAGCACACTGGCTGCGCCTGATCTGCTGGATCTTCGTGGTGGGCAGTGGGGCAGCTGTTATCGGCCGTTGACCGACGGCGACTTAACAAACGACTGTACCGGGACACGCCAGTACACACTTGAGTGTAAAGATCATGGATGTACATGGGTCGCGCCTCTTATGTACATCTGTAAAGAATCGGCCGGCACACGCCGGTGGAACGGCGACGATGATTATCACAACGTATGCCTCAGCGCCGATGAAGGTGTAGCGGGTAAAATGACTTGTGGTTTCACTTTTACTTTTTGTGAAACATTCTACCAGTGTAACATGTGTGACATCGATACTGGGGCACCGATCTGCGCGGAAGGAAGTGTCGACAACGACGGCAACACCATTCAAAAGGTGACTGTTCACGGCACGGCTTGTGTTGGAGCAGCGCCCGATCCAAGCTTGCCGATGCCTGGTGGACCCGACCCGTTTGACCCGTTTGGCCCGGGCTTGTAGGTGAAATGTTTAGGTTTTCCGGAACGATACTTTATTCGCTGGTTACACCAGGACGTTGGCGAACTGCCGTCATGCCGCAGCCAGCCTTTTGCCGCGGGTAAAAGCCAGTCTACAGTAAAACAATGATGCTCCGTCTCGCTGCCCTCGTGTTGCTTCTACTCACCTGCCTCGGCGGGGAACCGGTTCGCGCCCAGGATCGCGCCTCATCGGATCCGCAATTGAATTTCGTCTTCTCGGGAATGACCGCCGAGCGGGAAAAGCTGCGGTCCGGTGTCTTTCGGGCATCGGGCGTCCGTCGTGATCGCTTCTCGTCGGGCGTGCATGAAGCTGACTGGGATATCTTTGGTGCGTTCGATCAAGGCGGGGAGTACTACCGCTTTGATCAATACCTGCCGCTCCAGCGGAACGATGGTCTCCCTCAGGACTCGATGCCGGAAATGGCAGATCTGTTGGACCGTGATGCGATGAGATTTGTGCGAACCCCAGACAGGAAGCTGTTCTGGTACGCCCGGAATCAGGACTTGGCGATTTATCCGCTGGACCGGGAATCCGATCCAATTCTGAAAGCGTTCGATGTCCGGGCTTTGGGACTTGCAGGTCCCATCTCGATGGATGCAGGACGCACCTACCAAACGATGGTACAGACTTTCTTGAGCCGCGACGCACCCGTTGTCGAACGCCTGGCGAATCGAGTTACAACCATCAGCTATGTTGTCATGGGAGGAGAATTGCGCGAGACGCTTTGGATTGATGAGAAGCGCGGGTATGTACCTTTTCGCACAGAACTGCGGATCAACATACCTGACTTCCCGCGTTCCGCTTCCTTTCCAGATACCGAGCATTATGAGCAGGAGATCGAAGTTGGATGGGACAACCGGGGTGGAACTTGGGTTCCCATCTCGGTGAGTGCGAATACAAAGACCATCTCCCTGGAGCTGGCATTTGATTGGGAGTCGGTTAATCAGCCAGTTCCGGCAGATCTGTTTACCCCAGAGGGCTTGAAAGTGCCGGACCACACTTTAATGATCGATCATCGTCTGGGGGAAGCGATCGTGCTGGGCAATATGCAAGGGCCTTTGCCAAAAGGACCGACCTTGAAAGATCCCGGAGTGGAGCGGCGCTGGTGGCTGATAGGTCTTAACACGGCGCTGATCGTCGGAGCGGCGTTGGCCGCCTGGTATATGGTCCGCAGAAGGAAGACGGTTTGACGAGGTTCTTACTTCGGAGGTATGCATGGGACATCCGCGACTATGTTGGTCGCACATCGCGAGTCGTTATCCCTTCCGGTTGGGAAGGAACGCTCGGCGGTGGTGGTTGTGTACTAGCATCGCGGGCCTGATTCATGTCGCTGTCGTCCTGGTACTCTCCATGACCACGATGTCGCACGATGTCGACCTGGTTGGAGTCGAGATTGAACTCGTTCCGACCACCAAAATCGATGAACCCGTGGTGGTAATCGCGACCATGCCGACTCCAGCGGTCCAGCCGTCGTCATTGTCCGTAAGTGCATTCAAATCAGAAGTCCCTGAAATGCTGATTGCCGTTCCCCGCGACGTCACCGCCAAAATCGCCAGTGGAACGAGCGAGCGGTCTGCTGGTGCGGCTCTCGGGAAGGCAACGCCGGGCGCAGGCACCGGCTTGCCGGTGAGTTGCTTTGGCATTGAATCCCAGGCGCATCGCGTCGTTTATCTGCTTGATGCGAGTAGCCGTATGAGAGGCGAGCCGTTCGTCGTTGCGGCGCGAGAAGTCGTGGGGTCGGTACAACGTCTCGACTCGACGCAGGAGTTTACGGCGGTGTACGGTCGCCTCGGCCCACGCGGCATTCACATACTAAGTACGAGCCTCCTGCCTGCGACGGAGGCGAATTGTGCGGAGCTTGCCGCTTGGTTAGACGACGTAAAGCCGGTCGGCACCTTCGATCCGCACCGGGTCATCGACAAGATCGTCGCGATGGATCCTGAGCTAATTTTCCTGTTCACCGATGGCAACATGCATAATGGAACCTTTGTCGATCACCTCGACGCTTATGACCGCCCACCGGTGTTGCACGTTATCTTGTTCAACAACCGCCGTGGCGAGCCCTGGATGAAAGGTCTCGCGCGTCGCTACGGCGGCACGTACCGGTTTGTGGAAACGGCGGAAACGCCAGGTTACCCATGAAGCTGATTGTCCAAATACCTTGTTACAACGAAGCGGAAACCCTCGAAGCGACCTTGGAGGATCTGCCCCGAGACCTGCCGGGCATCGACGCAGTGGAAGTGCTTGTGATTGACGACGGAAGTACCGACGCCACGGTTTTCGTAGCCCGCGACGGGAATGTTGATTACGTTGTTTCCCATTCGCGCAACCGTGGCTTGGCTTGTGCATTTCGGACGGGATTGCAAACTGCGATCGAACGCGGGGCGGACATCATCGTCAACACAGACGGAGACGCACAGTATGTAGGTGAAGATATTGCGGACTTAATCGCACCGCTTCTTGACCGTCGCGCCGATATTGTCGTGGGCGATCGGCGGACATGGAATTTAGCGCGGTTTTCGTTGGGCAAGAGGCTTCTTCAGGCATTCGGAAGTTGGGTCGTGCGACGGCTTTCCGGCGCGGACGTCCGAGACGCAGCCTGTGGATTTCGGGCCTTCACTCGTGAAGCGGCAACGCGATTGAATCTTGTTACGGATTTCAGCCACTGCATGGAGACGGTGGTGCAAGCGTCGGCGAAAGGTTTGCGGATTGTGTCCGTGCCAATACGCACGCGTGCAACGCAGAGGGAGTCGCGGCTGTTTCGCAGCACGTCAGCCTACCTATTCCATTCAGCGGCCGCGATCCTGAAGACCTTTTGCATGTACAAACCGCTGCGGCTCGTTTTGCTGGCCAGCGGCCCGCTGTTTCTGTTGGGCACCGCGCCAATCATTCGCTTCCTTTTCCTCTACGCCCGCGACGGTTCCGCCGGACACATTCAGTCACTCATCCTCGGCGCAGGTGTCGTCGTCTTGGCTTGTCTGATGTTGATGTTTGGACTGCTTGCGGAACTCATTGCGTATAACCGTCAGTTGATTGAATCCTTAATCGACCAGACGAAGCGACGTGATTCGGAACCTCAACGCGAGTTTGCCATTCGCGACGAGCAATTTGCGCGGCTGATTGACAGGTGAGACGAATGCCAGTAGTACCGAAAGATTGTCGGACGAACACGCATCACGGCTTTACATTAGTCGAGTTGCTCGTCGTGCTTTCGATTGTTGCCGTGCTCGTCGCCTTGATCCTGCCTGCCGTGCAGGCATCACGTGAGAGTGCAAGGCGCTTGGCGTGTTCGAATAACCTCAAGCAGATCGGTCTCGCGTTGCAAGCTTATCACGACGGCCATCGCCAGTTGCCGCCCGGCGGGATCGCCTTGGGAGACTGTTGCTTGCGCCCTCATCTAATCACTTGGACGATTTCGATTTTGCCATACGTCGAGCAACAGGGGCTCTACGACCAATACCAGCAAACGCTGCCGAATGAACACCCGGCGAATCGGCAAGTCGTGCAGACGCTGGTTCCGATCTACTCTTGTCCCTCCGATGTGGGCACGACCGATCTCGAACAGCCAGAGAGCGGGCTTGGCGCGTTAAAAGCGTGGGCACCCGGTTCGTATCGCGCAGTCTCGGGAGCGTCCATCGGCGTTAATGGTGATTGGTATTTTGATAACAGTAGCGTTCCCGATCAGATGCCCCGTGGGTGGCGCGGTGCGATGCACGTGACGCGTCGTTCCAAGCGTCTCAGCACCGAGCGATTCGGCAACATCATCGACGGGACAGCAAACACGATGGTCGTTGGTGAATACCACACACGCTCGCACAACCGTCGGCGAACATTCTGGGCTTACGCCTACAATTCATTCAATCAGTCCTCGGTACAGCGTCAGCGCCGCACACTGATTCCGGACTACGACGCTTGTGTCAGTCAAGGTGGGGCAGGTGGCGATAACCCGTGCAAGCGAGCGTTCGCGAGCTTTCATCGAAAGGGCATGAATGGTTTGTTCGCAGATGGATCAGTCCGACCGATCAACCTCCCGGAGATAGATATGTCCGCCTGGTGGGCGATCGGGACCATCGCAGGGGGTGAGCCGGTAAATGAACTCTGATGACCGCGTTGCGGAGCATGATTTCGTCGCAGGGAATCACTTCGACAAATATCGCTCGCGAAACCCACTCTATCAAATGCTTGTCTCTCGCTTCCTGTTCGCGGCGCGGCGCTGCGTATCGTTTGCTGTGCCCCGTTCCGTCCTCGAAATTGGCTGCGGCCCAGGTGACCTCGCACATCGCCTCTTCGATTCGGATCACGGGAGTGCGAGAATGGACTACGTGGGAATCGATATTTGTCCCGAACAAGTGGAATTGGCGCGATCGCGGTATCCCGGTACCCACTTTGCAATTGCTTCTGCATACGATCTGCCGTTTGACGACAATGGTTTCGATCTCGTCGTCGCTTGTGAAGTTCTCGAACATCTAACAGACCCAGACCAAGCGATCGCGGAAGCACATCGCGTCTCGAAAGGGTATGTCCTCGTGAGCGTGCCATGGGAACCGACGTGGCGAACCATGAATATTTGCCGCGGCAAGTATTGGACCCGTCTCGGTAACACGCCAGGTCACGTCCAACATTTCACCCGTGGCTCGATTCGAAGACTGGTTTCGTCCCGCTTCGAGATCATGGCTGAATTTCGCCCCTTTCCGTGGACGATGCTGTTGGGACGCCGCCAATAGCCGATGACCGTTACATACGAGGAATTGCGGAGCATGCGGTCGCTCACACGTACTCTCGTTGCGTGCATCCTAGTGACTCACGCATCACTGTTGGCATGGGGCGCGACTCTTCATAGCCCAAATGTCGATGAAGCCGCTCACTTAGTTGCGGGGCTATCGCACTGGACGTTCGCGCGATTTGATCTGTTCCGCGTCAATCCGCCGTTGGTGCGCATGGTCGCAAGTCTTCCGGTACTCGTTGCCGCACCTAAGACGGATTGGTCCGGGTATTACGACACGCCGGTGGGCCGGCCTGAGTTTAAGATGGCAAACGACTTCATTAATGCGAATGGCAGCGACATATTTCGCTTCTTCACGATCGCAAGGTGGGCCTGTATACCGTTTTCCGCGCTGGGCGGTTACGTGTGTTATCGGTGGGCGATGGAATTGTATGGGGCCGGTAGCGGTATTCTCGCCGCAATCTTCTGGTGTTTCTCGCCCATGATTTTAGGTCACGGGCAGCTGATCACGCCTGATGTGCCTGCCGCCGCACTCGGGCTTGCTGCGGTCTATCGCTTCTGGATATGGCTCAAGAATCCTGCCTGGCCGGAGGCGATCCTAGCTGGACTTGCACTTGGAGTCGCGCAACTTTGCAAGACAACGCTCATTTTGCTCTTTGGCATACTTCCGGTCCTCTGGCTTGCATACTTATTATTCGATCCGCAGTCCAAGAGTCCGCGCCCCCGCAACTCAGTTCAGTTGGCAGCCGTCTTTGCCATTGCGCTATTCGTGCTGAACGGCGCGTATGCGTTTCACGGATCTTTTACGCCGCTCGGTGAGTATCGATTCGTAAGTGCGACTCTCGCCGGCAAGGCAACCCCTGTGGGTGTCGAGGGAAATCGATTCACAGGAACCTTGCTGAGCCACGTTGCGGTTCCCCTGCCGCGGGACTATGTGCGCGGAATCGATTTGCAGAAGCGAGGTTTTGACGTGAACGGCAAGCCGTCCTATCTTCGCGGCGAATTCCGCAGCCACGGCTGGTGGCATTACTACCTGTATGCACTCGCGGTGAAAGTACCAATCGGGACGTGGTTATTGGCAGCACTGGCGTGTGGCTTGAGGCTACGAAAGAACAACCGCGCGGCGAACCGTGATGACTTGGTCGTGCTTCTTCCTTTGGTGGTGATACTCATTGTCGTTAGCTCCCAGACCGGCTTTAGCCGCCATCTGCGATACCTGCTTCCAGCTTTTCCCTTTGCGTTCGTTTGGATTAGCCAAGTGGCACAGTTGGCGAAAGGACAGGTCCGGTGGTGTTGTTTGATGATTGTCTTCGCTGTCTGCATGATCGTAAGTAGCGTTGCTGTTTATCCGCACTCGCTGTCATACTTCAATCAGTTTGTGGGTGGACCATCAGGGGGTCGGCACCACTTACTTGGCAGTAATCTCGACTGGAGCCAAGACCTGCTGTTCCTTCGCAACTGGATGAACGAACATCCCGAAGCCGCACCCATCAAAGTTGCCTACTCCGGGCCCGTATCACCTACCGTAGCAGGAATCGATTTCGATCTTCCGGCACATGACGTCGAATCTGGTTGGTTTGCGGTTAGTGTAAATACGGTCTGCGGCTATCCGGCGTTTGTCGTAGATAAACACGGCAGAAGTCACTTTCTTCCGGAAAACGCGTTGTCGTACTTCCAGCAATTCGAGCCGTTGGATCATGTAGGATATTCAATCGACATCTATTACATCTCGCCAGATCAAGCCGAGCAGTTGCGTCGTTCGTTGCTCCCCAACCGTTGAGGACTCGAACCGGTTGATGAAGTCGAGGCGCTCTTATTTGGTGACGACGATGGGACGATGCTATGATGCCATGCTCGCTGAACTGTGACGTCTTGAGTCAAAAGGACATGAATACGGAGATACCTTAATGAGTGATACTCGCGCTGCGACCGTGCCGCTTGTCGATGAAGCCGGTGCCAGCGGCAAAGTGGCGGAGATCTTTGCCGATATCAAACAGACGAAGAACATCGACTTTGTTCCACATTTCTGGCGCGTGCTGGCGACGAACCCGGCTCAGCTGGAATTGGTCTGGACGAGCCTGAAACGGCTGATGCATCCGGAAGCCGCCGGGACCGATTCGTTGCTGGACCCGCTGACTCGCGAGATCATCGCGCTCGCCGTCTCCGCCACCAACGGCTGCAACTACTGCATCAATTCGCACACCACCGCCGCGATGAAGCTCGGCCTGAGCCGCGAGGCGTTGGGCGAAGTCCTGGCCATCGCCGGACTCTTCAACATGACGAACACGTTGGCCGACGGCTATCAGATCGAGCCCGACGTGCGACCGCCGTTGGAGTGAACGCGTATCGACCGCTGGGAGCAAGAGTTTTCGTATCAGGACTCAAGAGACGCTCGCAAGAAAGCTAACAACGC
>JAQBZB010000541.1 GCA_027622275.1 Planctomycetota bacterium | reverse complement strand
CTGCAACTCCGGGAACGAAACGAATCGGCATGCCAGCACGGGATCGTAGGAATAGTCCGCTGGCGCGAGGATTCCTCGTCGGGGCAGCGGATCGGTCGGCGCTAATTTCGGCACATGCGTGAAATCGCGACTGAGAAACCGCACACCGAGAAGATCTTCGAGAAACTGGTACACGCCGTAGAGGACGCCTCGAGGCCGACCCCCGACGATGGCGATGTTCTCTGCTGCGATGACGATCCGAAGTTGCTCCGGCTTGTACGTCTCGCTGAGGACATGGCCAATCTCACTCTTCTTGAGAGAATCGCTGGCGCCGATGAAGATGTTGTGCCCGGCCGCGGAACGCTCGCCGCCAATCAGGAGTCGATGCCCGGTCGCCAGAGCAAAAAAGTCGCGAAACTCTTCGGCCGCGTATCGTTCGCTCTCCAGCGCGTCCTTGGACACGACGATCGACCAGTCCTTCATGTCGCGCACATCCACGCGCTGGGGTTCGAGTGCGAATACCGGCGTCTGGCCGACGAATAGCGCCAGGACCAGCGAAACAACTGTTTTCATCGCGTGCTTCCACATGTTGAGCGGTTTCCTTGATTAGAATTCGATTCACTCCCGAAAACGGATCGAATACAAGTCGGCGTCGGTCATCACGAAGCGCAGCCGTACCGGTTTCCCCGCCAGCGTGCTGACATCCGAGCCGGCCTTCCATTTCACGACTTCTTCGATGGCATCGCCGTAGATCGGCGGGCAATCACCCAATGCGAATCCCGGAATCGCTGTTCCCGCATCATCTTGCAGTTCGACTCGCACACTGCCGACAGCCGAGGTTGAGAAATTCATCGTCAATTCACGCCCCTTGAAGGTCAGCGGCTTGGTCGTGAATTCGCCGCCGCCATACTTGGCATGGACCGAGACGAAGCCGTCCAGGCGGAGTGTGCCACGCTGGAGCTGCGGCATCGACTTCAGTTGACCGCTGTGGTCCTGCCAATAGATCGAGATTTCTTCCGGCGTGGTCTGCAGCATGCCCCAGGCGGGCGCCGTGTTGCCATGAATCCACGACTTCCGGTCGGGGTCGAGCCCCGGCCGAATCCAACCTTCCAGGAAGCTGCGATCAAAATGCACGCCATCACGCGAGGACATGAACACGGCGTCGGAGACCTCGTGTTCAGGATGTTCCTTCACCCAGACTCGTCCGGGGACGAGGCGCATGATCATGCCGAGATGAAGATGCGGCGCGCGAAAGTAAGGCAGGATCGCGGGATTGTACAAGTGCTCTTTGGGCGCCCCGCCTGTTTCGATCAGCTTCGGAGGGTCCGACCAGTTCAGGAAGTCTTTCGACGTGGTCGTCTGGATGGACCGCATTCTTCCCGGACCCCAGACACGGTTGTAGCACACGTACTCACCCCGCACTTGATCATAGAAGGCCACGTTCTGGGCGTCGGTTTCGGTCTTCTTGATGATCCGCTCGTCCCGCATCAGCGACCAGTGAATTCCGTCCGGCGACTGCAAGCCGACGAGTCCGGCTCCGGGCGGCCAGGGGTAACCGGTGGCATCGGGTTCCGGAGGAGACGGGTCCGGTAGGTTCAGCCAACGTCCGATCGCTTTGTAGCGAGCCTCCGGCGGGCAATCGGGATTGCTGTCCTTGAACGGAACGAAGTTGTCGTTGGAATGAACCTGCTGCCCCTGCCCCAGCCACACAATGTTATTCATCGCCGGAACCGTGAAGGACCGTTTGTAACGATCAGTGAACTCGCCAGAGAACAGCTCCAGATTGGGCCGAGTCCAACGGATCCCATCCCGGCTTTCCGCCGTGCAGACCACCGCTGGCCCGTAGATGTTGGGGAAATCGCTGTATTCGCCCCGCATCGGCACGCCGACGTAGTACATGCGGTAATGCGGAACACCGCCGGGGATTCCATCATCGAACACCGTCACACAGCCCGTCGCCCCGCCTTCCCACGGTCGATCAAATGTGAAGACCGCTCCCTTCCGCTCCGGGGAATGCAACTCACGGGTCACGCCCTGCAGCGTGTCAATCAGGTACTGATCGACGAACAGTTCGAGCCGGGAACCGATGTTGATGGGCTTCAATTCCGCCGGTTCATCGGAGCGAACCATCGTGATTGCCACACACATGAAGATGCAGGATAGGAGCCTGACAATAAAGTGCGTCTTGATCATCTCTGTTCCTTGCTGTACTTCGTCAAGTGCTTGTGTCGACATCGTCTTGCGAAAGACGGGAGAGTTTCGACTTCAATATCGCCTGACGTTCGAGATGCGGATTTCACCGATCTGGCCAAAAAAGTTGCCGGGGCGGTGGTAGTTGAAGCCGCCTCCGTACTTGGCGTAGCCGGTCAGCCGCGAGATGACACTGAATTGGGCCTCGTGCTGCCGGTTGTTCACCAGTTTCCGCCCGTCGGGGTTATTCATCTGCCAGACGAGGTCGCCGTCGAGAAACAATTGATGCAAGTCCTCGGCATAGCTGTATTGCCAGGCCACGTGATGCCACTCGGTATCCTTGATGCCAGCGTTGGCCGGATCGCCCACAATTCCCTTGGTGCGATGCCACGGATGCAAATCCTGCAGGGCCTGGTCAGGCTGGGAGCCGAAGAAATGGACCCCTGGAGCCATGCTTCCGTCGTTGGACTTGATGTCGGAGAGGTACAGCTCCCAAACGCCACGCTCGGATCGGTCATAGGTGCCGCAGATGTGCCCGAAACTGAAAGGCTGTTTGGCTGGGCTCTCTTTGTCACGAAAAGCCTGGAACGGCCCGCCGCGTCGAACCCACGCTTCAACTGTCCACTCCTTGTC
>JAQBZB010000186.1 GCA_027622275.1 Planctomycetota bacterium | reverse complement strand
GTCTACACCCTCCTCAGCCCAAAACACGGCTCACCTTAAATTCCGCTCAGGTCAGGAGTTCTGAGGCTAGCGCGTGGCGGCTGATTTGCGCGGCGTTTTGGGCAAGATAGCCGTAACTCTTTTCACCAACGTATATTTTGAACAATGCTGACCGGTTCATGAATAATCCGGGTTAGCGGGTCCCCACTCGCCGCCATGCTGGTTAGTTGCCGGCAATTCTTTGGTTCGTTTCGAACGAATCGCCTGGCACGGTTAAGTCTCAGTATGGGCAATCGACCGATTCTGCCGGTTCACACATCCAAGATGCCCAAAAATGAGGGAGCCATCAGCGGTCTGGTCCGATCGTAACGATTACGCTGAGGCCATGAATTGTAACGCCGACCTACGGAACTGAAGCCGGCAATGACGTGTCAAGAAACCAAAACGTCGCCAGAACACTTGGCTCTGGCGACGTTGATCGATGACATCACGTATTTTGCGGCTGGCGGCTACGCAAACAGCCCGCTGACCGCTTGAGCTTTCACCAACTCGCGTGGCTGGTTCAAGTGATTGTAGACGATCGTTTCGGGGTCGATCCCGAAGCTGTGGTAGATCGTCGCCAGCAGTTGACCGGGATGGACCGGATCTTCCAGGGGGGCAGAAGCGGTCTTGTCGGACTTGCCATAGACCTGGCCGCGTGTGATGCCGGCACCGGCGATCACGGACGTGTAGCAGTACGGCCAGTGGTCGCGTCCGTCGTCCGTGTTGCTGTTGCCGGAAGTGCTGACGCCGCGCTGCGGGCTGCGTCCGAATTCGCCCACGGCGATGACGAGCGTTTCGTCCAACATGCCGCGTTGGTCGAGATCGGTCAGCAGTCCCGAAAGACCGGCGTCGAGCATCGGACCGGATTGCGTCTTCATTCGCGTGGAAAGACCCTGGTGATGGTCCCACGAATGATTGTCCGAGTTGGCGACCTTGGGCCAGACCACTTCGACAACTCGCGTCCCGGCTTCGACCAATCGACGAGCGAGCAAACAGCTGTCGCCGAAGGTGTTGCGACCGTACAGCTCGCGAGTCGCATGGGATTCGGACTGATAGTCGAACGCTTCACGAGCCCGACCGGACACGATCAAGTTCAAGGCCTTGTCGTAGTAGCCGTCCAGGTTGTACGACTCGACCGCCTTGTCGACCGTCGGCATACCTTTGCTGATCAGATCGCGAAGCTTCGCGCGGCGATTCAATCGCGTGGCGAAGACTTCCGGACGCAATTGCAAATCGTCGATCTTGATCCGCGTCATCTTCTCCATGTCCAAGTCGTCTCCGGCCGGATAGAGATAATACGGATCGTACGCCTTGCCGAGGAACCCGGCAGTGCCGCCTTTGCCGACCACGTTGCTCTCTTGCAGCGGACGCGGCAGCATCACGAAAGGCAACATCGGCTCGGTCGGAGGACGCAAGCGGATGATGTTCGAACCGTAGTTCGGAAAGTCCTTGGGGCTGGGCGGTTCCAGCTGACCGGAAGGACTGACCTTATCGGTCGTATAGCCGGTCATCATCTGATAGATGGCGGCCGTATGATTGAACAAGCCGTTCGGCGTGTAGCTCATCGAGCGGATCATGGTGAACTTGTCGTTGATCTGCGACAGCTTCGGCAGGTTCTCGGTATAGTTAACTCCTGGAATCTTCGTCGAGATATTGCCGAACATGCTCTTCACGTTGTCCGGCACATTCTCTTTGGGGTCCCACAGATCGAGATGGCTCGGTCCACCTTGCAGGTACACCATGATGACACTCTTGGCTTTGCCCCAACCCGCGCCACCGAGGGCTTCGGATTTGGCGGATGCCTCTTGCAGCTGTAGCATCGAGCCGAGCGTGAGACCGAGCACGCCTGATCCGCCGATGCGGAGAATGTCGCGGCGGCTGACGCCTAGTTCCTTGTCGCACAAATCTTTACCGGACGGGCCTTCGATCCTAAGCATGGTTGTCTCCTAGTATGTGTCGCTTCGCCAAGTGGTTTCATCTGTCGCGGGCGAAGTTTTAACTCAAATTTGGTTGATTCGTTTACTTGTTGTACTCGTTTATCGGGGCCGATAGCAAGAGTTCTTGCGTCGTTGCTTAACGATTGAAGAGGAACGCCGGGTTATTGATCAGTGCCCAGGTCAGGTCCTGAGCAGCCGTAAGTCGTTTGTTGGCAACCTGCTGCTTGCTGAATTCGATGTCGGAACGCAGCCGCACGAGCTGCGAATCCTCGGGAACCGCGGTACTGACAAATTGAAGAGTTGCCTTGAGTTTTGTCACGCCGGGGTCTTCCGGAAGTGGCGTATTGGCCACGCCGATCGCCGTCCGCTTCGCGAGCAATGTGGCGTCGGTCTTGTCGAAATACGACGTCAGCAGCTTGGCTTGCGTTTCGTTGCGCTGCGCGACGGGTGTCGAGACGACCGCCTTGAGACTCTCCGGCAAACCAAGGCCGATCGCCTTGTCCGTTGTCACGGAGATGCGGAAGCGTCCGAGCAGATGTCCCTTGGCGGTGTGGTTCTGGTGAATCACGACCTTGAACTGCGTGCCGCCGTCATGAGTGACCGGGGCTTTGGTTTCATACGTGGCCCAGTGATCCACCGCGCCCGCGCTGGCGATGGCCCAACCGTTTTGATTGCCTGCTTCGCCGTCCAGAGTCAACGCGACGTTGAATCCCTCTTGCAAGAAGTCGGCCTTCGCATTCTGCAATTCGACTTTCTTCAATTCCGTCGGTGTCGCGATCGGCGCGGCTTGCACTTCGAATTCCGTCACCACGAAGTTACCACTCTCTGGAAGCCCCGGTCCGCCGCCCTTGATCGTCTCGTCGGTCATGGCTTCCACGCGTATGCCCGTGATGCCCTGCAGTTGTGTGTCGGCTACGATCGTGTAAGCGCCCACGTCCGCCGCGCCCGACGCGAGAATGGAACGATCGCCCAAGCGTTGCAGCTGAATACCGTTCGTTGATGCTAGGCTGTTCGGTTCGAGCAGGTGCCATTCAACCGCACTCTTGTTCTTCTCTTCCCAAGCTGCGACATGCGTCGGCAACTCGTCCATGTACTTCTTGACTTCCGCTTCCGCGGCGGCGATCCGGGCTTGGCGCTGCTTCTCTTCTTCAGCGATGCGAGGAGCGATCTCCTTTTGATAGGCTTCCAGATCGGCCGTCGCCTTGGCAATGGCATCGACGCGCTCCTTCTCAAGTTGCGGCTTTCGCTCCGTCCAAAATGTTTCTCGCTCTTCGAGCGCCTTGGTAAGTGTGGCGTGGTCCCCGTCGATGGCGTTCATCGAATCAAATAGTGCCGCAATCTCGTCGGCCGTTGCAGGCCGGTTGACGACGCGCAGGAACAACTCGTTGACCAGCCGGGCGTCGTTCGATTCTTCCGCGACAAGCTTGGCAATCGCGTTGTTCGGATCGCCGACGGCATCACTGACGGTCGGTCCAGCGACCAATGCCATAATGGGGCCAAGTTGCAGTTCGTTCACTCGTTCGCATTCACAGGCGCTCTCGCGAGCCGGACGTCCGAGGTTCGCGAGGAACCCATCCGTCAGCTCGATGCCCGAATCCGGAATCGCCGCGGCGCGAGTTCCCGGCGGAACGCCCGGAATCTTCGTCTCGGTGCCGGTGACGCGATAAATTGCGTCGTACAGCACTTCGGCGGGCAATCGCCGCGCGACAGCATGCGAATAGTTCACCGTGTCGTCTTCGTTCCAACGGTTTGTCGCCAGCGAAAGCTGATACGTCCGCGACTTGCAAATCAAACCAATCACGTGGCGAACATTGAAGTTGCTCTTGATGAACTCTTGCGTCAGGTGATCCAACAATTCGGGATTCGTCGGCGGATTGCCGGCCCGAATATCATCGATCGGCTCCATAATGCCGACGCCGAAGAGATATCCCCACAGGCGATTCACGTAGCTCTTGGCGAAGTATTGGTTGTCCGACGACGTGATCCAAGCGGAAAGTTGCTGCCGGCGGCTGGCGTTCTCGGGGGCGGTAAAGTTGCACTCGTAAGGGAATTCGGGAGCCGCTTGCTGGCCGGTTCGGTCATGGGTTACTTCGCCGTTGTCGTTTTCAAAGACGATCTCATAGAACGGCTTGGCGCCTTCGACGGCCGTCCCGCCAATCTTCTTGTCGCCGCCCGCCGGATCAGCCTTCAAACTGACACGGGCGAAATAAGCGGCCGTCTCGTAATACTGGTCCTGCGTCCAGCGTTCAAACGGATGATCGTGGCACTTGTTGCAGTTGAACCGGACGCCGAGGAACAGATGCGTCGTATTCTCCATGATGTCCACGGGTTCGCGGAGAATCTTGTAGTACGACGCAGCGGGATTGTCCTTGTTCGACCCGTCCGCGGTGATGATTTTTTCGACGAACTCGTTGTAAGGCGTGTTCGCGGCGACTTCGGCGCGAATCCATTGCCGGAAAGCGGCCGAGCCTTCCGGGCCGAGGTACTTGCGATTCACTTGCAGCAGGTCGGCCCACTTGTTCGTCCAGTATTCGACGAAGTCGTCGTTGCCGATGAATTGATCAATCATCTCCGATCGCTTGGTTCGCGAGTCACGGTCGTCGGCCAGGAAAGTGCGAACCTGGTCCGCAGTCGGCGGCAAGCCGGTCAGGTCGAGTTGCGCGCGACGGATAAACTCGGCATCGGTGCAAACGCCCGATGGTTGGATTTTCATCCGTTCCCACTTCGCCGCCGTCAACTCGTCAATGCGCCCCCACGTATCCGGTTGCTTCCAGACGAACTCGTCCCGGTTGCCCATCACGGTCAGCGTGGTCGCGGCATAAGCGCCTTCATAGCGAGCCAGCACCGGCGCTTCACCGCGCCGAACCGCGGTCATCACGGCCGTACGGCTGACGTCGGCGACTTCGGTGTTGCCGCTGGTGATATAGGCCTCGCGTGTCACATCACGCTTGTTGCCGTCGGCATAAGTCGCGACGACCCGCATCTGTTGCTTTGCGTTGAGCGACTGGATGGTGGGATTCTTCGGAAACACTTCGATGGCGGTGACACGCGGCGTGTCTTGCTTCAACTTCGCTCCGCTGGCGATCCAATTGCGAATGATCTGATAGTACGGCTCTCCAGGACGCACGACTTGCCCGCCGACATGCGGTACCGCGCCTGTTGACTTGAGTAGCATGAGACTGTCGTCGGGCGACGCGATATTCGTGCGGCGCGAGGCGAGATCGTCCGTGAAGGCTCGGACGTCGTAGATCGGATCGTAACCGCGCAACGACAGCTTGAAGCCGTTCTTGCCCTTCAGCGAACCGTGGCAGGTTCCTGCGTTGCAACCGAGCCGCGAGAGGACTGGTGCCACATCGCGCACGAAGTCCGCGGCAAAGTCCGACCCAAAACCCGAGACGGTAACCGGAACCTCACTGACGTTGCCAGCGACGTCGATGATCAGCTTCGCCTCGCCGTCTGCCTTGGCACGGACGAATCCGGCAGGCGAGATATCGATGACCGGTGCCGAACTAGTCAGCTTGGCGATGCGGCTGACGTCGACAACCTCGCCGGAGCTGAGCTTCGCCGCGATCACCAGTTGCGTGTAGCTGAACTGGTCGCTCAACACAACCGACGAAGGCTCGACCGTCACGGCCACGATCTGGGCTCCCTCGGGTAACGCGGGCTCGACCGACGGTGTGTCGTTGATCGACAGCGGGGCGGCTGGTTCAAACGCCTGCGCGACCTTGCTGGCTTCGGTCAACGGAGCCGGTGAAAACTCTTTCACGATCTTACCGGTGTCAGTTTCGACAAGGCGAACAACGCCATCGCCGCCTGTCGCGGCGATCGTCTTGCCGTCCGGGCTAAAAGCGACCGCGTACAAAGCGGCGTTGTCCGACAAGACCTGCGCGATTCGATTGATGTTCTTGGTGCGGTACTCGTCGATCTTGGTCTGTTCCTCGGCGCTGCGTTGCAGGATCGGCTTCTCGTTGATCGCCTTGATGTCGTCGGGCAACGCCGTGTCGAACTCGTACGAGTAAACCGCCAGTTCGCCTTGGCCGTCCAGTGCGCTGACGGCGGCGATCCGCGTCCCGCTCTTGCTGACCGCAACGTCGAACACACGGCCGCGCATCGGGTTGAGCGTGCGGACTAAGTTCGCGTCGTCGCCGATCTTTCGTGCGGTGATGCGGAACGTGCGATAGAGTTTGGGGACTCCGTCCGAGCCGCCGACCACAAGTTCGTCGCGTTCCGGATGACGAGCGATCGCGTTGACGCCGCCTTTCAACGCGCCCGGCGTGATCGACGTGACATTGTCGATGAAGCGTTCCGTGGCAACTTCCGTCAGCTTCACCGTCATGTCGCGGCTGACCGACGTCAAGTGAGTTCCCTCATACGAGAACACCGTGTCGCGAACCCAGTCGTTGTGAGCGCCCTGAAAAAGAACTTGCTCGCCGGTTTCCGCATTGATGGCCCGCACGGTGTTGTCGGCGCAACCAAAGGCGATTAACTTGCCGTCCGGCGACCAGTTGCCTCCGTACACGGTGTCGTAGGTAACGGGAACCGACAAAGCCAACTTGCGTTCGGCGACATTCCAAACTTGAATCTCGCCCATCCGACCCGGCAAGCCGCCGGTCACGAGCAACTTCGTCCCATCGGGCGAGAAGCTGACGGATTCGATCCGCTCCGACACCCCGATCAATCGAGCGACCAGTTCCGAGCCGTCGGACTTGCTGAGCAGAACTTCGTGGAAGCCGGCGATCGCGAGTAGCGTGCCGTCAGGCGAGTAATCCAGCGACGTGATCACCGGCGGTAGCGTATAGATCGGAGGGTGCTCGGAATCGAAATGACGCTTGGCACCTTCGGGCGTATCGTCCTTCGCCCCTTCGGCGACCCAGCGACGAATCAGCGCGATGTCAACTTCACTCAACGGCTTTTTGCCTTTGGGCATTTCGGCTTCGCCGTCCTTCGGCGTAATCAACCCGATGAGATAACTTTCATCCGGCTTTTCGGCCACGATCGCCGCCGACTCGCTCTCGCCGCCCGCCACCAACTTCGCGAAGTCGGTCATCACGTACTTGCCGCTGTCGCGAGCGGGCTGATGGCAGCCGTGGCACTGAGCTTGAAATATTGGACGGATCTGTTCGTAGAAGCTGACTGGTTTTTCTTCGTCAGCGTTGGCTGTCGCCAGTGTGAACAGTGAGAGGGCGGCAATCGCAGAGAGGATACGTCGAGACGCGATACGCATCGGTTTGGTCTCCGAATCGATGATTCGTTGTTAGGCGGGTCAAGAGCCATCCGGCTCGGCACCCGTTATAGGCGTGGCAATTGCACAAATCCAGTCGTCGAACCGGTTGGCATAGTGCCTATTATCCTACTCGAAAGCTCGTCGATTGTAAAAAGGTGGCATCAATCGACCGTGGCGTTTGATTTGCTCGATCTGGGGCGTGCTCGCGAGTAACATGGCCTCGCAGGCCGTGTGTTTTCAGGCGTCCCCAAGCCGACACGGCCTGCGAGGCCATGCTACTTTTTGTTCAAATTCAAACAAACCCCCAGTCATTCGACCACCCAGCAGTGTGTAGAGGTGATCGCCTGGAGGTAATGATACTACGGGTGCGGGAAGCTGTTGCGTCACCCGCGAAGCCGCATCAGCGATCTGCCGACCGAGTCACCACTCCGATATGGCTTTCCGGTTCACGCAGTCTTAATCGTCTCAGCATGAAGCGAATCGAAAATGTGATCGGCACCCCAGGCCTGCGCTGCGGTGAAAGCAATCCGGCGCTTTTGGTCTGACGACAGAGGCGAGTCAGCCTTGTAGCCAAGATCATGATTGGCCTCTGACCACGCGTGCTGGAACAAAGTCTTGATTTGAAGCTCGAACACTTTTGGTGCGCGATCCGCAGTGATTTCTTCGTCTAGAACATCTAAGGGTAGAAAAAGGATGAAATGTTTTCCCACATACCCGAACTCACTTTCCGATTCCGGAATAATGAGCTTCTCTTCAATTGGACGAAAGTACGTGAGGACGATGTCAGCAACCGCTTTTATGTCCGATACGTAGAATGTGACGATGCGCGCGCCGATTTGGTCTTGAATCTCGCCAAGTGGGTCGGCGTACTTGAGCTTGTCGCCTTCAAACTTGAGAGCTTTCGCCAAAAAACGATCGATGCCTTTTGCACGCGTCGTGATTCGATCGATTCGCTGTGCGTCAGAAAGGTAATCACGCAGGAGAGATTCGAGACGTTCAGCGAGCGGGCACAGTACATCGCTGTGGAGTCGCTTGTATTCGGCTTCGAGCGTCATGTTCTTCCGCTTTTCAGCTTAAGGTTGACGATACGTCCCTGCGTGATGAACCGCTTCCGATCTCCGTCTAGCGGTTCTGTATGAAAGACTTCGTCGAAATCACTCGCATCGGCCATCAGAATTCCTCCGTTGTCGAGTTCCACAGACTGAAACGCGACGTGCTTGACAAATTCATCCCGCGAGAATGTGAATCGCTCGGTAAAGAGTGACTCACTTGGCAACTGCTGTTTGAGGCGTTCTTGGGCTTCATTCGACAATCCGACGTTTCGTGAGAATGAGCTGATGCTCGTCGTCCGGCCATGTTGATTGGACGCCAATCGTGCTGCAGCCGTGAGTTGCTCTTTAATCGAGAGATCCTCGGTTTTCCGTAACGCCGTTCGCAACGCTATTGCTAATCGGCGTGTACCAGCCGCCGAAGTTGTTTTGAAGTCAGACGCGAGAAACTCTTTGATCCAATAATTAGAGATCGTTAGAACCCCACTGTTGATCTGCTTGTCGACGGCCATGCCATCCCAAAAGTGCGAAGAGATCGACGTTCCCCGGTAGACGGCGGCCTTGTAAGAGGTAGCGCTTTTCATAAACACTTTTTCAAGGAATTCGACGCTCAGGGACTGATCGTCTTCCTCGGCCAATATACCGCTATCTGCCGGAAATCGTGACACGACGAGTTTGTGTTCACGTCCTTCTGTCCCGACGATCGTGAACAGCAGGCCGAGTCCCGACCGATTTGTCGTCACAGCTTGAAGTCGCTCCGCGATATCGCGACCATGCGAAACTGTCGGGTCGCGGGTGTAACGGATCAACAAGTCACGGCAATCGTTTTGCTGTGTGCCCATCTCGTTATGGTTGAACGAAATGTCGATATTGCACTCATCGTCCGACTTCTGGTAGATCCCATCAAGCATCTCAAAAAGACGTCCGGCGTGAGCGATCGTTGCTCCTCCGATCGGAATCGGGGTGCCGTCTACAGGCCGCGGATGAACCAGATAACTGTGAATGGCTTGAATGGGCATATATCGTGTCATGTCTGACGGGATTTGGTGCCGTGTGCTTTACTGCCTCGCAACATTGATTGCCGCCGGACTTTCCCGTGATCAAAAAACTTCCGGGATTCAATCTCCAGGCCGCCAGATTCTATCACCAAATCGCGGGGGCGACAAATCAATTCGGCGAATTGAAGGCAATAATTGCTAAGTAGTAATCGCGACCAGCCTGCGGCACTTTCACCGCACTTGGCAGGCCGGGATTTTCCACTCGCGTATTGACGCTGCCGGGCTGGTGCGCGAAGTTGCCCTATGAAAACAGGGATCGGTCCCTTGAATGTCGCCAGTTACGGCAATTGCGGCTATCCTGTCATCATGATTACCGAGCTATCCAAAGAACTTCGGGAAGCACTCGCCCAGCACGGGGAAGGCCCGATTGGACTCGTGAACCCCGATACGCAACGCGTGTACGTGTTGCTTGACGCCGAGGTGTTTGAGCGAGTGAAGGCGCTGCTTAGCGATGACGTCTTCGATGTCCGCGACACGTACGCGGCCCAGGATGGCGCGCTCGCCAAAGTGTGGGACGATCCGGAACTTGATGCCTACGCCGACTACGATCATCACCGGCCGCAACCATGACTCTCCGCCGAGGCGACGTCGTCCTCGTCTCGTTCCCCTTCGCGTCTGGAAAAGGCACGAAGGTACGCCCGGCTTTGGTTGTTCAAAACGACCGCAACAACGGCCGGATGACGAATGCGATTTTGGCCGCGATCACCACGACGACCCACCGCAACAACGAACCAACACAACAAGATTTCCGCGACTTGGCAGAGTCGCGAAAGTGAAAGCGGCCTTCCACCGGTGCCATAACAACGTGTTTTGCAACACGTTTTTCACGGCATAGGCACGTTGGCAATCAGACTGCGAGCGGCGCGTCGTCGAGATTTGGACTGCTGTGACTTGTCACAGCTTTCGTTTGCGGCGGAGCTGCTTTTGTCCGGAGGGGCCGCAGAATTCGGAAAATGGCTCCGCCATAAATCGGAAAGCGGCGACAAGTCGCCGCACTCCAAAATCGCCGGTTCATGCACGCTCTGGGTATTGATCAGTCGCGAAGCTTAAATCGAACGGGCAGAAGCTCGGTCGTCGAAATCGCTTGGCCGTTTTGGGTCGCGGGCGATCCGCGCCAGCGGCGGACGGCGGTGACGGCGGCACCGTCGAGAACCGGATGGCCGCTGCTGCGGGCGACTTCGACCTCGTCGACGGTTCCGCCCGCGTCGATGTACACGCGGAGCAAGACGGTGCCTTCCCAGTTGTTTTGGATCGCGACGGTGGGATAATTCGGCGGCGGGCTGGTGGTGAAACTTGGGGCGGTGCGATCCGTGCCGACGCTCCGCGGGGGCTGGACCACGGCAGCGAGTAACTCGCGTGGCTCGGGCGGTTGACGGGGGAGTGTGATCGCTTGGAGTGGAAGCGTCGTAGTGATTGAGACCGGCGAGTTCGAGCGCGGTCTTTCGGCGAGATCGAGTTCGATTTGGCTCGTCTCGGGCAGCGTGTCGGCAATGATCGAGTCGAACGATAGCTCCGTTGCGTTCATCTGGTCGAAGTGCTTGCGAGCGATCGTCGCGGTCGTGGGTTCGACGGTGACGCGAACTTCGTCGACGGCGGCGTTTTCAAACGTGATGGGTTCCGGCGACCAAGTCGATTCGGCGCGCGTCACGACCAACTCGATCGCTTCGCTCTGGCCCGCGAATCTTGGGCGCACAGTGTCGGTCGAGGCGGTCCAAGCCGCCAAGCCAGTCAAGGCGGCGAGGTGCAACACGCAGGATGCGGTCAGCGATCGTTTGGCGAGCGTCATCGGTTGCATAAGGTTGGTGGGCGAATCAATCTATTCAGTGATCATGTCGTCGACGGTATGCCCGGACGGAATCATTGGCAGCACGTGTTCCTGATAAGGCACCTGGACATCGAGCACGTAAGGACCGTCGTAGTTGATCATTTCCTCAAGTGCGGCGACGAGATCGGCTTTATCGCGAACCGTCGCGGCACCAAGGCCGTAACCCTTGGCGATCGTAACGAAGTCCGGATAGCGATCCTCGGCATAGTCCCCGTCCCCGTCCCCGGTCGCTTCCGCATGATGTGTCGGGCCTAAGTACGTGTGCGCCCGATTGCTCTTGTAGAACCGGTCTTCCCACTGCACCACCATGCCTAGATGCTGGTTATTCAGCAGCAAAACCTTCACCGGTAGGTTTTCGCAGTAGCAGCAAGCAAGTTCTTGGATGTTCATTTGGAAGCTGCCGTCGCCGTCGATGTCGATGACGAGGGCGTCGGGATGAGCGGCTTGGGCACCCATCGCCGCCGGCAAACCGAAGCCCATCGTGCCGAGACCGGAGCTGGACATCCAAGTCCGCGGATATTTGAACTTGTAAAACTGCGCGGCCCACATTTGATGCTGACCGACGCCGACGCTGATGATCGTCTTGCGATCTTGCGTCAATCGTGATAACTCGCTGATGGCGTGCTGCTGGGTGATGCCTTCAAAATTGGGGTCGTACTTGAACGGGTGCTCGCGTTTCCACGTCTGGCACTGCTCGACCCAGTCCGCAATATCGTCTTTGGGTTCAACAATCTTGTTTAGTTCTTGCAACGCATACTTCACGTCGCTGACGATTGGAATGTGAGCCTCTTTAATCTTGTTGATCTCGGAGGGATCAATGTCAATGTGAACGATCTTCGCACGCTGGGCGAAGGCTTCGACCTTTCCAGTCACCCGATCATCGAAACGAACTCCCAAGGCGATTAACAGGTCGGCATCGCGAATCGCCCAGTTGGCATAGACACTGCCATGCATGCCGAGCATGTCTAGCGACAGCGGATCGTCACTGGGAATCGCCCCCAGTCCCATGACGGTCATCGTCGTCGGGATGCCGGTCTTTCGGACCAGCTCGCGCAATTCGCCACTGGAACCCGATGCGATGATGCCGCCTCCCGCGTAGATTAGCGGCCGCTTGGCGTGTTTAATGGCGGCCGCGACCTGCTTGATCTGCTCCGGCTGCGCGGTCTGCGTGTCGACGAAGTAACCGGGCAATTCCATCGGTGCGTCCCAGTCAGGAACACACTTGTCGTTCTGGATATCCTTGGGCATGTCGATCAGAACCGGGCCGGGCCGGCCGGTTGTGGCCACATGAAAAGCTTCCTTCATCACGCGCGGCAGGTCTTTGATGTCGGTGACCAGATAGTGATGCTTGGTGATGCCGCGACAGATCTCGACGATCGGTGTCTCTTGAAACGCGTCGAGCCCGATAAACTTGGTCGGCACCTGGCCGGTGATCGCGATGATCGGGATGCTATCCAGTTTTGCGTCCGCGATCGCCGTCACCAGATTCGTCGCGCCGGGACCGCTTGTCGCCATGCAAATCCCGGGCTTGCCGGTCGTCCGTGCGTATCCCTGGGCAGCGAACGAGCCGCCCTGCTCGTGCCGAGGCAAGATCGTGCGGATGCGATCCTTATATCGAGTCAGCGCCTGATGCAACGGCATACTGGCACCACCCGGATAGGCGAAAATGACCTCAACGTCATGGTCCACCAACGACTTCACGAGGATGTCGGCACCATTCATGAGTTGACTGTCAGTCGCTTGATCGGCAGTGGCCACGGTCTTTGCTCCGGGAGTTCGCGAGACGGGGGGATGCCAACAGAAATCTTGACACAATTTCACTTTAGGTCATGAGACAATCCCTTTCAAGCGATAGTTCGCTCTCGGAGGGGTTTCTGAAGGCCGGGGCTACTTGCCCCAGTTGCTTCGCGACGCTGGAAATGCACAACCTCAAAACGGGCGCTTCGGGTTCGAAGAGTTCGCGGATGCCTCACGCCAGAATCTCGCGCACGACTCGGCCATGCACGTCGGTCAAGCTGACGTCGCGACCACCGAAGCGGAATGTCAGTGCTTCGTGATCGAGTCCAAGCTGATGCAGGATCGTCGCGTGAACGTCGTGGATCAGGAGCGGGTTCTCGACAACGGAGTTGCCGAACTCGTCCGTCTCGCCGAACGCCATGCCGCCGCGAAAGCCGCCGCCCGCCAAGAAGATCGAGTAACCGTTCACATGATGATCGCGTCCGCAGGTGGGGCTGATCGCTGGCGTGTGCGGCGTACGTCCCATCTCGCCTGCCCAGACAACGATCGTCTCTTCCAGCAAACCTCGCTGTTTAAGATCCTTGATCAAGGCAGCGACCGCCTGATCCGTGATCATCGCGTTCTCCGCATGATACTTTTGCAGGTTTCCGTGCTGATCCCAGGGCGAGTTGTTCGCGTGCGTCAGCGGGCACGTGATCTCGACAAATCGAACGCCCGCCTCGACCAATCGTCGGGCGCGAAGGCATTGCAGGCTGTAGTAGCGTTGGTGTTCGTTCTCCGAATCGACTCCGTACAGCTTTCGAGTCGCTTCGGTTTCGTGGCTGATGTCCGCGACATGGGGAATCTCGCTCTGCATCCGAAACGCGGTCTCGTAGTTCGCGATCGCCGCTTCGATGGCCTGTTCGTCCGCGGAGAGAGCAGCGAACTGACGATCTTGATCGCGGAGCAGATCAAGCTTGCGGCGTTGGATGGCGACAACATCCGTGGGGACGATGTTGTCGACGGCTGTGCCCTTGGCTCGCAGCAGCGTTGCCGAGTGTGTCGCGGGAAGAAACGCACTGCCGAAATTCTCGTAACCGCCGTTCGGAATCCAGTCGTTGTTCAGCAACACATATCCAGGCAGTGAATCGTTGTCCGTCCCCAAGCCATACGACGCCCATGAACCGAGACTCGGTGCCCGACCAGTCACCCGTCCGGTATGCAAAAGCAACGCTTGTTGTCCATGCAGCGGCTGTTCACCGACCAACGATCGGACGACACACAGTTCATCCGCCAGATCAGCCGCATGTGGCAGCAGATCGCTAACCCACAGACCGCTCTGCCCGCGCTGCTGGAACTCCCACGGACTGCCCAGCCACACGCGACTCGCATTACTCTGGGAACGTTTCGACACCGCCTCGCTGCCGATTTGCTTTCCTTGATGCTTCGCCAGCATCGGCTTGTAATCGAACGTATCGACGTGGCTAGGTCCTCCATCCATGAAACAGAAGATGACATGCTTGGCCTGGGCCGCGAAATGCGGTTGGCGATCGCCGGCAGCGGCACTTCGCTGCGCCGTCAATCCGGCAAACGCCAACATGCCGAACCCGCTCGATGCCCGGCGCAGGAACTCGCGGCGCGTGGGAGATTGCGAATGGTGTGTCGAACGGTGCTTACTGGGGAAATGCATGGTCTCAATATACCACTCGCAGTTGAAAGTGGCACTTTCATAAAGTGCGTACGATGGCCTTCCTAGGCCGTCGTGACCCGATCGACGGCCTAGGAAGGCCATCGTACATGTCGCTTACCGTATGTAGAGGAATTCCTTCAAGTTGAAGATCGTATGTGCGACGTCCTTCCAGACCGCCACACTGGCCATCTGCTCGTCGGGAGCCACTTTGTGCAGCGATGCCAGATCGTCGACCATCAGGGACCAGCGAGCGAGTTCCTCGGCGGTGGCGGGTCGACCGAGCGCCACCTCACACATGTAGGTAACGCGATCTGCTGCCGTTCGATGGTCAACTTCGATCAACCGCGTCGCCCAGTGTTTCGCTTGTTGCTCGACGAACGGATCGTTGAGCAAAGCCAGCGATTGTGCGGGTGTGTTCGTGACATCGCGCTGGCCCGTGGAAATCTTTGGCTCTGGCTGGTTGAACAGCGCGAGCAATCGGGGCGGTTCCATGATCGTGATCTTGGTATAGATCGAACGCCTGCCACTTCCATCCAGCGGTCCCGAGAAGAGACGTTTCTGAGGATCTTCGTTCGCCCGAACGGGGTCGATCGGCGGTCCAAAGAGTTGCGGATCGAGTCGCGCGGACACGGCCAGGATCGCGTCACGAATCGCTTCAGCTTCTAACCTCCGAAGGGGATAATGATGTAGCAGTCGATTCTTGGGGTCGATGTCGCGAGCACTTTGGTCCACGCTACCCGCTTGTCGGAACGTCTCGGTCAGCACGATGGCGCGAATCAGTTTCTTCATCGACCAGCCGTCTTCGACGAACTGCGCGGCCACATAGTCGAGTAACTCGGGATGCGTTGGCCGGTCACCGAGATGGCCGAAATCACTGGGCGTCGAAACGATCCCGGTGCCGAAGATCCAATGCCACGCCCGATTCACGAACACGCGGGCAGTCAGCGGATTCTCGGCGCTGGCCACGAACTCGGCCAACTCGAGCCGGCCACTTCGCATCGACGCGAATGCCTGCGGCGAACCGGTCACGGCTCGAACAAAGCCTCGCGGGACGGCGTCACTGAGCTGGTCGTAATCGCCGCGCACGTTCAATCGATAGTCATAGCCGTCCTCGATGTCGGCCATGCCGTTGACCGTACAGGGCGTCGCCAGAAGCTCTTCCGTCTTGCGGTACTCAGCAACGAGCCTCGCGATCGGCGACCCGGCGTCTCGTCCGATTGTGTTGTCAAGGAACTTATTGTCGAGCAGCCAGTTAAGCCGTTCGACGTCCTCGGGTGAGGCGGTATCGTTCTGCCAAGCGTCCACGGCGCTGGTGAGCCATTCGACGTATCGCGCCGCGGCCTGCTCTAAATCTTTCGGGACATCGCCCGCCAACAGCGACGTGAAACGCGTCAGTTCGTCTTTCGGTGTAAACGGTGCGTCATGCGTCACGACGCGCGTGATGCCGAACCAACTTTGCGGATCGAATTCTTGCTCTGGCGTTGTCGCTCCGCCGAGTCCAGCACGCGGCGGAAAGTTCGGGTTGCTCGTCTTCGTGGCAAACTCGATGAAGATCCGACGGTCTCGCATCGCAGGAACCGTTGACAGTAGCTCCCACTTCGGAGTTGTGTTTGTCAGGTAAACTTGCTTTTCCGTCAGGAAGGCGTTGTCGTACACCGTTCGCTGAGCGGCGAAGTCGCCACCGCAACATTCAAAGCTGATGTGGCCCTGCGTGAAGGTGTTCAGATACGGCGTCCGCACCGCGCCGTTCAATCGCGGCGAGAGCGAATTCGTAAACAATCCTCCGGGCGAGATACTCCGAACTGCCGAATCACCCTCGAGGGCCACCATGAAATCGCCGGAGCGGACGATTTCGCGCAAGCCAACTCCATCCACCGACCAACCGTCGGGAATGCCCTGCCGGAAGTCGGCAACGAGTTGGAAGTGAGCCTTGTTCTCGGTCGTTCGCGCCGCGCTTGCGTCGGCGTATGCTTTCGCCACGGCGGACCACACGCTTGCGATCTCACCGCCCTGCGCAGATTCGTCGTGAATCCGTTTCCATGCGTAAAGTGGATCTTCGAGCGGCAGGGGTTGCTCGGCGACCGGCAACTTGCTGGAGATTTGTTGAAGTTCCGTCAGCCATGCCGTCGCCAGCGCTGATCGCAGTTTCGCTTTGATCGCCTTCAATTGAGCGATCACGTCGGCATGGCGTTGCGGCAAATCAATCGTGTTCGTGACCCATCGCGAACTCATGAACGAACCGGCCAGCGCATAGTACTCACGTTGCGAGATGGCATCGAGCTTGTGATCGTGGCAGCGGGCACAGGCGATCGTCATCGCTTGAAACGCTTTCGAAAAAGCATCGATCTTGTTGTCGAGCATTTCTTGATGAATGCCGTTGAACTCGGAACTGTCGCCGTGCCGATTCTCGCCCATCTGGAAGAACATCGTTCCAATGAGCGATTCGTTGATTTGGTCGGTTGTATTCACGCGTGGCGGTTCGAGCAGATCCCCCGCAATCTGCTCACGGACCAGCTGTTCGAACGGTACATCACGGTTAAAGGCACGGATCAAGTAGTCGCGATATCGCCACGCGCCCTTCGCGGGAATGTCCCATTCGTATCCGTAGGTGTCCGTATAGCGAACGACATCCATCCAGTGCCGCGCCCAGCGTTCCCCGAAGTGCGGCGAGTCGAGCAGCCGGTCTACCAAGGCTTCGTAAGCGGATGATGACTCATCTTCGAGAAACTGAGCCACTTGCTGTGGTGTCGGCGGCAGTCCTGTCAGCGTGAACGAAAGACGTCGAATCAACGTCGGTTTGTCAGCACTTGTGGCGGGCCGGAGCTGACGCTCTTCTAGCTTGGCCAAGATGAAGCGGTCGATTGCTTGAGCGGACCACTGTGAATCTTTGACGACCGGAACCTCCGGGCGAACGACAGGCTGCAAGCTCCACCAGTTCAAACGTTCTTGAAACTGAGCCTCCCATAACTCGCTCGCGACCGCGTTGGGATCAGGCGGTGCATCGCGCGGATCGGGCGCTCCGATCTCGATCCATTTCACGAAGTCGGCGATCACCGATTCGGGCAGCTTCATGTTCGGCGGCATCTCGAACGACTCATGCCGAATGGCGGCAATCAACAAGCTCTTCGCAACATCACCCGGCACGACCGCCGGTCCCGTCTCGCCTCCCGCACGAATCGCATCGCGACTGTCCACACGCAGTCCACCTTTCGGTTCCGCGACGGCGTGAGAATGGCATTCGTAACAGTGCCGGACCAACATGGGGCGAATGCGCGACTCGAAAAGTTCCGACGAGGCTGCGTCCTCACTACGACACCAAGGTGTCATGACGAGGCAAATCGCAATGGCGGCAATCGCAATTCGTGTCAACAGCTGAAAGCAAGATCCGATCATCGATACTCCGCTCACGAGTTAGTAGCCACCGTTCGAGAAATAACTGAGCGGAATGGCGCGAGCCACCGGTTCTTCGGCTGGCGAACCTGTGTGTAATACCGGCGGCTAGCGACCAATGCCACTCACTTTGTAGTGGTGGCTTCCAGCCGCCACGTGATTTCACGGGAATTTGTGGCGG
>JAQBZB010000540.1 GCA_027622275.1 Planctomycetota bacterium | reverse complement strand
CGCCTCAGCCGCTTCGTCCAACCACGAGGTAAGCAGCGCGCCTTCTCACCCCGCAGCAAATCCGATCCGTCATCGACACGGCGCTCTGCCTACCTCGCATTTTTGTTCGCATTTTTGTTGGGCATCGTGTCTATCTTTCGTTCTTCGGCAGTATCTTGATTTGGATCTGGTCGAAATAGAATTCGGGCGGCAGAGATGTGAAGTTGCTCCGCTCAATGGTGACCACTTCGCCCTCGCGGTGGGGACGGATGATATAGGTATCCAACCGGAAATGGTAATTCCCACGCGGAGCTATCCCCGTGCCTCCAGGACTGCGAACAACGTACGCCGAAGCTTCCAGTGTGTTCGGGGCAAGGTAAACAGGAGGCTCCGGCTCGTTGTGGGGATACATTTGTACAATCGTCAGAACGGCGCAAGCGGGCTGACCTTCACGCCCATTCTCGGAGAGGACTCGGGGGTTACAGTTGATCCACAGCAGGGATCGGCTTCGTTTATGGCAACCCAATAAGCAGGCCAAGCCGATCACTGCTGTCAAAATCGCCATATGTCTGGGAATCTTCATTTGTGAACGGGTAGTGCTGAGACTTCATGTGCCTAACGATCAGGCTCACCGACGCCGCGCCAATCGTGTCCGACATGAAACAGCAGCGCAATCGCGGCGTTCGCGTGCAGCCGTTTGTTCGGCGACCAAGGCATCGCTTAACGATTGAAGTGCGACTCACTGACCCAATGAAAACCCCGGCTTGTGAGCCGGAATCTTGGCTCCTGAGTTACCCGAAGTTTGGCATCGATTGTTTGACCATCCAACTCGCCGTGCAATTTGAGCGTGCCTGGTTCAGTCCTTACGAAAGACAACTGGCTTTTTGCGGCCGAATTGTCCATCCGCCGCAGCGAAAGCGTCGCGGTCGTGGTATCGAGATTCAGATAAAAACGCTCCCGCGAACCGTTCATGAACTGAATCGCAAAAATCCAAGGTTGATCAAAAATCACTCGCTGCCATCGAATCTCATCCGCAGCCACAGGTGGCTTGACACTGCCATCGACCGCGAACTCTTCAACTAGCCAAACGCCATGCAGAGGGGATCTGGCGCGGCTCAAAGACGAATACGCTTCCACGAACATGGGAGTGGCGATGAAAAGAACAAAGACAGGCTTCGCGATGAGTAAGCATCTGTTTGACCATTTCCCTTCGAACAAGGGCCAATGTTGAGCAGAAGAGGTGGGACGATTGAACAGCATAACGCGAGCGAACCGATTGATGTCGGGAGCGGCGAGAAAAAAAGCGGTAGCCAGCAAATGTGAAGAATAGAGTTTTACAGGCACATCATAGCTGAAGTTAAGCATCACCACATTGCCTAACACGCCGATGCACAAGAGAGATCCTCCCGGCGTCGTGCGACGCGATAAAAGAAGCATGCCAGCCACAACTTCTGCAATGCCCGTGAAAATCGTGTAGCTTGACGATGCTCCCATGAACGTCCAAAGAAGACCCATTGGCGAGGCATCCCCGATTGGCTGAAGGAGGCGATCCAAAGGCAGGTTGAAGCTGAATTGGACGGGAATCACCTTGTTGGCTCCATACCCAATCATTGCACACGAAAGAGCCAGGCGCAGGTAAGCGCGCATCCATGCATGGATGCGAGCCTCCCGGATCCGACTGCGTGTGAAAAAGCTCAAGCTCCACGCCGCGAGCATCGCAATCACCGCGATGCAAAGCAAACGCACGAAATCATACGCGGTGTCTCCTTGTCCGGACGAAAACCTCGTGAGTGGATCCCGCAGATGCAAAACATTGGATCCGACCCAGGACGCGAGCCACTCCCAAAATCCAGAGTAGAGATCAAAAATCGAGCCTGCAAAACCGAGAAGCGAGAAGGGGAAAGGAAAGATGTACAAGAGAAGATAGGCCGAAACGAAGCCAAAACCGAACCGCGCCCCAAAACCGCCAAGACCAGTCTGAGGGTTTGTACGCTCGTCAGGACTGCCTGCTGGCTGCTGGGGTGTTGCGGCTGGCTGGGTAAAGGTTTTGTGATTCATTCTTCAGAATACAAGCGCACCACGCGCTTCGTGTGAACAGGTCGAGAATGGTAGCAGATAGACTTAAGACCCGGCCTCTCGGCGCCGAACGACCAAGCTCAGCGACCGCCGCCGGAAACGCCCGGTCGGCTGCAACAGTCGCTGACAAATTATCTAAACCGTTCGCCTGACCAGCGGGGCGGCGGTTCGCTGCAGCGCTCTGGTTAGGCCGACGGGTCATGTCTCTGAACTCCAATCAACCCAAAGAACTCGCTCTCCATCCGGTGGAGTGCCTCTGGGTGTCCGTGCTTGAAATCTCTGAATGGCTGCAAGAAACGAAATGTGCGTGTGCGGCGAAATGGACGAAAGACCACCGCCAGCGGATTGAACGCTCGCCAGCCGCCGAAGTGGTAAAACGCCATCCGCGCCAGGGAGAAGCGCCACCCCGTGCGCTGCGACCAATTGAGAACCACGGCGCGCTCGCCGAGCCGAGGCAAGACCTGCTCCTCGATGTAGTCGTGCCAGATGGGGCTGTCGGAATACACGAACAAGATGTCGCGTCCGCGAATACACCACCAAGACCAAACGGCGATGTGTAGGAAAATGGTGGAGGCCAGAAAGAACACGAGCCAGAGCACGACGACGACGAGCAGCAGCGGCGCGAGGGGAATGAACAGTGCAAGCTGCCACCATTTCGTTTTCGGTTTCGGCGTCGGATGGCTCATGGCGTGCGAGTCGGCCTAACGCGGAGAGGACCGATGAGCGGCCCTCCCAAACCGCTGAAATTCAAACTGCACGTGCTGGCCGCTCA
>JAQBZB010000185.1 GCA_027622275.1 Planctomycetota bacterium | reverse complement strand
CCATGAGGCGTCGCATGGCAGGTTGGAATACCGATTATCTTGCCCGAGTCCTTGGACTACAAAAGACTTAGTGTGCGTTTGCCGTGGCCTCCACCCCTCCCATAGTTTTGTATGGTCGATCTGGGGACTCAGTTCAAGTTCTCGATTATCCAGAAGCACCTGCGTTAGTACCCGTCGCTGAACTCCCTCGCTTTTGGGACGGTCGCGGGATCTCGTGAAGTCGCCGTCTGAGCTTCCGCCGGCGGTGCGTGCGACTCCGTGGTTAGCTGGGCTCACAATTGGTGGTGGGCTTCTTGTCACGTTCGCAAGTCTGTATCTGCCGTATCGAATGTCGCGTCAGCGTCGGAGTCGTGAGTTGATAAAGGGGAATGGCAAATGCGTAGGCAAGTAGTTCTGATGGTAGGCGCGCTGGCGGTGATTGCGTCCGGGGTCGGTCTGGCGTTTTACGGTCGCGAAGTCCCAGCGGAATCCGAACACGCCATTGTCGCCGTTCGGCTCGAACCACCTCTCGCTACGGGAGATGAGATCGAATGTGACAGTTTGGCCTCGATCGAGTTCACCTACTCGATTCGCAACAATACCAACTCGGTCGTACGTGGTCTCAAGTTGGACCTAAGTTGCGGATGTCAAAAGCGAGAACCGCCACCTGCGGAATTAGCCCCCGGCGAAGAAGGACAACTGAGCTTCCGTCTGAGTGCGCCGTTAGCGGGAAGGATGCAGCGGCAGATCGCGTTGCTCGACGAAAGCGGAGAAGTTGTGGTCTCTTTCGATGCCGCGCTGCGGGTGCGCCTCGATCCCCCGGCGCTACTGTCGGAAACGGACGTTGTGGGCCTCTCGTTTATTGAAGGTGATGATGCTCCCCGCGAATACACCGTCAACACGATCGAGGCGGCCGACAGCGCACCCTGGCTTGAGGACCTCGAGTACTCGCCTCCCGAATCGCTGCGAATTGTTGAAAAACTCGTCCGTGAGCAGCAACAGGGTGACCCCGCGCTCGTGCATCGCTCCTACCGATTCAAGATCGCCCGACAATCACTTGAGTTGGGTCGCCATACGATTCCATTCAGAATCGTAACGCGGGATGGCGCAAGTCCTCCGCCACCGGAAGTCACAGTGCAACTCGTCTCAGCGGGCGTCGAGTAAACTGCCGTTATGTCAGGTTCTCAACATCATCGGCTGCGACTGCGATTCAGTCTGCGGACGTTCTTGTTGGTATCTGTCGTTGGCACGGTGGTGTTTGGCATCTATCTGCGTGGTCTTAGGCAACAGCGTGATGCAGTTGCGATCATTCTCGAGTACGGCGGCACCGTGCAGTACGACTATCAGTTGGCGGAGCACGGCGAAGTTGCTGCGTCAGCCGAATCATGGGTGCCGGACTGGCTGCTAAGTTGCGTTGGCGAAGATCCGTTTACGGAGAACACGACGTGACTGACGATGGGCTGGCTCATCTTCGTGAGCTAAAGAACCTGGAAGAACTCGATCTGCAAGGAATCTCAGTCTCCAAGAAGGGACTATTCCAGATTGCCGCTTTGCCAAAGTTAAGGCACCTGCTCCTCGAAAAAGATGATATCGAGGACGCTCGCGAATTCGCCGCTGCCATGCCACGATGCAAGATCGAGCTGACGCGCTGATCTAATGGAGCGCGGAAAAGCACTGTCAAGAACGAATTGCACTGTCGTGTAGCTAGAGTGTTATTGAGAGTGGGGTTATTCATTTTGCAGTTCGGCGCGCAAGACGGCTCGCGATTCTTGCATGAGCTTGTAGCCGTGACGCCGACGATTGAGGACTCGCGGTTCCAATCTGCCGGGGCGATTTGCGACTTCGCAGGCGGTGATCTGACTTAACATCTCGTGGGCATGGCTTCTCAAGCGATCCGCAGTAAACAGCTGGCATGAACGAAGCATCCATCCCCAAAAGGACGTCTTGGCAAGTGCTAGTAAAGCTGATCTGTCGCGGTTGTTTGTCGTGCAGAAAAGCGGCGGTGGTGGTGCGAATCAAGTTGTAAGCCAACATGGTTGTCCACAGTTCCTTGTGAACCATCTCCGGTGACTTGCAACGCACGCGGCTCAAATTCAAAGATTGCTTGATCGATCTAATATCGAGTTCCGAGTTCCAGCGAAAACCGTATAACTTGGCGATGTCTTCTTGGGAATATACCTCGGCATCGGTCAAGGTGGTCGCGATGGTGATCGTCTGGCTGCGATAGCCCGGCTGCACGACGTGGTAACGAATCTCGCGCATCTCCAACGTCTCGGGAGTCGCGCCATAAGTCGCTTGGTCCATCCACGTCGGTCGCGGTGGCTTGGTCCAGACGATGAGGTGATCTTACTTCCCCAAGCGTCATCCTCGCCGAAAGTCCACGTGCCGTCGCTGATGCATCCGCGCACAGGCTTGCACGTCCTGGCCCAACAACAACGCGATCATCATGAACGAACAGTAGAAGCGATCCATCACCGCCAAGTCGCCGGAGACAAAAGAGCCCAGCAACTGTCGCAATAACGCCGTTTCTCCGGTCTCCTTGCCTGCGTAGGGCCCCACGGCCAAATCCATCGCACAAGCCGTGGCCAACGACAGGATCGCGACGGCGCTGTGTTGTAGAAGGCGTGGCAATCGGTAATCCGACGCCCGGCTTTTGAGCCTTCTGTCTGCGACAAGAACACATCAACGATTCATTGAAAGTTGTTGCTGCCCGAGTCAGCAGATTTTCTAAATCAGCCATGAAGAAACCCTCCGTGGTATTTGTGACTGTTTACCAAGGAGGGCCAGCGTTTAACAACCGAGGACCGGGGCGTCCAACAAGATCAATCCTCAGCTTGGCCGGATCATAAAAACAACTTCCCGCCACGCCAACCTCAATTTCCGGGCCAACGCCAACTCGACAATGCCATTCGGACCAGGGACCACCTTAAATGTTAATGTGATGACGAACGAACACTCCGTGCATGTAACGTGAGGCGAATACTTGGACAGTCCTCGTCCCATCTGTTAGGTTACCGTCAGCCCGCCCGCCTGCTTTCCTCCCCAATGGTCGATACCCACCGCCGCTTTCATCCCTTGGAAGATTCTCCATGCTGTCATGTATTGTTCGTTCGAGCCTTGTAATCATCATCCCGCTGGCGATGCTGAGCTGCAGTCTTCCTTCCATCGCCCAAGAAGCTCCGCCTCAAATTCAATATCTCGACGGACATGAACAACCTGTCCGCGCCGTGGCCTATTCGCGAGACGGCAAAACCGTCCTGGCCGGAAGTTCCGATGGATACGTGCGCGTGTGGGACCGCGCGAGCGGCCAGCTCATTCGCACGATCAAGAACCACACGGGGCCGGTGCTCAGCCTGGTGGTTTCGCCCGACGGACAACAATTCGCCACCGGCGGTCTCGACAGCGGCATCAACGTGGTCGATCTGCCTTCGATTCATCCGCTGGCGAACATTCCCAGCATCCCGGGCGTGCCCACGGCGTTGGCAGTCTCGCCCGATGGGAAACTGGCGCTGACCGGCGACGCAGCCAACATCGTCCGCTTGTGGAACGCGGAAACGAACGCGGTGCTGCGAGACTTCGCCGGTTCGACCATGCCGATTACGGCCGTGGGGATTTTGCCCGCAGCAAGAGGCGTCGTGGCTGCTTCGGTCGATGGCGGCTTGCGTGGCTGGAATCTCGACAACGCCGCTGCACTCGGCAATGTGCTCACCACGCCGCTGACTGCCTTCGCCATTCATCCCGAAGAACAGCTGATTGCCGGCGCGGGGCAGGACGGTCTGTTGCGAATGGTCGCCTGGCCACCGGTCGCGCCGCAATTGTTGCCGGGTCACTCCGATCAAGTGACGGCCGTCGCGTTCTCGTCGGATGGAAAGCTGATCGCCAGCGGCGGACTCGACTCGCTGGTGTACTTGTTCAACGCCGAAGACGGCACGCCGCTGCGCCCGTTGGCGGGGCAACTGGGCAAGGTCGCTTCGATCGCGCTGAACCCCGACGCGTCGCTGGTCGCAACGGGCGGCGACACCGGTGCGATTAAGCTATGGCAATCCACCGACGGTGCCGACCGGTTTGTGTTGGCTGGTCATCCAGGTGCCGTCAGCGGAGTGGCCTTTCATCCGACGCTGGCACAGATTGCTTCGGCCGGTGCTGACGGGACATTGCGTGTGTGGGAATTGCCGAGCCCACCGCTGCCTTTGGCTGGACACGCGGCTGCCGTGCATTCGGTCGTCGTCAGCAGCGACGGCGAAACCGCCGCGACCAGCAGCGCCGACAAGACCGTGCGGCTGTGGAACGTCGCCGACGGCACCGCGATTCGCGCGATCGAAGGTCTGCCGCAAATCAATCAAGAATCAGCCTTCAGCCGCGATGGCAAACAACTGGCACTCGGCGACGCGATCGGCGGCGTTCAGTTGCAAAACACGGCGGACGCAGCGCCGCTGGGAACACTCACCGCACACACCGGACCGGTCACCGGCTTGGCTTTCGACACCGAGGCGAAACACCTCTTTACCAGCAGCATTGACGGCACCGCCAAGATTTGGAACCTGCCCGTGGTGGCACCGCAAACCATCGAAGGCCAAACGGGCGCAGTGACGGTCGTGGCCGAAAGTGTCGATGGCAAACTCATTGTGTCAGGCGCAGCCGACGCGATCGTTCGCGTGATTGATGCGACGACGAAACAGGAACTCCGCCAACTCGCTGGGCAAACCGGTCCGGTCACATCGCTCAAGATCAGTCCCGACGGCGCCACCATCGCGGCGGCAAACAACACCGGCGCGTTAAAATTCTGGAACGCGGTCGACGGTGCCGACAAGCTGCATTTGGCGGGACACACCGGGGCCGTGCAGGCGTTGGCCTTTCATCCGAAGGAACCGCAAGTTGCCTCGGCCGGGGCCGACGGCACGGTTCGCATTTGGAGTTTGCCGAAGCCGCCGCTGACGCTCGCGCAACATAAGATGCCGGTTCAAACGGTGGCCGTCAGCCCCGATGGAAAACTGGCGCTTTCCGGCGGAGCCGACGGCATCGCGCAACTCTGGTCGCTGCCTGACGGTCAGCCGGTTCGGACGCTTCCCGGTCACGATGCGCCAATTCGCAGCAGCACGTTTCGCCGCGACGGAAACCAACTGGTCACCGGCGACGAGAAGGGCTTGGTGCGATTGTGGAACCCGGCCGACGGAGCACTCGCCGCGGTCTTGGGCGCTCATGAAGCCGCCGTGACCGGCATCAGTTATCACCCCAACAACATCTTGTTCGCCACCGGAGCGGCCGATGGCACCGTCAAGCTCTGGCAGCCACCGGCGATGGCTGCGTTGTCGATGCCAAAGCATGCTGCCGGGGTAACCGCGATTGCCGTAACCGGCGACGGCAAGCTCAGTGTTTCGGCCGGAGCTGACAAGTCGATTCAGATTTCTGATGTAACAACCGGCAAGCAGGTCCGCGCAATCCCAGGATTGACCGCCGCGGTGACCACGGCGGCTGTGTCCGCCGACAACACGCTGATCGCGGCGGGATTCGACTCTGGCGCGATCCGACTTTTCAGTCTCGCCGATGGGACCGACAAAGGCTTCATCGGCGCGCATCAAGGCTCGGTTGGCGGCCTGACGTTTCGGCCCCAAGCCGGGCAATTCGCTTCCGTCGGCGCTGATGGGATGATTCGCATTTGGCAATTGCCGATCGCCCCATCGCTGCTGAGCGGCCACACTGGGCCGATCACCGCCAGCGCGGTGAGTCCCAACGGAACCGTGCTCGCCACGGCCGCCGCGGACAAGACGGTCCGGTTCTGGAATCTCGCCGATGGAAAACCCGGACTGACATTCGCTCACCCACAAGCGGTGACGGCGATCGCTTGGAAGGCCGATAGCACACAGATCGTGACCGGCTGCGCCGATACGATGGTGCGCCTCTGGAATGCAGCCGATGGCCAACCGCTGGGAGAAGCTTTTGCGGGCCACACTTCTGCCGTGACGGGCGTCGGCATTTCAAACGACGGCAATACGCTTTACACAGCCGCCGGAATCCAGGTGAAGTTGTGGAACGTCACCGACAAAGCAGAGGCCGGCGGGGTTGATGCTCATGCCAAACCGATCACCGCCATGTCGCCGATCGCTGCTGGCGCGCTGCTGGCAACGGCGTCGGAAGACGGCTTCGTGCGCACCTGGAATGCCATCGATGGCAAGCAAGGCCTGAACATCAACCACGGTGCGCCCGCGACGTGCTTCGCGGCCAGCGCCGACGGCAAGTTCATCGTGGTCGGCGGCCAGGACAAGCTCGTCAAAATCTACAATGCCAGCAATAGCCAAGTGGTTGCAACGCTGACGGGCCACACGGCGGCGATTTCCCGTGTCGACTTCAGCCGCGATAGTTTGACCGTCGCGAGCAGCTCCGCCGATGGCGACACGCGAGTGTGGGATTTGACCGGGGCGCTGCTCGAATATATTTCGTCCAGTCCGGCGCAACCGACCGCCATCGCTTTTACGCCCGACAACACCTCGCTGATCATCGGCTCGTCCGACAATCAAGTCCGGATCCACCGTCGCTCGCTGCAACAAGTCATCGCCGGTTCGCCGACCGCGTTGACCGGCGTCGCCTACACGCCCGACGGAGCATCGCTTGTCACCGGCGGCATCGACAAGAATGTGCAACTGTGGACCGTGGCCACCGGCGCGGTGCTGCGCGCCTTTGCCGGCAACACCGATGCCGTGAGCGGCGTGGCCGTCAGCCAGGATGGCACCAAACTGTTTTCCGCGGGCAAAGACAAGACGGTGCGCGTTTGGACGTTAGCTGATGCCGCCGCCGTCGCGACGTTGACGCACCCGGCAGCGGTGAACTGCTTAACCGTCAGTGCCGACAATCTCAAGCTCGCCACGGGCAGCGACGACACCGTCGTCCGCGTCTGGGATGTCGCTTCCGGCCAACTGCTCCAGCGGATGCTTGACCATAGCAAACCGGTCTCGGCCGTCGCGTTCGCGCCCGACAACAAGAACGTGATTTCCGGCGACGCGGGCGGCGACACATTCCGGTCTCCGCTGTCGGCGACGTTGGTGTTGTTAAGTCATCCGGGTGGCGTGGGCGGCGTGGCCTTCCAACCCAACGGACAGCAGATCGTGACCGGCGGCGCGGACAATCTTGTCAAGCTGTTCGATTTGACTGGCAAGATGACGCTGCAATTGAGCGGCCCGGCGGCGGCCGTCAGCAGCGTGGCCGTTCGCGGCGACAGTTTGCAGATAGCCGCCGGTTCCGCGGACAACCATGTCTATTTATGGAACGCGGCAAACGGCCAAGTCGAGCAGAAGATTCCCACTCCGGCGGCGGTCGTATCGGTCGCTTACAGTGCCGACAACACGAAGATCGTCGTGGCCGGAGCCGATCAGCATCTGCGAGTGTTCAACGTCGTGGACGCCCGGTTGCTGGAAGACATTACCGCGTCCGCCGCGCTCACCTCGCTCGCGTTGACGCCCGATAACGGTTCGATCGTCGTCGGAGCCGCGGACAACAACGCGTACGTTCACAGCCTCTCGCTGGTCCGATTACTGGCGGGGCATGTGGGCGCGGTTACCACAGTCGCCTACACGCCGGATGGTGCCGCCTTGGTGACCGGCGGTGCCGACATGACCGTGAAGCACTGGAATCTTACCACTGGCCAGCCGATTGTTTCGATTGCCGGCCATACGGATGCCGTGACAGCTGTTGCCGTCACCGTTGACGGAGCGCGCGTGGTTTCGACCAGTGCCGACAAGACGTTGCGGGTCTGGACGTTGGCCAACGGTGCCGCCGTTTCGACGATCACCGACGCAGCGCCAGTCCGTTGCCTGGCGCTGAGCGGCGATTCGTCGCGAGCCGTTACTGCCGGTGACGACCAGCTGGTCCACGTCTGGGATCTGGCGGCCGGTCGTGAATTGGAGCGATTCGCCGGACACGTCGGCGTGGTGTCGACCGTTGCTATGTCGGCCGATGGCAAGCAAGTTGTTTCCGGCGGCGCGGACAAGACGGTTCGCCAGTGGAGCGTCTCGGCCGCGCGTGTGATTGTTGCCGACACGATGAAAGTACACGACATGGCGGTCGCGGCCGATGCGACTCACATCGTCACGGCCGGCGAAGATAAGCTCGTCAAGCTCTGGGATCTGGAAGGGAAATTGATACGCCAGTTTCCTGGGAGTCCAACCCCGTTGCGGAGCGTGACGTTGAGCAGTGATGGCCAGCAGATTGCCGCCGGCGGCGACCCGACCGGCGCGGGACAAAACGTCTGGGTTTGGAATCTCGCGGATGGCACGTTGTTGCAGACGATCGCCACCGGTTTCGGGGTGACCCGCGTGGCGTACAGCGCCGATGGAAAGCTCGCGGTCGCCGGGGCCGATAGCCACTTACGCGTGTACTCTTCCACCGATGCTCGACTGCTCCAGGACTTCACTTTACCGGCCGTCGTCAATGACGTGGCGTTTACCGCCGATGGCAAATCGCTCGTCACAGCCGCGGCGAACAACAGCGGCTACGTTCTGCGTTACAACTTGCTGAATCTGATCGTGGGCCACGAAGGAGGTGCCGCGGCGGTCGCTTATTCGCCGGATGGCAAGTCGCTGATCAGTGCGGGCATCGACAAACTCGTCCGACAATGGGATGCCACAACCGGCCAGCCGATGCGCACGTTGGTCGGCAGTGTCGGCGTGCTGAACAGTTTGGCGCTTACGCGGGACGGCCGGCAAGTGGTTGCCGGCGGAGCCGACATGAAGGTGTATGTCTGGCAATTGCCCGCCGCCGGCGACGCCCAAGCCGCTGCGCAGATTCAGCCGCTGACGAGTTACACACACCCGGCCGCTGTCCGAGCCGTCGCGGCGAGCGCCGACGGCGGCATCGTCGCGGCAGCGGGCGACGACAACTTGATTCGGTTGTGGGATGCGGCCAGCGGTAAAGAGCGCGAACGGCTGGCCGGCCATACCGCTGCGGTCATCGCGATCGATCTGTCGGCCGACGGCCGCGCGCTGATCTCGGGTAGCACGGACAGAACGCTGCGTCGTTGGCAACCTGCGGTCGTGGCGGCCGTCGCTGCCCACGAAGGAGTGATTCACGATGTGGTCTTCTCGTCGGACGGCGAGTACGTGTTCACGGCCGGAGCCGATAAAACCGCGAAGCAATGGAACGCTGCCGACCTGGCCGCCGTGCGAACTTATGAAGGATCGACCGCGCCGCTCAAGTCGGTTGCCGTCAGCGCCGATGGCAAGCTGCTCGCGGGCGGCGGAGACGATGCGATCGCGCGCTTGTGGAACACGACCGACGGCAGCAGCGTGGCGACGGTCACAGCGCCCGCGGCGATTGGTTCGCTGCTACTGGCCGACGATGGCAAGAAACTGATCGTCGCCGGCGGGGACAACATTGTGCGGAACTTCGGCTTGACGGAAGTCGAAGGGAAACCACAACTGTTGCTGACGCACGAGTCGGTTGGACACACGGCACCGGTGATCAAGTTGGCCTTGGCGGTCGACGGTCATACCCTGTTCAGCGCGGCCGCCGATCAAACGATCAAGCGATGGTTCGCGGCCTCGGCGCATCCGCGCCTGTCCTTGGCGGAACACAAGGCCGCCGTCTACGGCTTGGCCTACAACGCGGATGGTTCGCGATTGGCCAGCGCCGGTGGCGATCAGGCCGTACGACTTTGGGACACCGCCACCGGCGAACAGCTTCACAGTTTCGAGGGACACGCCGCCCAGGTCTATGCGGTGGCATTTCACCCCAGTGGTCTCGAGTTGGCGAGTTCTGGTCGCGATGGTGTGATTCGGATTTGGGACGTTGCCAGCGGCACGGCGGCCGACCAGGTTGCCTTTGGCATTACGGGTAGTCTGAATTCTTTGGCGTATTCAAACGACGGAGCAACCTTGTTGGCCGCCGGCAGCGGCAGGGTCTGGCGATCGTTTCGTCGCGAGTCGTTGTTCCGTGTGCTGTCGGTCGAGGGTCACAACGAAGCCATCTACGCGATTCGGTATAACCCCGCTGGGACGCGCGCGGCGACCGTTGATTTTTCGGGCAACTTATTCGTCTGGAATGTGGCGAACGGCCAGCCGCTCTTTCATCAGCAACTGCCCACGGGGACGGCCTATTCGCTTGACTACGCTCCTGACGGCACGGAGTTAGCGATTGCCACGCAAGACCCGCGCGTCATGCGCGTGACGATTCCCGCCGCGGCACGTTAAGATGTGTGTCGCTCGCCAGCTTTGCCGCGTTGGAGACGGTCCCGCCACGGAGCGTCGGGACTGCATTTTCTGGGAACACTCCGTGACGGAAAACAAAAACGTCGAGAATAGCGCCTCGGAGGCGAAGCCTCGGATCGCCTGGACAAAGCTCGTTGTACTCGGTCTCGTGGCGCTGGTCATCGCGATTGCCTACTTCCAGTTCGGCGACACGCTATCGCCGGCTGGCCTCGCGAAGCGCGAGTCGGAACTTCGGCAGTATCAATCCGCGCATCCGCTACTGGTGTACGGCATCGCCTTGATTGCCTATGTGGTGGTCACGGGGTTCTCTTTGCCAGGCGCAGCCGGGATGACTTTGATTTACGGGTGGTACTTTGGGTTCTGGCACGGTGTCCCGCTGGTCAGCTTCGGATCGACGGCCGGAGCAACGGTCGCCTTCCTGCTCAGCCGTTACCTTGTGCGTGAAACGATCCAAAACCGTTTTGGCGAAAGACTGGCCGGTTTTAACGAAGCGCTTCGGCGTGCAGGGGCCTTCTATCTGTTCACGCTCCGGCTCATCCCGGCCGTGCCGTTTTGGATGATCAACCTCGTGATGGGGCTAACCCCGATCCGGACTTGGACCTATTGGTGGGTCAGTCAGCTCGGGATGCTTCCCGCGACGATTGTCTACGTTTATGCTGGCTCGTCGCTGCCAAATCTCAAGACATTTGCCGACGAAGGGATCGGCGCGGTTCTCTCGCCACGCCAGCTCACGCAGATTATTGTCGCATTCGTCCTGCTCGGAATCTTTCCCTTGGCAGTCCGCAAGGTGATGCAACGTGTGTCGCGCACGAGTAAAACTAAAGTGCCAATTGAGTGACGTTCAGCATCCTCTGGGGAGCAAATCTCATGTCCGAAGACATCCGAAACGAAGTCGACGTTTTTATGCAGGGGCTCATCAAACGCAATCCCGGCGAAGAGGAGTTTCATCAGGCGGTGCGCGAAGTGGTCGAGACACTGATGCCCTACGTCAACGAGCATCGCCAGTACAAAGACGCACAGATTCTCGAACGGATGACCGAGCCGGACCGGATCATTATCTTTCGCGTGTCCTGGGAGGACGATCAAGGGAACATTCGTGCGAACCGGGCGTGGCGGGTTCAATTCAACAACTCGATCGGGCCTTACAAAGGCGGGTTGCGGTTTCATCCGTCGGTCACGCAGAGCGTGCTGAAGTTCCTCGGCTTCGAGCAAGTCTTCAAGAACAGTCTGACCGGTCTGCCGATGGGCGGAGCGAAGGGCGGAGCGAACTTCAATCCCAAGGGAAAGAGCGATCGCGAAGTGATGCGATTCTGTCAGTCGTTGATGGTCGAACTGCATCGCCACATCGGCGAGGATACCGACGTGCCCGCCGGAGACATCGGCGTCGGAGCACGCGAGATCAGCTACTTGTTCGGATTCTACAAACGATTGGAGAACCGTTTCACGGGAATTCTTACCGGCAAGGGGCTGGCCTTCGGCGGCAGCTTGGTGCGCACCGAGGCCACGGGCTACGGGTGTGTCTATTTCTGCGAGAACATGTTGAAGCATCGCGGAGATAGCTTGAGGGACAAGACGTGTCTGGTGTCCGGTTCCGGGAACGTGGCCATCTACACGGTCGAGAAGGCGACGCAGCTGGGCGCCAAGGTCTTAACGATGTCCGATTCATCGGGCTTCATCCACGATCCCGACGGCATTGATGCCGACAAACTCGCCTTTATCAAAGATCTCAAGGAAGTCCGCCGTGGCCGGATTGCCGAGTACACAACCAAGTTCCCTGGAGCCAGTTTCTTCGAGGATCAACGCCCGTGGAGCGTTCCCTGCGACATCGCCTTCCCATGTGCGACACAGAACGAACTCAGTTTGCAGGACGCTGAAGCGTTGCTCGCCAATGGCATTCAAGCGGTCTGTGAGGGAGCGAATATGCCTACGGAACTCGATGCGGTTCACCACCTGCTCGATGAAAAGGTCTTGTTCGGCCCGGCCAAGGCGGCGAACGCGGGCGGCGTCGCGGTCTCGGGACTTGAACAGAGTCAGAATGCGTTGCGGCTCTCCTGGAGTCGTGAAGAAGTCGACCAGCGTCTGCGCGCGATCATGCAAGATATCCACGAGAAATGTATCTCGCACGGTGACAACGGCAACGGCTATGTGAACTATGTACGCGGCGCGAACATCGCGGGCTTCGTGAAGGTTGCTGACGCGATGCTGGCGTACGGCGTGGTGTAGCCCGGATTATTCATCAGCCGCCTGGCGATAGCCTGCGGTTCTCGTCAACTTCGAGAGAACCGCACGCTATCGCGTGGCGGCTGATTTGCTCGGTGTTTTTGGCAAGATCGCCGTAACTCCTCATTACAAACAGGTGTTTCGAAGAAATGCAGACCGGAACAAGCTTCGCAGTTTCGGCGGTCGCTTGAAAACCTGCCGGAACTGCGACGCTTGTTCCGGTCGACGTCCTCAAGTCCCCACCCATGCCAGACCAATACCCGGCCCAAACTTGGCGATGCGTTCAATCGCATCAGGCTTGCACCGACCGTAAAGGCGTTCATGAATACGATCCTGAGATGGCGACGCTGATTTCGGTGCGATAGCACGACGATCTCGCATCAGCCCTTTCCATCTTGCTGCCCGGCGAACAAAATGGTTGCTTCCCGCGTCGGAATGACGAGTCGCTTACCGCCTCGCTCGTAGATCGCCAAGAAATCCATGACCGCCCCTGCTCCGAGCCTCGATATCCAACGAATTGACACGCGCCGCAATGACGTTCAGGCGGCGCTCGGCGAGTTGCGTGAGAAGCTTAGTCCGCGAGGCGACATCGTCAGCCAGGCCGGTCGCCAGCGGACCATCGCCGTTTTTGGCGAGCCTCTGTCGCCGCAGCAAGTCGTCGAGCGAATCACTCGCGAAGTGCGTGTCGAAGGACTTGCCGCATTGTTGCGTTACACCGAGAAGCTCGATGGCGCGACGCTGACGGCGAGTACGATCCGAGTGAGTCCAGACGAAATCGCCCAGGCGCACGCGTCGGCTGATCCCAATTTCCTGGCAACGATACGCCGCATTCGCGACAACATTATCGAATTTCAATCGGCGATCTTGCACAAAGATGTCGAGGTGACGCGCCCCTACGGCGTGTCGCTTCGCCAACGTTATCTGCCGCTGGAGCGGATCGGTATCTGTGTGCCCGGCGGCGCGGCGGCCTATCCGTCGACCGTACTCATGACGGCAGTTCCCGCCAAAGTGGCCGGCGTCGAACAGATCGTCGTGGTCGCTCCGCCGACAGACTTTGGTGCCCACAATCCCGACGTGTTGGCGACTTGCCAAGAGATCGGCGTCGACGAAGTCTATCGAATTGGCGGAGTTCAAGCGGTTGCGGCAATGGCTTATGGAGTCGAAGGACTTCCGAAAGTCGACAAGATTGTCGGGCCGGGCAACTTGTTCGTCGCGTTGGCCAAGAAGCATGTTTACGGCGAAGTTGATATCGATTCGATCGCCGGGCCGAGCGAAGTCGTGGTGATCGCCGACGGATCAACGCGACCGGATTTCACGGCCGCCGATATGCTGGCTCAAGCCGAACATGCACCGGGGGCGGCCATTCTCGTGACCTGGAGCGAGGAGGTTCTCGAAGCAACGGCCGCGGAACTCGCAAAGCAAGTCGCAAAGCTATCTCGGTGTGAACTGACGGTTCAAAGTTTGCAGTCGTTCGGCTACCTGATCCTTGTCCGTGACGAAGACGAGGCGTGTGCAATCACCGACGCCATCGCTCCCGAACATCTGCACATCGCGACTGACGACGCCGAACGGTTGGTTAAGAAGATTCGCAACGCGGGAGCCACGTTCCTCGGCAACTACGCGCCCGTCGCGTTAGGCGACTACGCCGCCGGTCCATCACACGTCTTGCCGACCAGCGGCACCGCCCGCTGGGCATCCGGGCTGACAGCGAACGACTTCCTCCGCACCGGCAGCATCATCTCGTATAGCGAGGCGGCGTTAAAGGAGATCGCGCCCGCCATCCAAACCATGGCCGACAAAGAAGGCCTCACCGCCCATCGAGCCAGCGTCGACATCCGACTTGCCTAACCTGACCTCTGACCTCTGACCTCTGACCTCTGACCCCTATCTTCCATGCCCGTCCGACCCAACATCGCCGCCATGTCAGGCTACACGCCGGGTGAACAACCGCAGGCGGGCAAGTTCATCAAGCTGAACACGAACGAGAATCCCTATCCGCCATCGTCAAAGGTGACGCCAGCGATCCAGGCGGTGCTGGAACAAGGCTTGGCGAAGTATCCCGATCCCGTTGCCAATTCGTTTCGGCGTCGTGCGGCGGAAGTACTCGGTGTCGAACCGGATTGGATTTTATGCGGTAACGGAAGCGACGACATTCTGACGATTCTGACGCGAGCCTACGTTGGCGAAGGCGATTTGCTGCGGTTGCCCTACCCGAGCTATATCCTGTATCGCACCTTGGCCAAGATCCAAGGAGCCGGCCACGAGGAGGTTCGCTTCAACGACGATTGGTCGCTGCCGGACACCTTCAAAGCCGCGACGGACCGGTTGAAGCTGGCGTTCTTGCCGAACCCGAACAGCCCCACCGGGACCGTGATTGCTCCCAGCGAAGTATCACAAATCGCCGAAGCACTTCCCTGTCCGCTGCTGGTCGACGAAGCTTACGGCGACTTTGCGGAAGCGAACTGCATCGATCTGGTTCGACAAAACGAGAAGGTGATGGTGTCGCGGACGCTGAGCAAATCGTATGGCCTGGCGGGACTTCGTTTTGGCTTCTTGATCGCCCAGCCGCAAGTCATTGAGGAATTGATGAAAGTCAAGGATTCGTACAACTGCGACGCGCTGTCGATTGCTGGTGCGACGGCCGCGATCGATGACCAGGCCTGGTTCGTCGCGAATCGGGCCAAAGTGATTGCCACGCGCCAACGGATGACAGCGGCGTTGGAACAACTCGGGTTTTCGGTGATCCCCTCCCAGGCCAACTTCGTCTGGTGTACGCACCCGACTCGACCTGTCCAACCGCTCTACGAAGAGTTGAAAAGCAACCGCGTTCTGGTCCGATACATGAACTATCCGGGCTGGGCCGATGGTATGCGCATCAGTGTTGGGACGGATGAACAAATCGATGCCTGCATGACGCTATTGAAGACGATGCTCCAGCGCTAGTACTCGTTGGCAACTCCATCGTGCGGTGTGTGCCATTTCGGGCTCCGCCAGTGGCACACGCACTAAGCGGAAGGCAAACAGTTTCTCTACCCAGCCATTTGGCGCGTTGATCGCACGAGCCGACTGCATGATAATGCCACCGCTATCTTTTCACGGCGGCCTGCCATGTTCGAGACGTCTCACTCGCCGATCGATCAATTACGCAACGAATCGGACGCCGAGTCGTGGTAACGGCTGGTCGCCCTCTATTCGTCGTTGCTGCGTGGCTGGATTGATCGCTACGAAGTCCAGGTGACTGACGTTGACGATCTGATCCAGGACGTCTTAATGGTGTTGTTGCGCGAATTACCCAGCTTCCGGCATCGCCAACAGCGCGGAGCGTTTCGGAGTTGGCTGACGAGGATCGTGGTCAATCGGCTGAGAAACTTCTGGCGGCTGTCTGCTGCAGCGTTTGGTTCGGCGGCCTGTCTCGATCAGCTCGCTGGCTGCAAGCACCACATGCCACTTGGCCGGAAGGTCAACGCCAGCTATTTCGTGTAATACGTCGGGTAGTCCCCGTAGAGGTGGTGTCGATCGACGGCCCAGGGCGGTACTCCGTCAGCGGACTCGTCTCCGGTCAGTTGGAAATGAAAGCCGATCTCGGCTGGCCGACCATCTTTCGAATACGGCCCATAGACCACCAGATCGAACTGGGTGATCTCCTGCTTGGCTCTGTCGAAACGCAACACGCCGGCGGCTTTGAGGTCGAGCTTGACGTCGCCATCATCGGGGCCCAGGTTGGGCCTTGGCTTGGAAGCTCCTTCAATCGCCATGGAGCCAGAGAGCCGGACATTCGTTGTGCCGTTCACGTTGCGGAGCACTTCACCGGTCAGCCGACAGCCTTTGATGGACGCCTCCGGCCACGGCCCACGCTGGCGACCAATGACATCAATGGTGTGGAACCGGGCCAGCTTGCGGACCAACTGAGCGTCCAACTCAAAGGATTTCGCATCACCTTGCGGCAAGAGATTCTGCCATTCGCCGCGCGTGAGCCAGACACGGTCGTAAGCGGGCAGTTGGGCAACCTGTTCGTTGTCGACCGATGCCACTTCGTGCCCTTTGAGGAACCGACTTGTGACGGTCAGGACGAGTCCGCCCGCCGGGGCAACCGGACTCGTTCTCTGGCCTGCTTCGGCAGCATCGACCGCTGGGCTCTGGGAACTTTTGGGCAATGTTGCAAACTTAGCGAGCGCCTCTTTCATCCACTTGTTGAGATGTGGCGACGGCACCCACGTTTTCTGGGCCAGCGACGTGCCATCGGCAGCGGCCGCGTACCGCGCTTGCGTGTTGGCGAATTTACGGTAGAAGTCTCCCTCCGGATCTTTGCGACGAACCATCAAGCCCCCATCGACGGCGACGGGAATGAACTCGTTCTGAAGCATCTTGATGACTTCAGGATTATTGAAGGCGGACACACGGTCCACCGCGACGTTGTTTCAGCCAAGACACAAGGGGTGCCCGTCCATCGACCAGACGAACAGTGGCTTGCCCTGTTTGGCAGCGACTTGCCGCGCTTCCAGCAGGGAAGTCTTCCACGGGATCTTCTTCCACAACTCTTCCTCGGGCTGGGGCGCGATCGTGTCCCGAATCGCCGCGAATTCCGCAGGGAGTTCAAGCGGCCCGCGCGACGGTGTCTGCGCCCGGCATTCGATGCACAGTGACAACCACAATCCGACCCAGATCACGGATTTCATCTCGGTCACTCCTTGTAGTGCGACTCGTTTAGTAACTCGTTGGTTGCTTCTCGAAGATTCACGGGCGGGCGGGGTCACAGGCGGGAATGAAGCGGCACGGCCCGTGCCACTCGACTTCATCCGACAGCGGTTAGTTTGCTTCAACTCAAAATAGGTTAATTTGCCAGCCGGTGACAATCCAGCCCCATCATTTACGAAAACTGGAAGCGCTTTCTGCCGGAGTACGTAGCAGACTTTCCAACTCCCACGCGTCCAACTCGCGCAGTGCCTTCGCGTGACGATTCCGCAAGTCGCGCAGCAGTGCCCAGATCATTAGCGGCTGCGAGAGAATCGTCGCGACGAGCAAGAGAGTCGCCAATGCCAGCCACGCAGCGTTGGGAAAGAGCTGCGGGCCTCCCAATCGCGCGAACAGCTGCGGCACCAAACACAGCGAAATGAGCATCAAGCAACCGGCGGGCATCAATCGGTAGCACCACGTGACATTCCGCAGTTCGCGCCGCAACTTGCGGCGACGATGCTCGCATTCCGCGAGCGTCGCGGGCGGCCCATGAAGCGCGTGCCGGACAAGTTTCTCCTCGGGAACATGCCTTCGCAGGAAGTCTGCGACGACCGCGGGAATTACCTTGGGGTTAGCAACGCGCGGCGCGTCGAAGCCCGACGCTTTGATCTTGTTGACTCCTTCGATTCGCAGCGTACGGATCGGCAACTCCAGTTCGATCTTGCACAGTTCATCGGACCAATGGTCGAAATACAGCAGCCTGACTTGCTTGACTTCCGCCCAGTCAAGATCGAAGTCGCCTTGGCCGGTTTGCCCCGCGACGCCGTTTTTTCGAAAGGTGACGGTAAATAGCAGTTGGAATCGCAACATCATCTCGCCATCCGGCAACTTGCTGGGCGGTTCCTCCGCCGGCTGAAAGAAGAACTTGCATGCACCAACAACAAACGCTCGATCTTTTTCGTCGAGAAAGGAGAACTGCATCTCGTTTCGCTTGCGGGCGCGTTGTTCCGCCAGCGCCGGATTGCGACAGACAACAAGCCGTTCCTGCGGGAAATGTTCCGACGTTACCTCCGCCAGATCCTGCTTGTCGAACAGCGACATCTGGATCGCGCCCGC
>JAQBZB010000184.1 GCA_027622275.1 Planctomycetota bacterium | reverse complement strand
CGAATTGTTTAATCAATATCTAGTTACCGCGCTACCCCAAGTTGCCTAAAGTGCGCGTTGGCCGTGGGCGTCCCACCCACCGCGGAAGATCCCCTCGCCCAAAAGATCGCCCCGGCCGAATGCCTGTTCTATACGTCATGGGCCGGCACAGGCACACCCAACGCCGCCAGCGGCAATCACACCGAACAGTTGCTGGCCGAACCGGAGGTCCAGGAGTTCTTGAACCGTGCCGGCGGTTCAATCTTCGGCGCAATACAGCAAGCACAGCCCGATCCGAATGCTCAAGAAATGTTCGACGGCATCCAGAAGGCCCTGCAACTGATTCGCGGCAAGCCGGGAGCGTTCTATGTCTCGGAGTTTAAGCTCAACGGTAACGCTCCGCCCGATGTTACCGGCGGCGGGCTGTTACAGATGGGTGACGACGGACCCGCGCTACAGAAACTCCTCGAAGGCCTGCAAAGCCAAGCCGGAGAGGGCAAGATCACAAAAGTGCAGATCGGCAAACGCGAGTTCTATCGAGTGGTCGTCAACGGAGAATCGCCTCCGAATGCGTGGCCCCCTCCCATCACGTGGGGACTGGCCGGCAATTATTTCATTTTTGGGATCGGCGACGGTGCCGCCGAGGATTTGATGCAACGAGCACGCGGTCAAGAACCGGCCTGGCTGACCTCCGCGAAAACCAAGCTCCCCGTTCCGCGCGTGTCCTCGGTGATGTACGTGAACGCGAGGAAGATCATCGACCTGGTGGCGACAGCGAGCGGCGAAGCGCAGGCGGAACGAGTCGTCTCGGCCCTGGGGCTCGATAAAGTCGGCGCGGCGGTGATGGTGAATGGGCTGGACGACAAAGGTTGCGTGATGCGCGCTTCGCTGTCGCTTGATGGTGCCGCGACGGGGATCTTCTCCTGGCTCGATGCTCCGCCTCTCAACGCGGCGGATCTGAAGCAGATTTCATCGACGTCACCGGTCGCGATTGCTTTCAAGTTGGATGCGGCCAAGCTGTATGATCTGTGGATCGACATGGCAACACAGATCGACCCCGACTCGGCGCAAATGATGCTCGCGGGCATGGAACAGATGCAACAGCAGATCGGTCTGCGCATTCGCGACGATTTGCTCGGCTCACTTGGCGACACCTGGCGGATCTACGCGCAACCCGGCCCCGCCGGCTTGATGACCGGCTGGACCATCGCCATTAAAGTCCGCGACCGCAAAAAACTCGAGCAGGTTCAGACAACTCTGCTCGCGATGGTGAAACCGCAGCTCGAGCAATTGGGCCCGGGCGCGCCGAGGATTCAATCCAGCGAAGTCGCGGGCCACACGGTCCATACGGTTTCAACTGGAGAACCGGGCGTTCCGGTCGCCCCCTCCTGGTGCATCACCGACGACGCGTTGTTCGTTACGCTCACGCCTCAACAACTAAAACCGCTCTTGTCGGGGACTGCCCAAGGCGAGTCGCTGGCTCAAAACGAAGACGTGAAGAAGCTGTTCCAGGCCGACTCGCGCACCTTGGCGCTCGCTTATATCGATACGCAAGAAGTCGCGAAGACTCTCTTGCCATTCGCGCAAATGGGATTGCAGATGGCGGGCGGTCAGTTCGGCGCACCAGGTCTTACGACCGACGGCCTGCCCTCCCAAGACTCGATCGTGCCACACCTGCAGCCGACCCTGTTCGCTGTACAACGGACGGCGGAGGGAGTTGAATTCACGAGCTACCAAACGCTGCCCGGCGGCAACGTTGGCGCGTCGGCGCCGGTGATGATCGCGCTGTTGTTACCTGCCGTGCAAGCGTCACGCGAGGCAGCCCGCCGGATGCAAGGCGGGAACAATCTGAAGCAAATTGCTTTAGCGATGCACAATTTTCACGACACCTATCGCGCACTTCCGGCGGGCTACAGCGCCGACGCCGATGGTAATCCTTTGCTGAGTTGGCGAGTCCATATCCTGCCGTTTGTCGAAGCGGGGCCTCTCTACGACCAGTTTCATCTCGACGAGCCGTGGGACAGTCCGCACAACAAAACGCTCATCGCCCAGATGCCCGAGATCTATCGCTGTCCGAACTCAACCGCCGAACCCGGCATGACGAATTACCTTGGAATTGCGGGCAGCGACGGCGTGTTTGTCCGGCCACAGGCTGGTGATCGGCTAGGTACTAGCTTCAGGGACATCCTTGATGGCACCTCGAATACGATCATGACGGTTGAGGTTCCCGACGAGTCGGCGGTCATTTGGACGAAGCCCGCGGACTTTTCGCCCGACGCGGAAGAACCCACAAAGGGCCTGACGGGCATGCGTCCCGGCGGATTTCAGGCCGCGTTAACCGACGGCAGCGTGCGCTTTATCGCTGAAACGATCGACGTCGAAACGCTGCGTGCGCTGTTTACCAAGAGCGGTGGCGAAGCCGTCAGGTTGCCCTGAAGCCGTCGGGTCAGAATGAGATTGGGCGGCGCTCCGCCGAGACACTTGTTGATTACTGATATCTTCCATCTGAAAGGCCGCTCATGTCTGACGCGGAAAAGTCCACTCGCGCTCAACAGCGCGTCGAAGAGTTCGCGGACCGCGTACGAACGATTCGCGAGAGCTTGCACCAGGTCGTTGTCGGGCAAGACGAGACGATCGACGAATTGCTGGTCTGCGCGCTGACCGGATCGCATGCGTTGCTGGTCGGAGTGCCCGGTTTGGCCAAGACGCTGATGGTCAAGGCGCTGGCATCGGCCTTCGACTGGAAGTTCGCTCGCATCCAGTTCACGCCCGATCTGATGCCGTCGGACATCACGGGTTACGAGTTGCTCGGACGCGGCGATGAACAGGGGCCGCAGATGGTGTTTCGCGAAGGGCCTGTGTTCGCCAACCTGGTGCTGGCCGATGAAATCAATCGCGCCGCGCCAAAGACGCAGTCGGCGCTGTTGGAAGCAATGGCTGAACGGCACGTCACCGTGGGCGGCAAGACGTATCACCTGCAAGAACCTTTTCTTGTCGTCGCCACGCAGAACCCCATCGAACAGGAAGGCACGTACCCGCTGCCGGAAGCTCAGCTCGACCGCTTCATGATGGAAATCCGCGTCGGCTATCCGACGCCTGAGGAGGAGCAAGAGGTCGTCATGCGTACCACGGCGGGTCCGACCAAGCTGCCGACGGCGGCGCTCGATCGCGAAACATTCTTGCAGCTTTGCGCTCTCGTGTTCGCAGTCCCGCTGCCTCCGCATGTCGCCGCTTATGCCGTGCAGCTGTGCGGCGCGAGCCGCCCCGAGGACAAGCGTGCGACGGCGATGGCGAAGGATTACGTTGCTTGGGGTGCCGGGCCGCGAGGTTCTCAGAATCTGGTATTGGCCGCCAAGGCACGGGCCTTGTTGACGGGCCGCACGGCACCGACGGTCGAAGACGTCCGCGCGGTCGCCCATCCTATTCTGCGGCATCGCTTGATCGTTAATCACCGGGCGGTTGGCGACTCGATCACCTCGGAGCAGATCGTCGATCACCTGCTTCAAGAAGTCGCCGCATGAGTACACAAACGCGGAGCCCCTTTCTCGATCTGCGTGCGCTGGCGGCGCTCGCCCACATGCGGTTCACGACCCGCCGCCGCATCGAAGGTGCCTACAGTGGCCGGCATCAGTCGCGGCAACAAGGCGGAGCCGGCGAGTTCGTCGACTTCCGCGAATACTCGGGCGGCGAAGACCTGCGGCGGCTCGACTGGAAAGTCTTCGCGCGGACCGGCAAAGCGTTCGTCCGGCTGCATCAAGACGAAACGAACTTGCTCTGCACGCTCGCCCTCGACGCCAGTGGTTCGATGTCGTTCAGCGGCAGTCGAGGCGAGTCGTCCTCGAAGCTGCACTACGTTCAATATCTTGCCACCGCGCTGACACACATCATCACGCAGGCTCAGGATCAGGTCGGCGTCGCCGTGCTGGACGACGGCGTCCGCGAGTTCCTCCCGCCCGGCGGCACGTTGACGCACGTCGCCTTGCTGCAGGAGCTGATCGAACATCTGTCGACTCGTCCAACAACCACCATGGCCGGCTCGCTGCGCAGCCTGTTCGAGCGATCGAGCCGCCGCGGCGTGTTGATGTTGATGAGCGATTTCCTGATGGACGACTTGGAAGACGTGTTCGGCGTGCTGCGGTTGTTTCGGCATCGTGGCTGGGAAGTCGTCGTGTTGCACACCGTCCACCCGGACGAAGAGCGGCTGCCCGACGGCGCGGCTTATCGCTTTGACGGAATGGAGAACGACGGCCATCTCTCTTGTTCGCCGAGCGACATTCGTGTGGCCTACGAATCGCGATTCAAGTCGCATCTCGCGATGGTCCGGCAATTCGCGCTGGCGGGCGGCTGCGATTACCGGCTGGTTTCCACCGCCGTCTCCTATTTACAAACCTTGCAGGGGTTTTTGGTCGAGAGGACGGGATAGCCGATGTTTTTGCACCCGTGGGCCGTCATGCTCGGTCTCGCCGCTGTCGGCTTGCCGTTCGCGGTGCATTGGCTCACGAAGCCGCGCCCCGTGCGAATGCCGCTGTCGACGCTGCGGTTCGTACTCGAAGCGGTCAGACAACATCGGGCCCGGCATCGGCTGCGTGACTTCATCGTCCTCGCGCTGCGCGCGGCGGCGGTTCTGTTGGTCGCGTTGGCGATCGCGCGGCCCAAGCTGGGCGATGAGCCGCTCGTCTCGGATTCGCAATCTGGCTCGGCGATCCGCGTCGTGGTGCTTGACGTCAGCCAGAGCATGGCCGCGCTAGATCGTGGCGTCGAAGCCATCGAGCGCGCCAGGACGATCGCGGCCGAGCATCTTCGCTATCGACCGGGTCTGCGGGTGAACTTGATTCTCGCGGGAGCGTCCCCGCGTACGGCCTTCGAGCAACCGTCCCAGAACTTCGAAGCGTTGCGCGACGAACTGTCGCAGGCGTCCGTTCGCCCCGAGCGGCTGGACATCAATCGAGTGATTGCGAAGGCGGCCGAGATGCTGGCTGCGGATTCGGAAGACGATCGCCGCCGCGAGCTGGTCGTGATCAGCGACTTTCAGCGATCGAATTGGGCCCGCGCCGATTTCTCGCCGCTGCCGCAACAGACTCAAATTCAACTCGAAGCCACCAGCAACGAATCCGCGCCAGCCAACATCGCGCTCCTGCACTGCCAGATTCAGCAGCGAACGGCCATCGGTGGCGCGACGCAGCTCGAAATCGAGATCGGCAACTACTCGCCGCTGCCGCAACGCATCACCGCGGAAGTTGCCATCGGCGACGCGACGTTCCGCGTCGAAGGCATGTGTCCGCCCAACCGTCGCACGACGCTGGCGCAAGAGATTCAATTACAGCAGGCGGGCTGGCAAGTCGGCACCGCGCGGCTGACGGGAGTCGAAGACGCACTCGCAGCCGACAACGAGCGGGCGCTGGTCGTCGAGGTGACGGCCAAGCCAACCTACGCACTGTTGACACGGCAATCCGCCAGCCAACGTCCGTCGTCGAGTTACTACCTGGAACGCGCACTCGCGCCGGACAGCCAACTGGGCGAGCGCGCGTCGGTCGAGATCGTTCGCGTCGACCCCGCGGCGATCGATCGCGAGCGTTTGACGGCTGCGGACTTGCTCGTCATCGATCACCCCGGCAAGCTCGCAGCCGAGGACATTGGTTTGCTCGCCGGTTTGCTGCGGCGAGGCCGCCCGGTGTTGTACGTCGCGGGCGAAGCCATCGACGCGACGAATCTTCGGTTGCTGGTCGAAGCGGCCGGCGGCGGTTTGCAAATGCCCGTCGACTTCGCCCCGCCGCCGCAAGACCAGCAGCGGCGCGATTTGTTTTTGACGTCGGTCCGGCAAGACGTCGCGCCGTTCGACGTGTTCGGCGAAAGCAGGCAGGCCATTACCGCGCGGCTGCGGTTCGGCGGTGGGCTCACGTCGAGCCGGCTCGAAAACACGTTGGACGACGACCTGCTCGCCACTTACAGCGACGGCACGGCTTGTCTGGTGCTGACTTCGTCGGACGCCGGTGCGCTGGCGGTACTCAATGCCGATCTGAACCGCTCGAACCTGCCGACCAGTGAAGCCTTCGTGCCGTTGTTGGATCAGCTTGTCCAGCGGCTGTTGCAGCGCCGCGCGGCGGTGACGGGCGCGATGGGCGGCGAGCCGGTGGTGGTTCGTCTGCCGAGCGGCGTCGGTTCGGCTAGTGAATTGCAAATCGTCGGGCCGCTGGCGAGCGAGAGCGAACTGATTTCCCACGGTGAACTCGTCGATGAAGGGATCGGCGTGGTGTGGCGCTGGCCGTCGCCGGACGAGCCGGGTGTCTATCGCGTCGAGCGCGGCGACGAGACGGTGTTCGCGTTGCCGGTCGGTCTGTCCGCGGAAGAAAGCCCGCTCGAAAGCCTCTCGCCCGACGTGTTGAAGAACCGCCTCGCCGGCACGCTTGCCGTCCATTACCGCGCGGCCGCCGATCCGAGCGGCCAGCGTGACGTGTTGTGGACGTGGCTGCTGGTGGCGTGTGTTGTCTGCATCGTCGGCGAGTTCGTGACACTGACCGCATTTAGGAGTTGAATCATTGTCGTTGTTCGCGGAGCGAATTCAGCCGGTACGCGTTAGCGTCCGGTTCCCGCGGGGAAACCGCGGGCTAGCGCCCAGCGGCTGATTTTTGTTACATCCTCGGAGCGAACAACGGCTATTCCCGACATGCTAACCTTTGATCCGCATATCCCGCTCGCCTTGTGGTTCCCGCTGCTGTTGTCAGCGGTCGCGGCGCTCGTAGTCTATGGCTTCAACAGCCGCGGGCGGATTCCCAAGGTGCGGCGGCTGGGCGTGCTGTCGCTGATGACGCTGGCCGCGGCGCTCCCGCTGATCGTGCTGTTGAATCCGACGTGGGTCGAGCGGCTGCCGCCGCCCGCCGGCAAGCCGCTGTTGACCGTGCTGGTCGATCGCTCGGCGAGCATGGCCACAGCCGACGTCGAAGGCAGCACGTCGCGGCACGCGGAATCCGTGCGGATCGCCGCCGAGATCGATCGGCGACTCGCGGATCAATTCGAGATTCGCATTCGCTCGTTCGATGAAACCGGCCGGCTGACGGACTTGACGCAACTGAGCCAGCAAACGCCGGACGGCGCGACGACCGATCTGGCCACGGCGATCGAAGAGTCGCTCGACGAACGGCCACAAGGCCAGGCAATGCTGCTGTTGAGCGACGGCGTTCACAATGCCGGCGGAGGTGCGACGCGAGTGCGACGCAGCGTCGAAAAGGCCCGCGCGATGGCGGCTCCGATTTATGCCAAGACGATTGGCCAGAAGTCGGGGGTGCGGGACTTGGAGGTCGTGATCAACCTGCCGCAGGAGATGGCCTTCGCCGGCCAGAGTCTGCCGGTCGCGGTATCGATCCAGCAACGCGGGCTAGTCACCGATCAGGCTCAAGTCACGCTGTTGCTCGACGATGCGGTCATCGACCAGCAACAGGTGAGCCTTACCGCGGACGACACGACCGAAACGACGTTTCAAGTCCAGCAGGCGGACAGCGGCTTGTATCGTTACGAGATCCGGGTGGACGAGCATCCCGGCGAGGTGACCGGCGTGAACAACTCCGCGACGCTGCTCGTCCGCGTCGTCGACGAACCGGTGCGGGTGTTGCTGCTCGAAGGCAAGCCGTACTGGGACACCAAGTTTCTGGTGCGGACGTTGGCCAGCGACCAATCGATCGAACTGACCAGCGTCGTGCGAATGGGAACCGATCGTTTCCTGCAGCGAAATATCTCGCGGCACGCCAACGATAGCGGCGACGGGACCGACAAAGCATCTCCCGCGTCACCACCCGCCGTGCGCCAGGAAGCTTGGAACATCCGCGCCAACGTCGCCGACTTGTTTCGCGATGGAAAAGGACTGGACGCGTATCAAATCGTCGTGCTCGGGCGCGATGCCGAGGTTTATCTGGACGACGGGATGCTTGTGAAGTTGAAGAAGTGGCTGGCCGAGGGAAGCGGTTCGCTCGTGTGTGTCCGCGGGCCGCCTTCGTCGCAGGTCAGCCAGCGGCTCGGCGAGCTGCTGCCCGTGCGCTGGTCGCCCGCGCGGGAGAATCGCTTTCGCGTCCAACTGACCGAGTCGGGCCAGTCGCTGCGCTGGCTGGCGGGTGATGATGAAGACGTGCTGGCGAAACTTCCTTCGCTGGCGGCGGTGACTCAGCCCGAGCGTCCGAAGCCGCTGGCGGTGGTGTTGGCGTCGACGGCCGGCGGGGGCGAGAATCCCGATCCGGTGATCAGCTTTCAACCGATCGGCGCGGGCCGCGTCGTCGTGGTGGAAGGCGCGGGGATGTGGCGGTGGGCGTTCTTGCCGGCGGAACATCAAGAGCACGACGAGGTGTACGGATTGCTGTGGCGGAGCCTCGTGCGCTGGCTCGTCTCGAACGCGGGGTTGCTGCCATCGCAGCAATATCTGCTGCGCAGCGACAAGGTCACGTTCGGCACCACCGAGCAAGCGACGGCGACGCTGTTGATGCACGAAAGCGAAGCGGCTGACGCACCGCAAATCGAGCTGACCGGCGACGCCTTGAACCAGCCGCAACAAATCGCGCCACTGCCGTCCGGCACTTCGCCCGGACAATTCCGCGTGGTGTTCGGGCAATTGGCCGAAGGCCGTTATCGAGCCCGAGTCGTCGGTGCCGCCGAGAACGACGCGGCAGCTGTCGCGGCGTTTGACGTCCGAGGCAGTCTCGCGGAACGGCTCGACATCGCCGCGCGGCCGGATCTGATGAAGCTGATCGCCGACGAAAGCGGCGGTGCGGTGCTGGAGGTTGGCGACCCGGACGAGCTGTCGCGGAAGTTCACCGAGCACCTCGCAGCGAGCTTTCCCGAGCGAATGCTGCGCGTGACGGCCTGGGACCGCTGGTGGGTCTTGATCGCCGTGATGGGACTGTGGGCCGTTAGCTGGAGCTTAAGACGCCGGACGGGATTGGTGTGATGCACGGTTCCGACGATTGGGCACGTGCGCCGGTAGTGTCCCAAATTGAAAGACCGGCTTCGCGAACAGGGATGTGTGGCGGTGCAGGCTTCAAAAGACGCTCGTGCCGCGTGGCGACGCTGCCGTCATGATCTTCGCGGAGTTCGCACACCGACTCGCTGCGGCCAGGTTGGTGCCGCACCACTTCTGACAGAAGGTCTCCAGAGTTGCGCGAACGGGAGACAATCGCGGGAGTTCTGCGCTCCGGAGTTCGGTGAGGTAATCAGAATTCTTGATTGGTATGACGAGATTCTACCGACCATGCAGCGTATGAGTTACCGTCCGACATGAGGCAAGTCGGCTCGCGTGCCTTGGATGGGTCAACTGCCGTTGTTATTCGGTCCAAAAGTGCATCGCGTTTTTCCTGACTTAGGTTCTCCCACCAAGACGGTCGAAAGAAAGTGTTCTCGGAGTACTCAAAAACCAAACGAGTGATTGCATCGGGAAGTTCCTCGTTGTCTAGGTCGTTCAATGAACGGACGAATTGAGTGCATGCAGCGTCTTGCTCGTCCAGCCACGAAAACACAACCGCGCCTCGGTCCTCACACGCGATGATCGAAACGTAAACCGCGTCAAGTTGCTTCTGCAAATCGGAAAGATCCTGCAGTCGATTGGCGTGAAAATCGAACTGAACCAAAACTCCAAATGTTGCGAGCACGTTGGGAACCTTACGCGTCCAAATCACATAATAGCTGCAATCGATAAACGATTCCGTTAGCAGAGCGGCATCAAACGACCGCTTCCGCGCAACCAAATCACGGTAGCCCGCCGACTGGCCAAGCTCGTGACGGTCAAGCAAATCTTGCCAATAGACTTGTTTGGGCACCGATCGTCCCCGGTCCTGTGAGCGCAGAAACTCCATCGCACTAAGAGCGGTTGCCTTCTGATACAATTCCCGGCAAATCGCCCGATACCTTATCAAGAAACATTGCTGATCGGTTGCTTCAAACGGCTTGTCTTCCAGCGGAGCGAAAGTCTTGTTGTCGTGACGGCTGCAGAATCCGTTGAATGTCGATGCTTCATTTATTCCAACGCTCTTCACATCGATGCGACCTGATGTCCGGTTCAACGTCGATGGCCTACAGTCAAATCCCAGGACATGGCCTCTTTCCGCAATTCGCTTGAGAGAACCTGCACGTTGGATTGTGTGAGCGTGAACAATCTTGTTCGAGCACTTGCTGGAACCGCTTTCAGGATGAAGGCAAAGCTTCTGTCGATTGAACGACATTAGCTCGTTCATAACCTCATGCGGATTCTCCGGCGATTGATTTTCGCGATTCAAGTGACATTTCTTGAACTTCTTGCCCGAACCGCACCAGCATGGATCATTCCGGCCCAATCTCCGTCTCGTTTGTGAATTTGCCATCCGGTAACCCGTGACGCGTTATAGGTCCAAACTCGATTCTTGCTTTTTGGCACTTCGCGTCAATTGGTGAAGGACATGCTGTTGAGCGCATCGGTTCGCCGCAGGGGCACGATTGGTTACTCGTGGTCCGGCGGGGTTTGAACTTCTCCCCTGGTCGTGGACGCGTTCCTCGGCCCGATGGAGCGGTTGCACCGTGCCGGGCAAAAGTTGCCCGGTCTGGTGCAGAAGTTCCCCGGCTTGGTGGAACAATTACCCGGTGTGGTGGAGCGGTTCCCCGGCGTGGTGGAGCGGTTGCCCGGCTTGGTGGAACCGTTGCCCGGTGTGGTGGAGAACTTGCCCGGCGTGGGTCAAAAGTTTCCCGGCATGGGGCAAGCGTTGCGGGGGACGGCGATCCGGCGGGTTCTGGCAGTGGAAGTGCTTGCCGGTGAGTGACTTACGACATGCAACATGCCGCAAAGCACCGTCAATGCCTAGATCAAATGTCCGATTTCAATGCCGCCCCACTTCTCCTTGAGATACTCTGCTACGAGGCGACGATGGCAATGCTGCGGTTTGTGTTCGCTGCACAGCAGGCAACTCGCCTCAAACAATTCGGGTGAAAACTCGGTTTCGATCTTTCGGTCGGAGATCAGGTCGAGGAAGTGCTTTTCATACGACTCCCAGGAATCGCCATTTTTCTTATACGCGTCCAGCATCTCCTTTTCTGGAGCCAGCAACGGCAGATGCACGTATTCGATACCGGCGATCGCTTGAAGAAAGAACTTCAAGTCGTCCTTTTTGGCGAATCCTGCAAGTTGTGAGCGGTTGTTCAGGCGTACATCGATTAAGCGACGTACACCAGCATCGGCCATTTTGCCGAAAAACTGTTCGGCGGACTTCTTCGTGAATCCGATTGTGAAGAGGTTCATTGGTTAAGTCTCCTTTCCATGCACTGCGGCTTCCGCATCGGCTCGATACGCGATTCGATTCGCTTGAATGCAGTACGCATCTTCGACCATTTCGTCAAACCCCGAAAACAGATCCTTCTCCGGGATTCCAACGAGTCGTAACAGCCGCCGCTCGGAATCATGCTGCGTTTCGGGGTGTGCGGAATCGATGATGTGAACGATCTCGCAGTCCGCGGATCGCAAGTAATGGCAAACCAAGATCATCCGATGACATGTGATGGGATCGCGTTCCGCGCACATCAGCGCGATTCGATACGACTTCAGTCCCTCTTGCAGCCGCCGAATCCCGCCCCGAAAGGCATCCGTCTGCATCACCAAGTCGTATTGGACGCGCCCGTCACAATAACACGCCGGGTCGCTTGGTCGTCCGCCAAGTTCGCGACCAAGATAAACGTAGTCGATTCCTTCCTGTTTCAAAGAATCGGCAAAAACATCGCGCGTGAAATGTGGTTTGTATTTGCTGTAGGGAGCAGAACGGACATCGCAGACTGCAGTGATCGAGTGCGCATGCAGCGAACTCACCAGCTCTTCGAGGCTACGCGATGAATGGCCAATCGTAAACAGTTTATGTGCCATCGTCTTTGCCATGGCTAATCACAGTCGATCACGGCGGCAACCAGCTTATAGCAGTAGTGCTGGTACGGTTCGCCAATAGAAACACACAACGCTACGTCCCGTTCGACGGGGTACTACCCGTCAGGCTGACGGAGAACCTCGCGCTCAAAGTCGGGGTCGGTAACTCGCATCCGGTACACCTCGCTGCGGTGCTCGAACTGTGCCCGCACCTCTCGCTTCTTGTAGCCTTGCTGCACCAGAATCGTGATGTTATCCGGCCGGATGAGCACCAATGACGAGTCGATCGTCCGGTGTGCTTCGTCTTCGGTTATCCGGTCGTTGATTCCGTCGTAGCTGTTGTGTCCGTTCGTCCAAAGTGATTCAACTTCTTCGCACAGTTCTTGGACGCGGTCGTTCGAAAATGTGCCAACCTTAGTCCAGTAGTAATCGGCGTCAATCAGATGATTCTCGGATTGGTAGGCATGCGGCGTCGGCTTCAGCATTGGAACGTCCACGATATCCAACAAGTCGAGTTCAGAACCGTCCTCGAATCGGCGCTCCTCAAGCGAGATTTCCTGTGTCGATCTGCTGCTTACTGGCCGAATCCACTCCCCGAAGTCTTCGCCGTCGATCTCCAGGCCCGCAACGCAACGACCGGACATTTTCCGCGAATTAGCAAGACAGACAATTCGCTTTTTGTAGTTCATTGTTGCCGTTCACTCGCTCGAGGATCGCCAGCAGTCAATCTAGCCGCGAAGCTGCTTGCCTACAACCGACTTACGATGACATGCTGATAGGTTCGCACGGGGTGGCTCGGCGGCAAATGATATAAGAATTGAGGAGCAATCGAAATGTCACGAAACGATTACATCCCGGACGGGCAAAACGATTTTCTGGCTTGGCACGACAACTTCAAAACGCAGGCGGCGGCGCTGATGGCGACGTCTGGGTTGACGCAGGCGGAAGTGGATGCGGTGGCGGCGGATCACACGCACAGTCACGCCAAGGCGACCGCAGCCGCAGCGGCGAAGGCGGCTCAGCAAGCGGCGACCGCGGATCGGCGGACTTCGTTTCAGACGACCGAAGCGAACACTCGCTCGGTGGCCAATCGGATGAAGGCTCATGCCGCGTATACCGAAGCGATCGGCCAGCAACTTGGTATCGTCGGGCCGGAAGATACGACGGACTTGAACAACGAGAAGCCGACGTTGACCGCCGAGTCGGTCAATCCCGGCAGCGTGACGATCGGCTTCGACAAGAGCATCTCCGACGGCGTGATGATCCACGGCAAGCGCGGCGCGGAAACGGCTTTCACGATGCTCGCCTGGGACACGCGCAGCCCTTACGTCGATAACCGCCCCAACCTCGCGAGTGGTCCTGAAGACCGCAAATTCCGGGCACTTCCAGGCCGACGCACCGGTCGGGCAATTCAGCGACGTGCTGCAAGTCACCGTGCCCGGATAATTGCGGAAACGCCTGAGAATCGCCGATCCCCGTAACACACGGGAACGTGACGCTATCCAACGCAGCCGCAGGGGCACTACGCGCTTTCAAATAGCGACACTACGGGCACGGCATGGCAACCGGTGGTGCGATGCTGATATAGTGTACTTTCAAAGGTATCCGAATTCCCCTGGCGCTTAGTTCAAGGGATCCAACGATGAAAAAGCATCAATTCGGTTCTAGCATGTCTGACTCCAGGCTGAAGTCACTGCTCGAAAAGGTGCGACGCCGACACCTGCTCGTGGGCAGCACGGCCGGGTTGCTGTGGGCGTTCGTCGCAGGTGTGTCGGCGCTGTTGATTTGCATGTGGCTGGACTTGCTGTGGGAGTTGTCGCCGCAATTGCGAGTTGGCGCAGCGGTCGTGTCAGGGCTGGCGGGATTGCTGTTGCTGGTTTGGCTCGGCGAGCGGGCGTGGCGAGCGGCTTGCGATGCTTATGCCGCGCGGCAGCTTGACCGCGCGGGCGGCTTTGGCGGTGCGATCGTCAGCGGCTGGGAGTTGTCTTCCAAAGCACCGGAGTCGCGACAAGATGATATGGCCCTGACGGCCGGCTTGGCGGATTTGGCCGTCGGACATGCGACCGAGTTGGCGGCCACCGTGCCTGCAGCCCAAGCCATTTCGTCTCGTCCGGCACGCAGCGCCGCCGGTGTCTTCGCCGGGATCGCGGCCACGGTGCTCGTGTTGCTCCTGTGTCTCCCGTCGTTGGCCCGCACCCAATGGCGGCGTTTCGCTGATCCCTACGGCGACGTGCCACCGTTTTCGCAATTGCAGTTCCACGTCGAGCCGGGCGATACGCAGGTCATCTACGGCACTGGTTTGGATGTCCACGTGACGGTGTCCGGCGGGCTGGCCGATCGCGTCGAGCTGGTTGTCGACGCGGGAAGTGAACCTGAAGTGTTGCCGATGTTCCCCGAAGCGGGCGACAAGTGGCGAGCTTCGCTGGCTCGCGTCACCGAGTCGGCGACGTACTTCATCCGCGCGGACCGGGCTCGCAGCCCACGCTACCGGATCGAAGTCATCACCGTGCCGCAAATCGAAGCCATCCGCTTCCGGATCACTCCGCCGGCTTACACGCGCGAAGCGGTCTACGACGGGCCGTTGCCCAAGGGCGGCGTCGCCGGTTTGGCCGGGACGAAAGTCAACGTCTGGGCCAAGAGCAATCGGCCTTTGTCTGGCGGAGCGATCAACGTCACGCTGGACGAAGCATCGACGCTGGCCGAGATGCAGCCCGCCACGGCTGGCGGCAATGAAGTCGCCGGCGAGTTCACAATTCAGGCCGGCGGCAAGTTCGAGTTGCATGTTGTTGACGCGGACGGCCAATCGTCGCAAGACTCGTTCGGCGGAACGATCACGCTGCTGGTGGATCAACGCCCGTTCGTCCGTCTGCTCGATCCGCGAGCCCAGTCGCTGGCCACGCCCAACGCAAATCTGCCGGTCGCGGTGGCCGCGGAAGACGACTACGGCATCGCCCGCGTGCAGCTATTCCGCAGCTTGAACAATTCGCGTCCGCTGCCGATGGACTTCGCGATCGACCAGCCTCCGCCCCGCCGCATGCAGGGCACGACGTATCTGCCGCTGTCGACTTTTGGCCTGCTGCCGGGGGACGAGATCAAGCTGTTCGCCCGCGTCGAAGACAACGACCCGGCCGGAGCCAAAGGTGCCGAGAGTGCGGTTGCGACGGTGCGGATCATTGCGCAAGAGGACTTCGAGCGCATGCTGCGGGCTCGGCAAGGTTTCCAAGTGCTGATGTCCAAGTACCAACAGGCGCAGCGGCGAATGGAGAAGCTGGCCGAACAGATCAAGCAGCTGCAAGAGCAACTGGCCAAGCTGCCGCCCGATTCACCGGTCGCCAAAGAGTTGCGTGAGGCGATGCAGAAGCTCGCGGATGAACTCCGCCAAGAGTCCCGCGCGATCGAAGAGACCGCCGAGCACCTGCTGCCTTACGATCTCGACAAGAACTTGACGGAACAGCTGCGGGATTTGGCCAAGACGCTGAACCAGGCGGCTGAGTCGGCGGAGGGCGTCGCGAGTAAGCCGGGTGTTTCAAACAAACAGTTCTCTGACGAACTTGCGGAACTGGCCAAACGGCTGGGGAGCGGCGGCAAGAAGTTCCAACAAGAAGCGACGGAGCCGCTGGAACATCTCGCGCTGATCTATCCCCTGTTGGAAGACGAATCGAAGTTCGTCATTCTGACCATGCGGCAACGCGATCTGGCCGAGCGAATGGCCGCGTTGAAGGGCCACGACGGCGAGGACAATCCCGCGCTGAAGGTGCGGATGCGCGAGCTGGAAGAAGAGCAGCGAAAGATCCGCGAGGACTTGGATGAACTGCTATCCGCGATCGAGACGCATGTCGAGCGATTGCCCGACGATTCGCGGTTGGACAAGTTGCGCGAGACCGCGCTCGACTTCGTCAGCACGTTGGCGGCCAGCGGCGTGGCCGACGTGATGTCGCAAGCCGAAGGTGCCTTGGTCGCTTTCAACGGGACTCGCGCCCACCAGAAAGCCGATGAAGCGGCCGTCATCCTGGAGAGTTTCCTGAGCAAGTGCGAAGGGATGGGCGGAGCGTGTGAAGGCTGTCTCGCCTTCAGCCCTGGCTTGAGCAAAGGCTTGGGCAATACCATCGAGCAACTGCTGGCCGAAGCCGGGCTCAAGATGGGAGCGGGAAGTGGATTCGGCATGGGAGAAGGTGCGGGCGGCGGCTATAGCGCTCGCAGCAGCAACGCCAACAACATCGGTCTGTACGGCGGCCTGCCCGCGCTGGGACCGCAAGGGAGCGGACGCGGCAGCGCGGAGTTCGGCCCAGGCCCCGGCTCGCCCGGTTCGCTCGCCAGCGGCAACAATCCTGACCAACCGACATCGGTGGAAGCTGACGCAACGGGAGCTGCTTCCGGTGCCGGTCAAGGAACGATCCCGCTTCGCTATCGGCAGCGAGTCGGTCAATACTTGCAACGATTGGCGGAAGAGTTGAATGAACCATAGTACGTGGCCGTTCGCTCCGCGAACGAACGCTCGTTCGCGGAGCGAACGGCCACGTGAAAGGAAACCGAAATGCGAAGATCTCTTTCGATACTCTGTTTGCTCGTGGCATTCGCGGCGCTCAGCGTGTCGGCGCACGCGCCGGGCGCGGACAGCGACAAGCCGGACAACGCGAAAGTCGCGTCGCGCGTGCCCGACCCGAAACAGATCGGCGGCGAACCGGACAGCGTCGTGCAAGTCGCGAATCTGGTCTATGCGGGCGTGAAGAGCAGCCAATGCTTCTCCGACCATTTCCTGATCGAGGCGGAGCGGACAACCGCGATCTCGACCAGCCGGCGGTTCCACGCGGTGAAGCTCGCCGGTGACGAGGTCTATGGCTATCCGCTGTTGATCATGACCGGCGAAGGCGACTTTTTGCTGCCCGACAGCGAACGCGAGAACTTGCGGCGTTACGTCCAACGCGGCGGATTCCTGCTCGCATCCGCTGGCTGTTCGTCTCAGGATTGGGATCGTGCGTTTCGCCGCGAGATGGCGACGATCTTTACCGAGCAGCCGCTGGTTTCGCTCGACCTGCAGCATCCGGTCTTTCATACTGCGTCGGACATTACCGAATTGCGGGCCAAACATGGCAAGCCGCGGCCGCTGGAAGGCATCAGTCTCGACGGCCGGCTGGGCGTGCTGTATTCGCAGGACGGGCTGAATGACACGGCCCACACGCAAGGCTGTTGTTGCTGTGGCGGAAACGAGATCACGAACGCGATCGACGTGAACGTGAACATTTTGGCATATACGCTGACGTATTAAAACGCCGGAAAGGATCGCGGGCCGCCATGCCCTACTCCGCACGGATTCTGATCTACAGCTTGCTGGCGATTTGCCAGTGTGCCGGATGCCGTGCGAGTCGCGTCGAAGAGGGCTATGCGCTGACGCTCGTCGTCAGCGGCGACACGGCCGGTTGGATTGTGCCTTGCGGTTGCACCTCGAATCAGTCAGGCGGATTGTCGCGGCGCGGCGGCTACTTGCAAGACCTTCGGGGCAAGGGAACCGTCTTGTACGTGGATGCCGGTGGCGCGGCGAGCGGAACGTCCGAATACGATCGGCTGAAGTTCGAAGCGATCTTGCGCGGTGAAGCTGCGATGGGCATCGAGGCTCACAACATCGGTGCGGCGGAAGCACGTTTGGGCGCGGACTTCCTGCGCGAGACTGCGTCGAAGCTCGGCGTGCCGCTGCTAACTTGCAATGTGCGAGATTCGAGCGGCGCGTTAGTCGGTGAACGGTTGCGAGTGATTGGAGCCGCGGGCCGAAAGATCGCTCTGGTCGGAGTGCTGTCCGACCGCGAACCGCTTCCCGACCTGCAAATCGATTCGCCGCGTAACGCAGTGCTCGCGGCGTTGGAAGAGTCCGCCGCTGACTATGATTCGCTGGTCGTCTTGGCTTACTTGCCGCAAGACGAGTTGATCGATTTGGCGGCCAATCTGCCCGAAGCCGATTTGGTCATCGGCGGGCCGACCGGACAAAGCGTGTCGCCTCGTCGCAAGGGCCCGACGCTGGTCGCCTCGGCCACTAACAAAGGCAAGTTCCTCGCGGTGCTGACCGCGCCCGCCGCGAATGCGATCGAGTGGCAAGGCGAAATCGTCGAGATGACCGAGCAGTTCAAAGACGACACGCGGCAGCAAGCAAATCTGGACGAGTTCTACGCGACGCTCGCCGAGCGTGATCTGACGCCGTCGCAAACTTCTTTCGCTCTCAGTTTGCCGTTGGAGATTCCCGAGAATTTCCGAATCGCCGGAACCGCGAGCTGCCGCGACTGCCATAAGGCTGACTGCGAGACGTGGGACCACTCGGGCCACGCCCACGCGTGGGATTCGCTGACGAAGACCGGCGCGCAAGTCGATGCCTTCTGCCAGCAATGCCATGCGACAGGCTCAGAACTCCTGACTTGGGCTCCACGACTTTGTCTTTTGAGATTCGTGTTTCTTGGAGTGGTGC
>JAQBZB010000539.1 GCA_027622275.1 Planctomycetota bacterium | reverse complement strand
CATGCTGGATCATATCTATCACATTATTCCACCGCTCCCGATTCTTGACGAGTGGTTGGTCCAGCAGGAGTTGAGTCAGATTCAGTCCCCCTTTGGACTTCTCATCCCCGTGGCAGCGAATGCAGTGTTGTTCGAAGTGGCTGTTCAGAGAAGGTGTTTCACCATGCACGGGGAAGCCGATCAGCAGCGGGGCGAGGACGAGCGGCAGAAGCCTGGTTCGTTGCTGCGGAAGGTTGACTGTGGGGAGGCAATTCATCGTATTTGTTGCTGATGGGAATTTTCTTGGGGTGATGTCACTGCGTTCGGTATAGCGGCGCAGTCGCTGAGGTGGGGGGCGCCGCACAGCCAGGAAAGCCTGCGGATACGATCCACAAACCTAATACGAGACCCAACCAAGCCCAGGCCCATTAATTTCAAACAAGAAATGTTCAATCTTTTTGCGAATGCAGGCGAAAGCGCTCGTTAACATACAAGACAAACGAGGCATTCGGAGGTTACTAGTGTTCGGCACACTACCTATTTGAGTAAGCAAGAGGAGCGAGGTTGTAGAATTTTAGAGCGTTTCGATACATCAGCTTTTCGAATGCTCCTCGGCCTTTCGGAGAGAAGTAGTCAACCACGATGGATTTGTATTCGCCGTAAGTTCCGCCACGCATCGTCACCGGCCAGTTGCTTCCGTAGATGAGCCGCTCTTCACCAAACGTTTCCCAGAGAGCGTCCAACACCGGCCTGTAAAAATCCGTATCTTTCGGAGCAGGGCTTTGGTGCGATTGCTGAAACAGGCCTGAAACTTTGCAATAGACGTTCGGATTGGCCGCGGCGAGTTCGAGGTCGCGCGCCCACGCGGGATCCACGGGCGCCCCATCGATATTGGCACCGGCGACATGGTTGATGAGAATTTTCAAGTGAGGAATCCGTTTCGCGATCGTATCGATATCGGTGAGACTGAAGTTGAACATCAAGACGTCGAGGGTCTGGTCGCTGTCGGCGAGAATGCGCAAATCCCGCCAGACTTCGGGCGTGAAGAAGTCGTCGCCGCGAGGCCGCTCGCGCATCCGAATTCCGACGTAGCGTGGATCGCGCGAGAGTTCCGCGAGCTGGGTGGCGAAATCCGACGAACCGATTTCAAGGCTACCCACGAGGCCGATATATCGTTCGGGTTCGTCTTTGACCAAATCGAGCACCCACTGGTTGTCCGGGAGCCATTCGCTGGCTTCAACGATCACGGTCGCCGTGATCCCGTTTTGATTGGCGACGGCGTTGAAGTCCTCGGTGAGAATCGGACGATAAAGCACGGCATCGTCGGGGGGAGGCCATGGAACCCCTTCGGGCCGGTTGGTGTCGTAGAGGTGGATATGCGTGTCGACGATCGGGATGTCGGCGTTCGGGTCCATCGGCTGGTAGGTCGAGCAACCGGATGAGGCACAGACCGCGAGGACGACGGCAAGGGTGAGTTGGGCTTTGATCATATCAGTGGAATTCTTCCTTCGGGTGCTAATTGAAGATTGGGTGAATCCGGGTATTCACGGCATTGGCATTGTCCGTTCGAAACAAAACGCCTTGGCGCTTTCGAATTCCATGGACTCGGGTCGTTCATGATCGACGGTTGATCGCTCACCCATCCAGCTCGGACATGGGTTGCTCGGTTTCTCCGAAACGTTCCGCCGGCACGCCCAGGCGGTGCAGGGTCGACAAGTGGAAGCTCGAAAGCGAGGTGTTCTCGCGATACTTGATTTGGCGTCCGGTTTTGACGGTGGCGCCCGCGTTGCCGGCGATCAGAAGCGGCAGGTTTTCCGCGTCGTGCTCGTGACCATCGGCGAGGCTCGAGCCGTAGAGGATTATCGAGTTGTCGAGCAGCGATCCGTGACCGTCGTCGATCTGCTTCATGCGCCCGAGCAAGTGGGCGACTTGTTCATGATGCCAGCGATTGACGGCGTTGTACATGTGGAGCTTTTCCTCTTTCGACGCCCAGGAGGTAAGACCGTCATCGTCTTCGGTCTTGCCGCTGAAATCCTTCCAATGCGAGAGCGCGTGCCAGGTGCCTTGGACCCCATCGATGAAGTTGAAGTATCGGTTGCTCTGTCCGTGATCCAACATGAACGTGCAAATTCGGGTGGCGTCGGACCAAAACGCAAGAACCATCAGGTCCATCATGAGCCGCATGTACTCGCCGTGATCCGATGGGATCCCGGGGGCGGGTCGCTTCAAGGAGATGGGAAAGTCGGATCCCGGAGCGACGCGTTGCGCTTGCCGTTCGGCGAAAATTTGATTTTGGTATTCGCGCTTCTTGATGGTCAGAAAAATCCGCGCGAGCTCCTCGTCCATGGCCGCGAAATGGGCGTGTTCGGCTTCGATCGCCCGAGCGCATTCGAGAGCGTCATGAAATTCCTCGGGCGCGAGTCGTTGCAGTTTCAAGACTTCCTGGTGAAGCTCCGGGAGTTTCGATTCGAGGAATGCCAGCGCGTCACTCGAGGCGGATGGTTCCTCCGGCTGGGGTTGCCCCGCTTGATTCTGATCAACGGCGAACAGCGCCAACGCTACGGCGAGCGGGGCGGCGAATCGGCTGACCAAGTTCGATGTCACTGCTCCCACTTTTCGTAGCGCCGATTCACGCGGCGTTCGATGCGGGCGTCCAAATCCTTTGCGACCGCATGAAGCGCCGCCAAACGGCGGGCAATTGAAAGTTTCCGCGAGCCGAACACCGCGTCCACTCGGGCCTGCGCGACGGCGGTGATGGTGCCGTGCCCCTCCCGTTCGATGGGTTCGGTAGCCACCGCCGACGGCTTACTGATAGGAATTTGCTTTTTCACCGATGGCCTCGACGGTATTGATCCGTGGGGATTACCA
>JAQBZB010000183.1 GCA_027622275.1 Planctomycetota bacterium | reverse complement strand
CCCACGGCTGACGCTAACTCTGGGCAGGCCACATAGATTAGATCGAGCGACGGTTGTTCAAACTGAAGTGACGCTGGGTTGTGTTGCTGTTGACAAGAATGGCACCGTGTGATCCCAACGCAGTCGAGCGGATTTACGTAACCACTTTCTAGTCATGGGTCAATTTCAAAAGGGTGAACTGGGCAATTGCCCGTCTTTCCCAGAGTTAGCGTCAGCCCTGCGTTACCCCCCCCAAGAAGCTTGTCGCGGGTGCGATCTACCGCTCGTCGATACACCATGCGCGCCGTGTCTTCGGCAAGATTTAGCCTGTCGCCGATTTCCCGCCAACTGAAGTCTTGCTTCACCAACTCACAAATCCTTCGTTCACGTTCTGACAGGTCTGCGTAAGCGGCTTCATACTGTTCTTCCCACAGCAACTCGTCCATCAGCGCGGTTTGAGTGGCTTCTCCGTGGTAATCTTCCACGCTGATACGGTACTGATATCGCTCTGCCTGCAATTCTCGTTTGGTCTCGCGGCGCAGACACTTCTCGACATAGCAGGCCAGATGGAGGCGTCGATGAAGTGTCGAACACGGCGATTGAAGAAGTCGGACATGAACGCGTCGTAGATATCATCCGGTTCGACCGCCCATGCCAAGCGCAGATCCGCTGCCTTGAATCGAATCACGCGATGCATGTGTGAACGCCACCGACGCCACAAACGGCCCTGGGCATTCCGGTTGCCCTCGACCGCACGTTCGTACAGGAACACGGCATCGAGCTCGGGCATGTGCGGTCCTCCCCATTTGTACTGACTCTGCCAATGCGCCCCCCTGTTATAACGACGGCTTGCCATCTTCGCGAGCAAAAAATATCAGAAAATTCTGCCGTCGTTAGATTGGCGGAAATATGGCTCTTTCGTTGGCATTTTGCCAAGTGGGCGACCGGCCAGCAAAAAAAGATCAAGAACTTTTGAGACCGTTTGTTCGGATTGGCGTTTTTGCGCCTAAGGGAAGGTAGAGGGGCTAGCTTCCCCGCCAACAAGTTCGCATCGGAGAGACTCGAATGAGCAAGCAACGCCGCCAGCGATTGAATCGATCCAAGCAGATCCGCAGTCGCAGCCAGATCCGCAACGGCGTTGAACAACTTGAAAGTCGTGTCCTGCCGGGTGGATTTCTCGATCTGCTGGCCGGTGCGGCCATTGCCTCCAACTTCGACTTGCTGCCCGCAGAGCAATTGATTCCTGAAGAAGTTGAAATCGAATCGGACGCGTCCGCCCCGCGAACTCGCGCCGGCAATTCCCTGTTGCAACTCGGTCTTTCCCTGCCCGACTTGGATCATGACGCGAGCGAGGAGCGGGTCGAGTTAACACCCTCGAACGAGCCGTTAGATTTCGCCACAACATCCCCCGCCACAGCAAACACGCTGCTGGCGACATCCATCGTCGACTCCTTCTTCGCCGGCAACCAGTTCATCGACACCACTCCCCGTCCCCTTGTCTCCCCATCTGCCCCTCTCTCCACTCCCAACCCGTCCTTCAGTTCCCCGATCAGCCAACTCGGCGCAGGCATCGGCACCGGTTCAGGACAAGGTTTCAATGTGACGGGTGCCGAATTGCCGCTATCGAACGTCGGCAATTCTGTCGCATCAACGCCCTCGATGCCGACCTGAATGATGGGCGAAGGCGAAAGCAATGCATCGGGAACGACGGATCCAATCGCATTGTCCTCTGCCACCGCCTATCCAAGCGGAACCGTGAGCGCGCCGACCTCGATCCCGGGCATGAGTTGTGATCCAATCTCGGCTCCCGACCTCTCCAGCCTTCCTACTGTCGATGAGGGCGAATACTTCACCGTAACGCTCGGAGGCGTTGGCGACTACCTCGACGTTGACTGGGGCGAGATGGGCGGTCCCACACCGTACATGGTCGGGGAGGTAGCCGGGATGACGTACGGCGATGGCGATCCTACTGATTACACGGTCACGGCGACGGTTTATGACTACTGTGGAAACTCCGCAACATCAACAGGAACGATCACGGTCAACAACGTCGCACCAGATGCGGAACCGGACGAGATTGAAGTCTCCGAGAGCGATATGGAAACAGTCATTGATGTGTTGGGGAACGATTTCGACGAGGGGTGGTACGACACCCTGAGCATTAACTCCGCCTCCGTCGTAGGCACAGTAGGACTGGTTAACTTTGATGCCGGCGGCAACTTAACTTATGATCCCAACGGGCAATTCAACCACTTGAACGACGGTGAAACGGCAACGGATACCTTCACGTATACTGTGCAGGATGATGACGGCGGACAAAGCACGGCCACCGTCACCGTAACCATCAATGGCATTGGCGAGTTGCCATACCAATTGTCCGTCATGGTACTTGACGGCGATATGAACGAAGAAGGACAAGAAACGGCCAGAGTGAAATTCTCGCTGGATCGTCCCGCTGAATCCGCTTTCGACCTGAGCTTGCTCGTAGTCACTACTCCTGCTCGACCGAACGCGGCTTTCTGGGCCGACGTTGAGCCGTTTACAGGTTCTCCCGTCTCTTTCGGCGTCGGCGATCAGGATGTTGAACTTACCTTCACACCGGAGGATGACGACATCGTTGAGGAGTATGAGAATCTGGCGGTTGAAGTGCTGAACCACGCGAAAATAGATTCAAGCCAACACACAAACTATGGCTGGCTGAATGTGGGTTTCGACCTGTCAATTGAGGACAACGAGTGGCGTTGGATCGCCGGGTCCGGAGACACTACTACGAACCTGGATTACGATAATCCGAACGACGGTCTTTTCGGTGTGGTGGGCAAGCTCCGAGGTGCGTACAGGCAAACCTTGACGAACGTCACAGGCCCTGACCCGGACGCACATAACGGCGTGGTTCTTGAGATCGACGCCAAATACTTTCATCCGAAACTCACTGGCCCCTCCATCTGGACCGTCGCCCCGGCCAGGACCCTGACGTTCACCTGTGACAAAGCGACAGGTGCAATAACACATACGGTCGCGAATGCCGGAGTGACCAGCCACGGTGATCTCTCCACCTTAGTAGATATTGACGTCCGCGAAGTAGATGAGCCGACGAAGAAGGTTCGACAAATCGATGTATACGGTGGAGTTGCCGTAGCTGGAACATTAAGCGTGGGCTTAAGCAAGGGGCCGCTAGGGTTTACGTTAAGTAAGAATTGGGGATTTTCAAGACAGGTTGGCGAAACCGTGACATTGACGTGCCAGAAGGGATCCGGAGGTGGATCCGGAGGTGGATCCGGTGGTGGTTCCGCTGCAGGTCCCTAGTAAGGTGCAAACCTCATCGTCTAGGGTGCTATATTGGTGCGCATGCGAATTCGGTTCGGGTTACGCGAGTTTCTTCTCGGCTGCGCTGTCGTAGCAATTGTGGTTGCGATCAGCGTCAAGGCGATTCTTCGCCACGATGAGTTTCAACGGTCCATCGTTAGTTGCTCACAAGCCGGAACCGCTGGCTTCAACCATGACAATGTCGCCGGGCGGTTTTACGATGACCACCGTGGTCAACTGGTTGCGGGTCTGTTGTGTGTCTATGACTTCGACGCGGAGGTTCCCACCATTCAGCATGATTACGCGTATGGGGATTGGGGCGGAGTTCTCACGGTCGACGGCAAGCGAGTTGTTCCCGGCGATATACCTTGGTTGTTTGTGAACGGGCCGTACGGACATACCGTGACAATTCGGCTCGACGCACTGGAACGCGCGGAATTCGCCCGCGTGCGAAGCCTGAACACACATGCTGAGTGGATAGAATACTGGCAACGGAGTATTGAGCCTCGTATTTATGAGCTCGAAGGCGAGTCAATTAGGGGCTTGCGAGACGGAGAATGGACCTACCGGCTTCAGAACGGCGCGAAGTATCTCGACGCTGAGTACAAGCTAGGCAAACGTCACGGTGACTGGATCATCTACTATCCTGATGGAACGATTCGGTCAAAGCGACATTTTGGAGACGGTAAACCGATCGACCAGTCGGAGTATTTTGACGATCGCGGGACATTGTTGGGGTCCGTCGAGTTCGAGAACGGTGTCGTGCCAGGATCCGCTCGCAGCGGCAGCGGACGTTTCGGCGAATCTCGATGGTTTTCGGCCGTGCGTTACGAATGGGGGCGTGGTGAAAGTGTCTTTGTCGTTAATGGGAACGTTGTTCCGCGCCCCATGTTGCCCATGGAATTGTTAACGGGCGGGGTGGCACTGGAGTGATCGGTGTGCCACTGGCTGTGCCAGTGCGACCACACGAGTGAAACCTCGACACGGACGACTTGGTTGGACCGTCACGATTGACGAACGCATTGGAAGTGGGTTGGCAAACACGGCACTGGCAAAGCCAGTGGCACACCAAGCGGTGACGTATTGGTGAATCACAACGAACGCTCACTCGCCGACGCGATTCAGCGTCTGACCACTCGCTGGCCGGACATCGGCACAAGCACTACCAGCGATCGTCCTATCTTCCTCCTTGCCGCCGGTTGGCGATCCGGTTCGACGCTGCTACAGCGGATGTTAATGCCCGAGTGCTTTATCTGGGGTGAGCCGTATGGGCACTCGTGCATGGTGCAGAGTTTGGCGGATCCGTTGCGATGTGTACCGAGGACTGGCCGTGCGAGCGGGCTCGGCAGGCCGGCTTCAAGATCTATGCGGATACCCGCGTGCGGCTGATGCACTACGGCAACTACGGCTACAGTTGCGAAGATGCCGGGATGGAACTGCAACGCTTCCGCACCTTCCATTTCCATACGAAATGAATTTCGCCGGCTCTCCTTATCAAACACGTCTCGCCGTCCCACGCCACGGTTGAGTACGTCCGACACCATTCCACCCGGAGCAAATCTCGATGATGCGCGGCGTTCTCTCCGCACTATTCAGCTGGCTCGTCGCGTGCTTCGGTGAGTCGGAGGACGATGTCATCCTTATTCGAACCATCGTCATGAGTCAGACCGCCATCATCGACCAGGTTTGGACCGACTGAATATACGACGATGCCGTCTGCGACCGACTTGAGAACTAGTGGCTTGCCCGTGTATGGATCGACGATTCGATCGTTCACCATCGGCGCAAGCACGTCAAGACTCGTGGGATAACGGCCTTCTTGCAAGCGATGCAGATGCGCGGCGTAGCCGACCCGGACGACATCGAGCCGGGCCTGTGGACGCAATTCGACCTTGGGTAGAATCTGCATGTACTTGTTAAAGTACATCTCGCCGATGAACCTCGACAGTGCCTCCGTTCCCTCGTTGGCAGCCTCTTTCATCGCTTCGAAAAGTTCCCGCTGTTCAGCAGCTCGTTTTTGCATATCGTGTTGTTTGATCGGCAGATTCCTTGCATAGGCGGCTTCTTGCGACGCCTTCACGTACTCGTCGAACTTTTCATTCAGCACGCGCATGGCCGCGTTCCAGTCGATATCGAGGATCGCCTTTATCGTGCGCCCGTCGAGTTCGGGCTGCTCCGCATCGAGGATTCCTGCGAGTTCTTGCCGGCGGCGAGCCGCGTACTGCATGGCGTCCAAAGTGACATGGCGAAGATCTACATCCAACTCTTCAATCGCTGATCGCAGAGGCGGCAAACGATTGAGTTCATCAAGGTGCTGGCTGGCAAGTTCGCTCGTGAGCTTTCCCGATTGCAGCAAGTCGGCATCGACATAACAAGCCACTTCTTCTAACGCGTTCCCAATGAGCCACTCGTCGAGCATGCCTTGGGCGAGCAGTCGGCCGATACGATGAATGGCAAGAATATCCGATCGGGCCGCGTCGATATCACCTTCGCCGATTCGCAACAACGCTCGGATTCGCAAAACACGGGCGGATTCGCGGGACTGCTGTACGGAGTCGCCAATGTGTAAGCGGGACAGCGGCACCGGATGTTCGTCGAGGCCGGCGAACATACCGGACATGGCGAGAGCCGCAAAACGTTCGGCTTTGTCGGAAGAGCTTTGAAGACCTCCGTACCACGAACGCAGCGATCGCACTTTCGCGACGTGAGCTGCCTCGGACATGCAATACGGTGCGTAGTACCGGGCACATCGAGAACCCGATACGAGATTGTCTACCTGTCTCGATTGTCGGTCGAGCCACTTTGCCAGTTCAGGAAACTCTGCGGCTCGCCAAGGCCCTTTCATTTCATGAAACTCCTCGGCGAGTTGCATTTCGAGTTCAGAAACGCCTTTTCCACCTAATCTAAGCGACTGAAAGTACTCGCCCGCACCCGGCTGCGCCGTCGGTACTGAAATTCCAAGTCGCTGATAGAATTGCTGCTGGGACGGCTCGTCGAAATCGGCCACGGGGCCAAATGCTGTACGAACCACGACTTCCCAATTGGTCTCGGGCGTCACGCCCTCAGAGTGCCGCAGGTTCGCAGCTTCGAGGTAGTCAATGTAGCCGTCGTCGGTGAGTGGCGAGACGATGTCGGTAACCGGTTCCTCCGCTCGCACAACAAACTTCGGCACGTCTTTCGGGTCGATCTGGGTTTGGCAGCCAGTGCCGACGGCGATCAGCGCGATCAGGGTTGCAAACGACTTCCGAGCGAGGCGACCGGAAAAGAGTAGTTTCATGCGAACAAGCCTCGTCTCTTGGGCGAGTTGCGAACGAGCGACGATTCAGCAGTCGCACTCGACGGAACGAGCAAATAGAATACAGCGCCACTCACCACACTTCACGAGCGTCCTTGAATTTGGAGCCTCGCAGATGATCGCCGCCAGACACCTATTCGGCACGCTATTGGTATTCTTTACGTTTGTCGGCCACTCGTTCGCGGAAGAGTACGACGTCGTCGTCTATGGCGGGACGTCCGCCGCCGTCACAGCGGCCGTACAAGCCAAGCGGATGGGAAAGACCACCATCATTGTCTGTCCTGACAAACATCTCGGCGGATTGTCGAGCGGCGGGCTGGGATGGACGGATACGGGTAACAAGGCCGTGATCGGCGGCTTGGCTCGCGAGTTCTATCATCGCGTCTGGCAGCATTACGACAAACCGGAAACTTGGAAGTGGCAGACTCGCGAGAGCTATGGCAACAAGGGTCAAGGGACGGCCGCGATCGATGGCGAACAGCGGACGATGTGGATCTTTGAACCGCACGTCGCCGAAGCTGCGTTCGAAGACATGATTCGAGACAACGAGATTCCCGTACATCGAGACGAGTGGCTCGATCGCGAGAACGGCGTCAAGAGAGACGGAGCGAGGATCACGTCGATCACGATGCTCAGCGGCAAGACTTACGCGGGCCGCATGTTCATCGATGCGACGTACGAAGGCGACTTGATGGCGGCCGCCGGAGTCGACTATCACGTCGGCCGCGAATCGAAAGATAAGTACGGCGAAGAGTGGAACGGCGTGCAAACCGGCGTGCTGCATCACGGACATCACTTCGGCGCGGTCAAGCAGAAGATCAGTCCCTACCTCGTCCCCGGCGATCCGTCCAGCGGCGTTCTGCCTCGAATCAGTACGGAGCCGCCCGGCGAATACGGCGCTGCCGACGACAAGGTGCAAGCGTATTGCTTCCGCATGTGCCTGACGAATCACGCCGAGAACCTCGTCCCGTTTCCAAAGCCCGCACAGTATGATCCGGCGGAGTACGAATTGCTCCTGCGGATCTTGAAGGCCGGCTGGCGAGAAGGGTTCGGCAAGTTCGATCCGATCCCGAACTACAAGACTGACGTCAACAACCACGGCCCGATGAGTACCGACAACATCGGCTTCAACTACGATTACCCCGAAGCTTCCTACGAACGACGCCGCGAAATCATCAGGGAGCACGAGACGTATCAGAAGGGCTGGCTGTATTTCATCGCGAACGATCCTCGCGTGCCGAAGGAGGTTCAAGACGAGATGCGCCGCTGGGGACTCGCCAAGGATGAATTCGCCGAAAACGGCAACTGGCCGCATCAGTTATACATTCGCGAAGCGCGACGGATGATCGGCGAGTTTGTGCTGACGGAAAACGAGTTGCTGAAAAAGCGGCCGACGCCGGATTCCATCGGCATGGGCTCGTACACGATGGACTCGCACAACGTCCAGCGTTACATCACGCCGGAAGGTTTTGTCCAAAACGAAGGCGACATTGGTGTTTCAACGCACGGGCCTTACCAAATCGCCTACGGCTCGATCGTTCCAAAGCGGGGCCAATGCGACAACTTGCTGGTGCCGGTTTGTCTGTCGAGTTCGCACATCGCGTTCGGTTCGATCCGCATGGAGCCCGTATTCATGATCCTCGGCCACTCCGCTGCCGCGGCCGCTGTAATTGCAATCGACGGCGGCACGAACGTGCAAGACGTCGCCTACGCCAAGCTGCGTGAGCAATTGCTGAAGGACGGGCAAGTGTTGAAGGCGACCGGACTGGATCTCGGCGGGTCTTACGGTCAAGATCCAGCGAAGTTCGCGGGAATCGTCGTCGACGATACCAAGGCCACGACGACCGGCCAGTGGACAGCGAGTACGTCGTCGAAGACATGGATCGGACAAAGTTACCGCCATGACGGCGATCAGCGCGACGGCAAGGCAACGTCCCGCTTCGAAACGAAGCTGCCGGAAAGCGGAACCTACGAGGTACGGCTCGGCTACACTCCCCACAGCAATCGGGCGTCGAACGTCTCCGTCGAAGTTTATCACGCCGGCGGCCAAGCCACCGTGACAGTCAACCAAAAACGCCAACCCCCGATCGACGACTTGTTCGTGTCACTTGGCAAATACGAGTTCCACACCGACAAACCGGCTGCGGTCGTAGTTTCCAACCGCAACGCCGACGGTTACGTAATCATCGACGCCGTGCAGTGGGTGCGAGTCGAGTAGTCGCGGGACGGACGGTTCGCCCGGCGATGTCCCAAGTGCCGCGTCATTCGCTGTCGGACACGCGTTGGGTGGAAATGCTCGCCACTGCGCTCTGCAAGAGCCTTTGCACGTCGGCGATGTCCTCTCCAGAACCGAAGTCCAATTGCGATTGTAGGGATATCGCCGGCTTGCGAACTAGCCGCGACGCTTCTTCGATCGTGGCGACTTCTCCTTTTCCCGTGCCAATTCGCGGGAATTTCCAGAGTTCTTCACGTCGCTGTTTGAGGAATGCGAGAGCTTCTTGTGGGCTTGCCTTGTCAATCTCCGGACTCTCAATGTCTTCATCGCCCCCGCCCTGCCAATTCCGTTTCTTCCCCTTGAACTTTACGGCGCTTACCGTGACCCAGCAGCTTGTAGGTGCTGTGCGGCACCACTCTTCCACAGCCTGCTCGAAAGGATCTGCGTCGCCCAAGTGTCTTGAACTCGCCTCATTCCAGGCGGCATCGCTCCTTTTGATCGCATGACTTCCGCTCGCTTGCAGATAGTAACTCAATCCGATGAGTTGTCGGTCTTCAATCTCTGAAAATCCGAACCATAGTACGGGCTCCACGTCCCTGCCGAGCCACGTTGACTTGAGTGGCTGCCCGTTCTGCCACAGATTGACGTAGACGCCTGGTTCGACGTCAGGTTGAATGTTCCACCTTCCCGCGTCGTTTTTCGCAAACGTGATCGCGCCCGCGCTGTTCGAATTCCCCAAGCTGTCACCCAATTTGCCGACCAATGTTCTCAGGTGCTCGCGGCGATCTGGACTATCCGGCCCAAAGAGCCAAGACAGAATTGTCGACAGACCTTCGTAAGGCGGACGAATATGCCAGCCGATGTAAGTCGCTGCTTGGCCGCAAAGCCAGCGTCCTCGACTGCTACCCGCCTCGGCAATACGTTTCAGCGATTCAGATACAGCCGACCACGGTACATCAAGAACTAAGTCCCGGCACTTTTCTTGGACTATTGCGGCCTCGGCAGAACCAATGCAAGACCCCGACACCGCGCGCGGAACATTATCGGCCGGCTGAAGCAGGCCAAGATCATGGGCGTAAGCACTGATCTGAGTCGCATCCAGTGGGTGCTCGTCGTTCTTGAATTCGAAGACGACCAGCGCTTGGTGTGGTATGTAAACCCAGGCGTCGGGGCGTGGATCGCGAGGTGCAAAGCGCTGGTCATGGGTCCAGGCTTGCGTGTGGGATGAAGAAACGCCAATCAGAACGACACTTAAATGATCGCGATGCTCCACTGCATTGGTTGGCCAAGTCTGAAGGCCGAATTCCACTTCTTCCGGAGTCTCGCAATTCCGAATCACCTCGGCGATCTTCTTGATTCGCTCGCGAAGCGTCGACGAGCCATGTTCCGCCAAGGCTTGCAAAAACTCAAACAGAACGGCGGTGTCTTCGGCGTTCGCCAACGCGGAGACTACCGAGCGGCTCAGATTGTCCTCGATGGCCGTAGAAGGACCATCATCCTTACCATCGTTGGTGTCATCCCGCTCGGGGAAAGGCTGGAACGGATTGAGCCATTCGGAGTTCGTCTTCATTTCAAAGTACCCTCTGCAATAGAGTCATGCGCCACGCAGAGCCGCGCTGTCTGCTCACGGCTGCGTCCAATCTTGGACGGCCAGCGCAGGTACGCGCGAAAACTCCCCAATGTTGTTCGTGATGATCGGAATGCCGAGACTTAGGGCGTGCGCTGCGATCATCGTGTCCAGAGGTCCAATCGGAGTGCCGCGGCGTTCGAGATGGGTCCGCAAATCCCCGTAGAGTTCGGCCGCCCTAGCATCAAAGTCCGCGATTGCTAACGGTGCCAGGAACGCGTTCAGGGCGTTTTTGATTTTTGGCGGGATCGGAACTCTGGCAGCGCCAAAACGGAGTTCCGCGAGCGTTACCGATGAGACACCCAAATCGTTGAATGCGTACTGAGCGAAACGCTGCATGAGGATCTGTGACTTTTGCCGAATGACAAAGACACACGTGTTCGTATCCAGTATGAACTTCAATCCAATAGATCCTCTCGCTCATTCCGTGAGGGTTGCTCCCGCACCGCCATGAAATCGTCCGTGAATTGCTCGATCCCCTCCCGCATTATTTGCCAAGGGTCCGCGTCCTTGGGAATCAACAGCAGCGAGCGACCCAATCGCTTGACGTAAACTTCCTCGCTCCCAACGCGGAATCCAGGAGGCAGTTCTACGGACTGAGAGTCGCCTTGCGTGTTTATGTATGCGGTGTCCATTTGAAGTTACCCTCGATTTGAGCCGGTCAGCCGACAACTGAAGATTATAGCTGATCGCCAGCCCGCAGGCGCGTCTCCTACCACCTTGCCATCGCGATTTCAGTACGCGACAATAACCAGCCCGATTCGCAACCATGTGCCCTACCAACAAATCTCCCACCTGACTCGACGACGGAGCCACATCCATGCGTTACATCACCTGCCTGCTCTTCGCGATCAGCTGTGCTACGGCTGGAGCCGCCGACGAGTACGAGTTGCAATATCCGCTTGGGTTGAAGCCGATGCGTCTGCCCAAGGACAACGAACTGACGGAAGCCAAGATCGAACTCGGCAAGCAATTGTATTTCGATCCGCGGCTGTCGCGCGATGACACGATCAGCTGCGCAAGCTGCCACGATCCTAAGAAAGGTTGGTCGAACGGCGATCACTTCGCCACGGGAGTTCGCGGCCAGCGCGGCGGCCGCAGCGCCCCGACGGTTATTAACTCGGGCTACTCGTATTTTCAATTCTGGGACGGGCGAGCCATCATGCTGGAAGGCCAGGCGCTCGGCCCGATCCAGAATCCGATCGAGATGGACCTGACGCTGGAAGAATGCGTCGAGAAACTGAACGCGATTGGTGGTTACCGCAAGCAATTTCAACAAGTGTTCGGGACTGATGTCACTTCGGCTGGCATTGCCAAGGCCATCGCGTCGTTCGAGCGCACCGTCCTCTCCGGGAATGCACCGCACGACAAGTTCAAGGCGGGCGACGAGAGCGCGTTGTCCGAAGCGGCGCAGCGCGGCAGCAAGCTGTTCTTCGGCAAAGCGAATTGTTCGGCCTGTCACGCCGGTCCGAACTTCAGCGACGCGGCTTTTCACAACGTCGGCGTCGGCATGGACAAGGACGAGCCGGACGTCGGGCGACACAGCGAAACAAAGTTGCTCGGAGATCGCGGAGCGTTCAAGACACCGACACTTCGCGAGATCGCTCGGACGGCGCCTTACATGCACGACGGCAGCTTGAAGACGCTTAAAGACGTTGTTGAATACTACAGCAAGGGCGGGCACTCCAATCCGCAACTCGACGAAGAGTTGTTTCCCTTGAAACTGACCGCCGAACAGAAGGCCGATCTGGTGACATTCCTCAAGGAAGGCCTGAGCAGCGCGGACTATCCGGACATCGAACCGCCTGCGTTACCGAAATAGCAATTGCCTTGGAACACCGAACCCCACTTCACTCCGAAGGAGACACGATTCATGAGAACTAGCATCTTGAGCATCATCGCCTTGCTCACCTTTGCCCTCGCCCCGGCTTGGGCCGATCATCACGTATCGACCGTCGTTGACGGCCTCGACAATCCAGCCGGCGTCGCGATTCAACCGGAGACGGGACACCTCTTCGTCTCGGACAGCGGAGCTTCGCGAGTAATTCGCGTCGTGGATGGCAAGGCCCAGGACGTCATCACCGGGTTTCCGGTCGACGTGTATGGCAAAGGCCCCATGTACAACATCGGGCCGCTGGGGCTTTTGTTTCTCGATAAGAACACGCTTGTCGTCGGTGGCGGCGGCTTGAAGGACGGCGAAGAGCTGCTTCGTGTTTACAAGGTTCCTGCGGCCGGCGAGCCGGCGATCGGTGCCGACAAGATGGCAGCCAGCTTCAATCTCGCCGAAAACGACGATGTCAAAGGCGAAGGGAATTTTTACGCCCTGGCGGCCATCGGCAACAATGTCTTTGTGACCTGCAACGGCGACGACACCAAAGGCTGGGTCGCACGCGCCACGATCAAAGATGGAACGCTGACCAATTACGAGCGATTCCTCGCCACCAAAGAGGCTACCGAAGTCGATGCTCCCGTGGCAGCGGCGATCAGCCCGCGCGGCGAGTTGGTGATCGGCCAAATGGGCGAGATCACGGTTCCCGGCGACGGGCTGCTGACGTTCTACAACGCCCACAACGGCAAGATGCTCTTGAATCTTGCCACCGGACTCAGCGACATCACGGCCCTGGCTTACAGCCCCAAAGGCCAGCTGTACGCCACCGACTTCATGTGGACCGACACCAAGGAAGGCGGCCTGTTCCAGCTGATCTCGAAAGAAGAGGACGGCAAGCAGAGCATCGAAGCCAAGAGAATCGAAACGCTCGACAAGCCGACCGCCATAGCCTTCGGCCTCGACGGCTCGCTCTACATCACGGTCATCGGAACCGGTGAAGGCGATGCGAAAGGCGGCAAGCTGTTGAAGATCGAGCCAGGGCTATAAGCACTTCTGGCATTTAAGAGAACGATTTCGAAAGCCCGTGCGGCATGTGCTGCACGGGCTTTTGCTGTTCGTAGCTGAGCTGCACTCGTCTGCGTAATCGCTGCATCTTTCGTCGATGAGACTCATTCATGGGTGCGATACTCGTGAGAGCCGATTCTTCGCTTTGAGTTTTGTTGCGGTGGCTCCATCAACTGCGCAAGTACCTGGGCAATGCCTTGAATTTGAATGTCGTTTAGCTGAACGGTCGTGGCCAACTTGATGAGTTGCTCGACCAATTCGCCGGGAGTTGCCATCAGGCGTCGCGATCCGAGCGAATTCTCGCCGGACCAATGGCTGCGGCGGCAACCGCGGGCACGATTGGAACTGCATCGATCGGCCTGCAGAACCGCCAGCCATGGCGAAATCGACGGCGCTATCAACTTCCTGTATTCACGGCAATCCGGGACTCTAATAACGAGATGAGTTTTTAGGGGACACCTTTTCAAAAAAGTTATTGTCATGTCTGGGGATGCGCTCGTCGTGCCTCAACAATGGAACTTTTGATGACCTGCCGGGCAATGCTTGGTAGATTCTAGGTTTCTTTCTCGAATTCTGTCATATCTCGTCCTACCCCCTGCGTCTAATCATGCAATGGATGAAACCGACGTCCAAAACGCGCTGATCGAGTCGCACGCGGCGAGTTTCGCTTGGGCGATGGTTTGTTGCCGCGATCGCGAACTGGCCGAAGAGGTGCTGCAGTCTGTCTACGTCAAAGTACTCGATCGTCGCGCCCCTTATCAGGGAAGTTCGTCATTTCGGACGTGGTTGTTTGCTGTGATTCGGAACGCGGCCGTGGACCACCAGCGAAAGAGGTGGTGGTCTCGTGTCTTGCGGTTGGAATTCGAGGCGCTGGCGGAGTTGGCCGATTCGACGCACGACGACAAGCCGCAAGTCGACGAAGAAGATGAGCGATCGATTGTACGTGCCGCGCTTGGCAAATTGCCGGCGCGGCAGCGGCAGGTTGCTCATCTTGTCTTTTACGAGAATCTGACAGTCGCCGATGCGGCAAATGTGATGGACGTGACTGTCGGGACGGCCCGTCAGCACTACGCGCGGGCCAAGGAATCGCTCAAGGTTTTGTTGAACCCCCTACGGAAGCAAACGGATGAATCAATCATCAGATGAAGCGCGGATTCGGGAAATGGTCCAGCGTCTGAAGCGTGTGGACGAACAGCATGCGCCAGCCTTTGCGGACGTACTGGGGCGTCCGGTACGAAAGCCCGATCGACGACTGAGTCGTCGTCTTCAGTTAGCGGCTGCGTGCTGTATCGCGGCAACATTGCTAGTCGCGTTCTGGTTTGTCCGACCGCCACAAGACGATCCCGTTGTTGAATCCGGTGTGCGTGTCGCTGAGGACGCTTCACCAGCGATGCAGGTGATCGCACCGGAAGACGAGCGCGTCGCGGACATTGACTTTGATCATCTGCGCCGAGTTATTGAAGAGCATTTCAGTGCCACAGCGACAACCAGCGGTGCCGGAGTGCCCGTGTGGACCAGTCGCACAGAATCGCTGCTGGCGTTGAATCTAAACGTTCCTCTAGATCAGGAGTAAATCATGAAGTCGAAATTCCGATGGTTGTGCGTTCTGTTAATGACGATGTGCGCCAATATGGCCTCGGCGGAGAGTCCGGCGGACAACCCAGTCCAGGCCCTGTTGTTTTCGCCGGAAGTGCTGATCCACCATCGCCAGGAAATCGGCTTATCCGACGAACAGGTCGAACGTATTCATGCTCGTCTCGAAGAAGCAGGCCCCCAAGGACAGGAGCAGGAGATGCGGGTTAATAAGGCGATGGGCCAACTCGCGGAGTTGCTGTCGGCCGAGAAAGTCGACGAAGAGGCCGCCTTGAAACAGCTCGATGAAGTCCTCGCGGTCGAGAAAGACCAGAAACAATTGCATTTGAGGCTGATGATCCAGATCAGGAACGAACTGAATCCGGAACAGCGGAAAATCGCGGCCACGATGAATCGGGATCCACAATCCACCGCCGGCTTGGAGCAGCGTCTGCAAGCGAAGCTCGCGCGGATTGAAAAGGAGGTTCAACGACGCGCTGAAGCAGGGCATCCTCCCTTTGACGTCGTCGGCTTGATGCAGAAGTTCCCCGAACTGATGCAGAACGGCCAAGTCCAGGAAGCGGAAGCCTTGCTGGATCGCGTCAGCGCGATGCTCGGACTGAATCGACCTGAACGTGCGCCTGGCACGCCGCAGCCCGACGGCCCGTTACGCCAACTTGCCGCCAAGATTCAGCAGGTCCAGCAGGCTGCCGAAAAGATGCAGCAAAACGGCGAAGACGTTTCCCAGATCCAAGGCCTGATGGACAAAGTCGGCCCGCTGCTGCAACAAGGCAAAGCAGCAGAGGCCGAGAAATTGGTCGACGAAGTATTGAAGCTGATTAACAAGGGTGCGGTACCCGATAACAAACCGTCCAAGTCGCCAGACGAGGTTCCGTCCAAGTCGTCGTCGGTGGTTCCGTCGAAGTCGCCGGACGAGGTTCGGTCTGAAGTCAACGCCTTGAAGAAGGAAGACGTCGCCTGGCGCCACATCGCCTGGAAGACGTGCCTGCTCGACGGCCTGAAAGCTTCGCGCGAGCAGAACAAGCCGATCATGCTCTGGGTTTTCATCGACCGCCCCATCAATGACGAACGATGCTGAGTGTTCGCAGGTGCCGCCCGTGAGGTGGTTTTCTCGAATCCTGAAGTCGTTCGTCGCGTCAACGAAGAATTCATTCCGGTCGCTCTGAAGGCCGCGCATGTCAACCATCCGCCCTCCGGAGTGGAAGGCGAGCTGTATGCGGAGATCAGCCGGTCGAAACCCGCGTCGCAGGGAATCTGCACCGTCAATTCCGCTGGCAAAGTACTCGCTTGGGCATTGTCGTTCGACGACGACAAGAGCATCCTCAAGTTCCTCGATCATGTTTCGAATCGGTATCGGCAGGCTCCCGACGCGGAGAATCCCGTCACTGCCGAACGATTCATGAAATTCCCCGGCCGCAAGCTCGCTGATGTCGAGGACACGAGCAGGCGTGTCAGGATACCGGAGCAACATGCCAGCGACGATCGTTGTCCAGCCACGCCGGCGCTCGAACGAGGAACGCTCGTCGGACGAATCATCGGCCGCCCTCTCGGCGAAGATGGCAAACCCGTTGCCGATACGATTCGCCAAGAGCACTACATGGAAGCCCGTTTCGAAGTCCCCGTCGTCCTCCAAGAGCAATTGGCAGGTGCAGTCAAACAATCCGCTGGAAAGCAATTCCGGATACCCGGCGAGTTCGTGCGCGGCCTAGTCACTCAGGCGTACCTGGGACAGTTGGATGTGAACCCGCTGGGCGACGTGCCCGGCAGCCGAAACGAGCGCCACGCTTGGGAGTTCTCCGGCCAGCAGGTTCCGTCAACCGACCCTCAGATCGTAAGAGTTCACATCCACGGCGAGTCTGATGTCGAAGGTGGTCAGGACCGTGTGCTAAGTCCACGTACCGACGGTCGTTTGTGGGAACACCGCGTGACGCTCCATTGGCAAGGCTACATCGACATGAAGGACAACCGGATCACCGAGTTGGTAATGGTTGCTGACGGCGACGAGCGACTGCGGTGGGGTAATGCCCGTTTCAACTTGGTCGCGGAATCCGATGTCGAGCACTTGATGGCGGGTCACCCGATCGACCTCGACGGTGATGTTCGCTACGGCCTGTTCGCCGAACCGTACTCGCCGGATGAGGTCGTTGAAGGCACAGTCATCGATGGTACTTGACATCGCGCATTTAGCCGCCCGACAGTTGGACGATTATGATGCCCGTACACCCGGCACCATGTTTGCCGAGGGAATTTCGCTCAGCGAAGAACAAGCGTATGCCATTCAGTCGGAGGTCTGCCGACTCCGCGAGCAGCGAGGGGAAACGGTCGCCGGTTACAAGATCGGCTGTACTTCGCCCGTTATTCAGCAGCAACTTGGCATCGACCATCCCATCTTCGGGCGACTGTTTTCAAACGAACGCCACGATTCTGGAGTTGAACTTTCGACCAACCAATTCGCTGGCTTGGCGGTCGAAGGCGAGTTAGCCGTCCGCTTGTCGGAGGACGTGCCGAGCGATTGTGGCGACCGTGACCGATTCCTCGGTTGCGTCGGCAGCGTGTTCCCCGTGATCGAACTCCACAATCATGTACTGCGAGCGGTAAATCGAGCGGCTGCTGAACTCATCGCCAATAATGCCCTGCATGCGGGATTTGTCGTTCCTAACGTGGACCTGAGTTTACCGTCGTCCGATGATCTTTCACTGCATATCACACTGAACGGTGAGAGGGCCGCCGAAGTCACATACGTTCGCTGGCAAGAGGCCGTTGTGCAGGCGATCGCAGATTTAAGCTCCCTGCTGGCGTCGCATGGGTTATCATTGCGAGCAGGCCACTTGGTGCTGACCGGGTCACTGGCTGAATTGATACCCATCGCGGCCGGAACGAGAGTTGAGGTGAGTACGTTGAATCACGGTTCGGCAACTGCGACATTTGATTGTTTGAGCAGCATCGATGGCTAGGATGCTGCATCATCATGAAATCACATCCCAAAGTTGGCACACTCGGCGAAGTTCTTAAGGTTAATCAATCGCGTTCAATGCGGTTCCAGCGGTAGCGCTTCGCGTCGGAGTCAATCAAAGAGCTGCGTCCCCTTTTCCTCGTCCTTTTCCTCGTCTAAGGCATCGTAGGTATCCATCTCTGGACGATCCCAATCAGCGGCAATCGCTCCCAAACGACGACGCAGATCGGCCGCTTGCTCCTCGTCGATTCCGCGCTCCGCTAGATCGATAGATTTTGTGGGCAAAAACGTAATGATGACGCGTCCTTCGGCACCGGGAGGAGCCGGTTCCAGTAGTTCGATCTTGCCGTCGCGGTAAACGCCTTCGAGGGATTTAAACATTTCATTGTCCTGCACTCAGAATGAGCAATCGCATCAGCCGCATGTAGGATAACTCGCAATATCGGGACCAGTCAACGCACACTGGAAAGTACAGTCAGTCATAAATTCGCAGGCGGGTAGGTGATTGCGGACTTGCGCATTCCGTGCGCAGGCTCAGAACTCCTGACTTGGGCTCCACGACTTTGTCTTTTGAGATTCGTGTTTCTTGGAGTGGTGCA